>CAIYNT010000001.1 GCA_903927605.1 uncultured Holophagaceae bacterium
AGCCTCGGCGAGATCTTTCTCGACATCCACAAGGAGGGCGCCGCCTTCCGCGCCGTGCTCAACTGCTTCGCCATCGCCGTGAGCATGGGCCTCCAGCACGGCGTGCCCCTGGAAGAGTTCTGCGACGCCTTCCTGTTCACCCGCTTCGAGCCCGGCGGCATGGTGGCGGGTAGCGACACCATCAAGCTCAGCACGAGCCTCATCGACTTCGTGTTCCGGGAGCTGGCCATCAGTTACCTGGGCCGCTACGACCTGGCGCACGTGGAGCCGGAGCAGCTCATGAGCGCCGCCACCGGCCTGCGTCCCAACAGCAATGCCCCCGGGGTCCAGAGCAACCTCCCCAGCTTGCAGACGGGCACGCCCCTGCCCTTCCCGGAGTCTTCCGCTACCGGCGTTCCCGTGGCCTCAGCCCCCGCACCGGTGCCGGTCCTGGTGGGGGTCTCCGGTGCCAAGGCCAGCCTTAACGCCGCGCAGACCGCCCGCGAGAAGGGCTACACCGGCGACCCCTGCCCCGAGTGCGGCCACCTCACCCTCGTCCGCAACGGCGCCTGCATGAAGTGCCAGACCTGCGGGGCGACGACAGGGTGCAGCTAAGGCGGGGCTCCGCAAGAAGTTCAGACCGCCACGGCCTTTGGTGGGCCGACCTCCCACGACGGCTGGAAAGGCCTATATTCATGCAGAGGCGTTGTTTCCCCGCCTGTAGAGGAAGTTTATGCAGGTCGGCAGCGTCCAGAGCGGGCCCGGAAGCCTGATGATTGAGACGGCCAAGGCGGCAAAGTCCAACTTTGCCTACTACGACCCCGCCGACACCAACCACGATGGGGTCGTGTCCGCAGCAGAGGAACTGGCCTACTCCCTGTCGCACCCCCTGCTGTCCTTCCTAAACACACCGCCCTCAGGGGCCGCAAGCCTGACCACACAGGCGAGCCGGGTGTCCCAACCATCCGCCTCCGCCTACCACGATCCTGCCGATACCAACCAGGATGGGATCGTGTCTGGCCTGGAGGCCATGGCCTATTCGCTGAAGCACCCGGGGCTGGGTCGCCAGGCGGAATCGTCTTTGGGCCCCTCCACCACCTCCCCAAACAGGATCCAAGGCCTGCCGACTCCTTACGCCTCGAACGGAAACCTGGGTAGCGCCCACCAGAGCCCGAACCAGTTGCTGGACCTGAAGGCCTAGGCCCACCATGGGGATGGCCGTGCCAGAGCGCTGATCGAAGAGATTGTTTGCCGAAGGCGGCGGGCGGAATTTCGAGGAGGGCCGCATATGCGCATGTTCCAAGCCATACCTAAACTACCCGTGCGTCGGACCGGTTTGCCTGCGTTACCACTGGCCGTTCGGCTGTCGCCCATCGCCATGCTGTTGCTCGCTGCCTGTACGACTCCGCTCTCCGTGGCGCCGGGTACCCCGGAAGCACAGGTGCGCGCGCGTTTCGGAACACCTGTCGCGGAGTACCGCCTCACCGGGCCGCAAGCGGGGTCGCGCTATGAATACGACACCGGACCGACCGGCCAGCGGACCTACCTGGTCGACTTCGGCCCCGATGGCCGTGCCGTCAGGGCCTGGCAGCCCCTGACCAGGGAGCACTTCGCGCAGATCCGACCAGGCATCGACACCCTCGATTCGGTCCGGCGGGAATTCGGCAACCCCAGGCAGATCCGGCCCTCTTTCCGGTTCGGTGCTGGCTACATCGTCTGGGAGTATCCGTACCTGGAGGTCGAGGTGTGGAATTCCCTGATGACCATCACCTTCGATCCCAAGGGCCTGGTCCGGTCTGTCGAGAACGGCCAGGACCCGCGATTGATCGTGAACCGATAGCAGAGCTCGATGGCCTGGCCCCGGATCACACGAAGCACACCGCATGCACCGGGGGCAGGTGCTCGGCCAAGGTGAGCCAGCTGTCGCCGCTGTCCTCGCTGATCCACACCGACCCCGTGGTGGAGCCGAAGGCCAGGCGCTCACCGGAGGCGTCGAGATCCAGAGCATGACGATAGACCAGATCATAGGCCCAGGCCTGCGGCAGGCCGCGACGCAGGGTCTCGAAACTGCGGCCGCCGTCCCGGGTGCGGTTCACCACCACCTGGCCCTCGGCAGGGATGCGCTTCTCATCCTTGATGGCCGGCACGAACCAGGCGGTGTCCGGGTCCCTCGGATGCACCACCACGGGAAAGCCGAAAACCGAGGGCTTCACATCGACGATCTCGGTCCAGCTCCGGGCATCGTCGGTGCTGCGGAAGATGCCGTTGTGGTGCTGGATCCACCAGGTGTCCGGCGCTCCGGCGCACTGCACCATGCGGTGGGGATCCTGGGATTCGGGGGCGGACACTAGCTCGGGAGGCGCGTAGTCCGCACGCATGCCTTTGGTGTGGGCGGACCAGGTCAGGCCCAGGTCCTGTGTGTGCCATACGCCGCCGCTGGAGACGGCCACGACCACGCGGTTCCCGTCCCGGGGATCCACGCAGATGGAGTGGATGCCCGGCGCCTCGGCGCCGCCCCCGGCCCACTTCCGGCGGTCCGGATGGTGCCACAGGGCTTCCACCAGCTGCCAGGTGTCGCCGCTGTCCTCGCTCCAGAACAGACCGCCGGGAATGGTGCCCGCCCACAGCAGGCCCGGCTGGGAGGCGTGGCCCGCTGCCAGACTCCAGAAGCGAATGAGGCGCCAGGGAATCTCCCGGCCCAGGAAGTCCTTCTCCACGTGGCCCTCGGGCGGTGTGGGATAGGCCGGCACGCCGATCTCCGCCCAGGTGGCGCCGCGGTCCCTGGAGCGGTGCAGCTTGGCGCCGAAGTGGCCGTGGTCCAGGGCCGCGTACCAGGCGCCATCGCGCGGATCCGCCAGGGTGAGCGAGACGTTGTCCCCCAGGAAGGACACGGTCTCCAGCGCCCAGGTCCCCTTCCGTTTGCGCCGGGCGGAGAAGAGTCCCTTGCGGGTGGACACCAGCAACGCATCGGACATTTCAACCTCCGGACAGGGCCTGCATGATGAAGATCTGGCCAGAGTCAGGCACGGGATCACTGAGGCCCTGGCGATCCGTGATGGGCACGCCGTCGACGTAGATGGCCATGTGGAACCGGAGGGTGCCGTGTTCGTCCAGGACGTAGCTCCGGGCCTGCGGATACAGCGCGAAGGCCGCCTCCAGGCTCTCCCGCACGGTCGCGCCGGACACCGCACAGGGCGGGCAGGCCACGTGGCGCTGGAGGTTGCGGGTGAACGTGACGCTGGGCATGGGGCACCAGAAGGGACCCGCCAATGTCACCCAGGCGTGGCTTCCTGTCAAGACAGGGACGTCTGGTCCCCAAGGCATCCCTGCCTCTGTGTGCCTGCTTTTCCTGAGTTGCGATCAGAGCCCAAAAAAAAGCAGGGGGGTCGCCCCCCCTGCGTGTCTTGAGTCGGATGGAAAGCTACACGAGCCCGAGTTCCTTCACAGCATCGCGCTCTTCGCCGAGCTCCTTGGCGGTGGCATCCATCTTGGCGCGGGCGAAGGCGTTGATCGCCAGGCCCTTCACGATCTCCACCTGGCCGTTCTTCACAGTGACGGGATAGCCGTAGACCAGGCCCTGGGGCACGCCGTAGCTGCCGTCGGA
>CAIYNT010000002.1 GCA_903927605.1 uncultured Holophagaceae bacterium
ACCGCTGGCCCGGGGCCAGGGGTTCGTTCGACGTCTCGGGGGGCTGGGGATGATTCATGGGCGCGCTCGCATGAGGGCTCAGTTTAGCCCGAAATGGATGGAGGGCACCGGGGTAAACCCCAGTGCCCTCCATCACGATCCGCAGGACGGATCAGAGCTCGCAGTGGCTCCCATCACAGAATGGGGCCGTTTTTGTGTGCTTGCATTGGCAGAACGCCTTCTGACCGGCCTCCCGGACCTCCACCTTCATGGGACGCAGCTCGCAGACCTTGTGGGCACCGTCGCAAAAAGGCTGCTTGGCACTCAGGCCGCAGGAACACCACCAGTAGGTTCCGGGCTCCAGGTCCAGCACCGTCGGGGCCTTGGCCGCGATCTTCGGGAATCCTTCGCTCATGGAACCTCCTATAGGGGCCGTTCTTGCAGTTGGAACAACACAATTAAGGACGCTGTGACGGCGGCTCAGTTCTTGGCGGCGTCGACCTTGCCCGCCTCGACATTCAGGGAGATGGCCACTTCGTCGCCCAGGGCACCCGGAAAGGTCTTGATGCCATAGGCATTGCGATCAATCGTGAGGGCACCGTCCACGAATCCCGCCACCACTGTGCCAGGCTTCATGCCAGGGCCCGTCCCCGCATTGCTGATGGGAAAGGTGATGCGCTTGGTGACGCCGTGCAAGGTGAAGTCGCCCGTGACCTCCAGCTTGCCCTTGGCGACCTCCTTCACCGCGGTGCTCTTGAAGGTGATGGCGGGGTACTGGGCCACATCGAAGAAGGCATCGCTGCGGAGGTGCTTGTCGCGGGCTTCGTTGTCGGTATTGATGCTGGCGGCGTCGATGTTGACCTCCACCGTGGACTTGGTGATGTCCTTGGTGTCCACCTTGATGTCACCGGCGAACTTCGTGAACCGGCCATTCACCTTGGCCAGCAGGTGGCGGATCTTGAAGCTGATCTCGCTGTGGACGGGATCGATCTTGTAGGTGTCCTGGGCCAGGGCCGGCAGGGCCGCCAGGGCGAGCAGGGCTAAGACAGAGCGGAAGGGGTGACGCATGGGTCCTCCATCAAATAGGTGTTTCACCATGTAATTGAGTCTAGGCCAAAATTCGAGAGTTGCAACACCTTTTTGAAAAAATTCTGACATGCTTGGGCAATAAGGGTTCAACCATGCACATCCGTGAGGAACTTCAGATCACCAAGCCCCTCGAACCGGGACACGAAGTGGCCCTGGCCCTGCTCCTCACGCGGGAATACGTGGCGCGCCTCTTCGATGAGTGCCTCTACGGACCCGAGGGCATCTCGGACCAGCAATTCAACGTGCTCCGCATCCTCAAAGGGGGGCCGAAGGACGGCTACCTCGTCAAGGACATCCGCTGCCGGATGATCTACCGCTTTGCGGACGTGCCCCGGCTGGTGAACCGCCTGGAGGCCAGCGGCTTGGTCAAGCGCTGCGAGAACCCCGCCGACCGCCGCGGCAGCCGCGTGCAGATCACCGCCAAGGGAATCGCCCTCGAGGCGAAGATGCACGGGCGCCACCAGGCGCTGTGCCAGCAGGTGGACCGCTGCCTCAGCGCCGAGGAAAGAGAGAGCCTCCTGGCAATACTGGAGCGGCTGCGCAATGACCACCGGGCGCAGCTGGAGGGGCTGCAGAAGGGGTGAGGCAGGCGTCGCCTCACTTACCCATGCCCTCGCTTGCGCGGCCAAGTCATCAGCGATGGGGGTCTTTTTAGCATCGTGCCTAACGGTGGGCCGCCAGGACCCTTTCATTCTCCTGGCGGATAAGGTGGGGAGGATTGGAGGAGCTGAGGTTGTCCTGCTGCTTGCAGTTTTGAATGAGACTGGTGTTCCCAGTGTGATTCGAGACCACTCAGCGGACGCTAGCAAGGCGAAACCCTCCCCACCAAAGAACGCCCCATTGCACGTAGCAGTGGAGCCGACACACTGGTGTGCTACTTAAGCGCGGTGTCTTGATCTAGCCATTGCTGCGCTATCATCGGCCGTTTCCCCCGGACTCCCCTTGAAGCTTCTGGAACGCAACGGAACCCTCCAGGAATTGGCGCAGCTGCGCGAAACGGCCACCTTGGGCCAAGGTTCCCTTGTCGCGCTCTGCGGGGAGGCGGGCGTAGGGAAGACCTCCGTTCTCCGGGCCTTCATCAAGGGCCTGCCGCAGGATAGCCAGGTGCTCTGGGGCTGGTGCGACCCCCTCTCCCTGCCGAGACCGCTGGGGCCCGTGCTCGACATGGCCCATCAGGGTACGGCATCCCTGACACGGGCCCTTGAAGGAGACATCGATCGCCCCCGGCTCTTTGCGGAACTTCTCCGCCTGCTGCAGACATCATCGTGGATCCTGATTTTCGAAGATTGCCATTGGGCTGACGAGGCCACGCGGGATCTCCTGAAGTTCCTCGGCCGCCGGATGGCGCACACGCGAAGCCTGGTCCTGATCACCTACCGCGATGACGAGGTGGATGCAACCCATCCCCTTCGGACCGTGCTGGGGGAACTGGCGACAACAGGTGCGCTCCATCGACTGCCGCTCGCACCTCTATCCGAAGCAGCCGTTCGAAGCCTGAGCCAAGGCACGGACCTGGATCCGGCGGACCTCCATCGCCGCACCGGCGGGAACCCCTTCTTCGTGGCCGAGATGCTCGCCACGGGCCGGGATGCGCTGCCCCTAAACCTCCAGGACGCCGTGCTCGCGCGGGCCGCCAAACTCAATCCCGAAGAGCGCCGAGCCCTGGAGGCTGCTGCCGTGATGGGCTCCCGCATCGACCCGCAGCAACTTGCTGAGGTGGCAGGCAACACAGCGGAGTCCCTGGCCGCCTGCCTAACCACGGGCGTGCTCGTCCAGGCGGAGAACGGAGTGGCCTTCCGCCACGAGCTCGGACGCGAAGCTGTCCTGGCCGGGATGTCGCCGGGTCGGCGCGTCGAGTGGCATCGACGGATCCTCGAAGTCCACCGGGCCCAGCCCCCGCGCCCCGACGATCTCGCCATGCTCGCCCATCACGCCGAGGCGGTGGGAGATCGCAAGGCCGTGCTGACCTATGCCCCGGCTGCAGCGCGCCGGGCCGCAGCCATGAAGTCCCATCGAGAGGCGGGCGATCAGTATGCCCGGGCGCTCAGGTTCGCCGGGGAACTCTCGGACCGGGATCGGGCCGAACTCCTGGAGGCACGAGCCTTCGAAGGCTACCTCACCAATCAGATCGAGGCGGCGGTGACCGCCCGATCGGAGGCCCTTCAGCTGTGGAAGCGCATGGGCGAGCTGGAGAAGGTGGGCGAGACCCTGCGCTGGCTCTCGCGCCTGAACTGGTTCCTGGGACGTCGCGCCGAGGCGGATGCCTGCGCTGCCGAAGCCTTGACGGTGCTGACGCCGCTGCCGGCGGGCCTTCAACTCGCCTTGGCCCAATCCAACCTCTCCCAACTCCACATGCTGGAGGGCCGGGTAGCCGAAGCCGTGACCTGGGGCTCCCAGGCCATCAAGCTGGCGGAGCAGCTCGGCGCAAAGGAAGTCCTGGCCCACGCCCTCAACAACGTGGGCACTGCACGATCCCAGGCCGGGGACCGGGAAGGCCTGCCGCTGCTTGAACGGAGCCTGAGACTCTCCCTCGAGCTGGGTCTGGAAGAACACGCGGCGCGGGCCTACACCAACCTCAGTTCCATATCCGTAGGCGGCCGAGTGCTGCCAGAGGGGCGCCGCTGGCTGGAAGCGGGACTGGCCTACACCCGCGACCACGACCTGGATTCCTGGACGCTCTACATGTCGGGATGGCTGAGCGTGTGCGAGTTCTGGCAGGGCCGCTGGGATGCAGCCGCGAGCATTGCCGAGGATCTGCTGCGCCATCCTCGAACGGCCGCGGCAAGCCGCATCCAGCCCCTGATCATCCTCGGGAGAATCAGGGTCCGGCGTGGAGATCCCCAGGCGGCGGAAGCCCTGGACGAGGCGCTGGACCTGGCCCAGGGCATGGGTGAACTCCAGAGGCTCGGTCCGGTGAGCGCCGCCCGGGCCGAAGCCACCTGGCTGGCGGGGAACTTAGAGGGGACTCGTGCCGAGGCAGAAGGCACCTATGCACTGGCCCTGGAGCGCGGCGACCCCTGGATGACCGGTGAACTGGGATCCTGGCTCTGGCGGGTGGGTGCTCTCACCGAACCACCCATCGGCGCAGCCGAACCCTATGCTCTGGGCATGAGGGGCCTTGCCCTGGAAAGCGCACAGGCCTGGGCCTCGCTGGGTTGTCCCTACGAACAGGCGATGGCCTTGTCGGAATCGACAGAGCCCTCAGTCCAGCTAGAGGCCCTCACTCAACTCGAGTCCCTGGGGGCAAGGCCCCTGGCTGATCGCATCGCCCGACACCTGCGGGCCCTGGGCATCCGCGACCTGCCCCGCCGCCCGCGCGCCAGCACGCTGGCCAACCCTTCGGGCCTCACCCCCCGAGAAATCGAGGTGTTGCGACTGGTCGCAGATGGGCTTCGCAACGCGGACATCGCCGAGCGCCTCTTCGTGTCGCCGAAGACCGTGGACCACCACGTCTCCGCCCTGTTGAGCAAGCTCAACGCCCGGGGCCGGGCGGAACTGGCGGGGCGCGCAGGAGAGCTGCTCGGTCCCATAGGGAACAACGCGCACGAAAAATAGGGAGTTCTCCCGATGGTTCCGTGGGGGTAACTGAGCGACCTTGAGCGGGTCAAGGAGGCACTCATGCCGCGCTACATGGTCGAACGAACCTTCCCGGGAGGCCTTGCCCTCCCCGCCACGCCCGAAGGAGCCCTGGCCTGCCAGGCCGTCATCAGCACCAATGCCGAAGACCAGGTCACGTGGGTGCACTCCTACGTGAGCCAGGACAAGAGCCGCACCTTTTGCGTCTACGACGCCCCGACCCCGGAGGCGATCCGCCGTGTGGCCGCCCGCAACGGCCTGCCGGTGGACGCCATCACCCGAGTCACTGTGCTGGACCCTTATTTCCACCACTGAGGCCCTGTGGGCCTCCTCCAGGAGCATCCGATGACCCTCCGAACCCTACTCCTCACCTTGGCCACGGCGACCGCCCTCGTCGCCGGGGACACCCACCCAGCCCCGGCCGCACCTGCACCCGAGCAGGGCTTGCACCGCTACATGGTGGTGCGCACCTTCCCCGCCGGGGCCCTGGATGGCCTCGACGCCACAGCCAAGAAGTCCGTGAACCAGTGCAATGCCGGCAAGGGGGTACACTGGGTCTACTCCTTCGCGAACGCGGAAAAGACCAAGACCTTCTGCGTCTATGACGGCCCCAACGAACAGGCCATCCGCGATGCTGCCGCCGCCAACAAGATACCCGTGGACAGCATCACGGAGATTCCGGTGGTCCTGCTGCCCAAGTGAGAGGTATTTGTCGCTCTGCCTGCGAGCGGGGCAGCATGATCCCCACCAGTAACCAGAGGCGGACGGCCGTATGAGGCGCTCGGCGATGAGGTCCCATCCACAACCATCATGGATCGCCTCCGGCATCACAGCCAAGCCATCACCATCAAGAGTGAGAGTGACCCCCGTGCGGTGCCGCGTGGGGGGGTTATTACGACGTCGTAGCGGCCTAGCTCGCCTGCGATGATTCTGACTCAGCCTATCCTGTGCCTCGCCCCCGCGGGGTCATGCGCTCCGCGCACGGTCGGTCTGCCTCCTTCTATGGCACGCGCTGCGTGCTCCCACTCGGCTACGCCTCGTGGAGACAGAGCCTCCCTTCTACGGCCTCATCGCCCCAAGTCCCGCACCGGGCTGCGCGTGGACGCTGTGCTTGGCGCTTCAGCGGTCGAGCTCACCCGCAATAATTCTGACTCGGCCCATCCTGGGCCTCGCCCCTTCGGGTCATGCGCTTCGCGCACGGTCGGCCTTCGCTCCTGCTACGGCCTCATGGCCCCCGGTCCGGCAGCGGGCTTCGCCCGTTCGCCGTGCTTGGCGCGTCAGCGGTCGAGCTCACCCGCAATGATATTCAT
>CAIYNT010000003.1 GCA_903927605.1 uncultured Holophagaceae bacterium
CGGTGTGGGTGGTTCCACTAAGTGCTGGGGGGGGGGGACTTCCTGCACCCCCTTGCGGAGGCCACTCTTCGGCTTGGTCATGATGGTTATCCCCAGGCTGATGATGCTCTTAATACCCTAGGAAACCAGGGGGTAAGAACGCCCTTTGGTGAAATCTTGATTCGTAGGTATTCAAGGTGATTGGGAGCAGGATAACGCGCTTGCACTTGATTCAAGATGAAGGGGTTGCCTCAGGTTCCTCCGCCGAAGGCTGAACCTGGTCGGTCATCCCCCTGCTGGAGTGGGTATGGATGTCCGCACCCCTTCACGGCTACTGTCCGCCTAGGACCCGCAATCGTGGTCACCACCGAATAGGAGGCTACTCCTCAAGGCCCAGCAGCCAACCCGGCTTGACGCCGAGCGCCGCAGCCAGCTCGGCGAGGAGTGCCAACGATGGGCAGGCTCTCCCGGCCTTGACCTCCTGGTAGAGGGCAGGACCAAGAACCTCCTCGACCTTCCCTCCCTCGTGCATCGCCAGCAAGGCCAGGACGCGCTCGCGGGCGGCCTCCAGCCGAACATGCCGCCCTCTCCCCACTGACGAAGTGAGCGCAGGAAGGACAGTGCGACGGAGAGGATGGGAGCCCCCACTCGTGGCGTTACCGCCGATGCCCTGCCCTGAGTTTTTCTGGGCAGCGGCTGCGGCCTTGGCTTCCAGTGTGCGGCTTGCATTCGGATTAGGAGCCTCCCCGACCCCCTCAGCGAGCCACTCAAGGTCGCAGGGATACATCGCCGCGATCTTCTCAAGCCGAGCCTTGGGGACGTCGCGGACCCCCTTCAAGAAGTCGTAGAGCGTCCCCCTGTGGATCCCCAACAACCCTGCGAGGGATGAGGGGCCACCGACCTGGCTGGCGAGTAACTGAAGCCGGTCTTGGACTGTCGCCATCTTGGTTGAGGTCACGTGATGCCCCCGAATATTACAAATTTAGGGTGTGGCTGAACTTTCTACTTGTCAAGTAGTGTCCATTGCGTAACATTAGGATGTATTAGGGAGCTACGACATGGCAATTTTGAACATCAAAGCAGCCCGGAAGTGGCTTGGTGAACACCTTCAGCGTTCTGGCCCCATCACCCCCAGGACTTGGCGGGGCATGGTGGACCAAGGGCTGCCTATCGGCCTTATTGGCGGTGCCCCCTTCGTTAGCACCGACGCCGTGGAGGCGTGGCTTGAAGCGCGAGCTGGTCTGCCGCTCTCCCACAGCCCGATGCCTATCCAGGTGACACGCCCCTCGAATGTTGCGACCCAGCGACGGGTCGGACGCCCGAGGAAGCAACCCTTGTAATTCCCCCACGTCAGCCCCGAAACGAGGCCGGTGAGGGCCTCAGCCACAACCATCCTTCAGCAGTCACGAGAGTCATCAAGATGGGTTACAACAAGGGCCTCAAAAAAATTGGCAACTTCTGGCACTACCGGATCAGCACCCAGGGAGAACTCCTGCGCGGATCGACCAAGTGCTCTTCTCATGCGGACGCCGTGCGGTGGCTTGAGCGATTGCGGGCCAAGATTGCGCTTGAGGGCATTGGCATCCGCGAGGTGCCAACCATCCGGCAGACATTGGAAGGGTGGACGGAGTCCGCCACCCTTACCAATCAGAAGGGCCAAGTTGATTCCATGCGATCTGCGATCCTCAACCACTTCTTCTCTCTGCTTGATGTTCGGATCGACCGCCTCACCACTGACAAAGTCCAGGCCGTTCTCCTCAGCTACATCCGGGGAGTAGGTGATGGTCCGGGGCGTCAGAAGCACACCACTGGCGGTGCGAACGCCCTTCTGCTGCGGCTCAACACCCTGCTCGGGTGGGCGATTCGCTGCGGGCTCATCACCAAGAAACCCCATCAGGTGAGGCGTTTCAAGCGCCAGGAGAAACCCCGGCCCGTTGTGCGGGCGGACAAGGCCAAGGACTTCCTTGCGGCGGTGGAAGTCGGCACTACTTCCAAGGATCTTCATCTGGCTGTGGCAATGATGCTCGGCCTTGGCCTTCGGGAGAGCGAAGCCCTGGGAGCCCGCTGGGAGTTCTGGGACCAAGTCCGTGGACATCTTGTGATCGGCAGGCTGGAGCATGGGGAGTTCTTCACGAAGGGTGGCGAAGCGCGGCGGTTGCCCCTGCCGCCTTGGCTCCTGGAGCGGATGAACACCCGCTGGGAGGCGGATGGAAAGCCTTCTGAGGGCCTCATCCTGCCTGGGGAAACCAAGCTGGTGAAGGGCAAGAAGGTCGTCTTCCCCCACCAGCCTGGGTTCACGAAGAAGATCGTGGTTAAGGCTGGCTACGCTATCGGGCTCCCTGGCCTGACACCACACCGGCTGCGGGCCTCCTTCGCTACGGCTCTCGTCCTGGAGGCCGGTGTCAGCCTTCCTCAGGCCAAGGAGATGCTTGGCCACAAGGACATCCAGACCACCATGAAGTATGTGGCCGTCGCGGAATC
>CAIYNT010000004.1 GCA_903927605.1 uncultured Holophagaceae bacterium
ATCCGGCCTGGCAGATCGTGGGGACGGGTGACTTCGACGGCGATGGCAAGGCCGACATCCTGTGGTGGAACAGCAGCACGGGGCAGGTCTTCCAGATGCTGATGAATGGCACCACCGTCAAGTCCTCGGGGATCATCTACACAGAACCCAATACCGCATGGACCATCCAGGCCGTGGCGGATTTCGACGGAGATGGCAAAGCCGACATCCTGTGGCGGAACAGCACCACTGGCCAGGTCTACCTGATGCCGATGACTGGGTCGACTGTCCTACCTGGGGCCGTCATCTGGACCGAACCGAATCCGGCCTGGCAGATCGTGGGGACGGGTGACTTCGACGGCGATGGCAAGGCCGACATCCTGTGGTGGAACAGCAGCACGGGGCAGGTCTTCCAGATGCTGATGAATGGCACCACCGTCAAGTCTTCGGGGGTGATCTACACAGAACCGAACACGGCCTGGAAGATCGTGGGCACGGGTGATTTCAACGGGGATGGGAAATCCGACATCCTGTGGCGGAATTCCTCCACCGGTGAGGTTTACATATTGCCGATGAATGGGGCGGCGGTCCTTCCGGGCTCCATCATCTGGACTGAGCCGAACATGGCGTGGCGGATCCTGGCCATCGGCGACTTCGACGGCGACGGGAAGGATGACATCATCTGGCGGAACAGCAGCACGGGACAAATTTTCCAGATGCTGATGAATGGGACCGCCGTCAAGTCGTCGGGTACGATTTATTCCGAGCCGAACCTCGCCTGGAAGATCGTTGCGGGTGGTGCCAAGTAGGTCCCGGTTGGGGCGGTGTAAGGGGGCAGGCTCAGTGCCCCTTACACCGCCTCTTTGGGAAGGGCAGGCTCAGTGCCCGCTATCCCCCGCCAGCTTGCGGGCCAGCTCGCCCACCACGCTCTTGGCATCGCCGAAGAGCATGAAGGTCTTGTCCAGGAAGTAGAGCTCGTTGTCGATGCCGGCAAATCCCGGGTTCTTCGAGCGCTTGATGGCGTAGATGGTCTTGGCCTTGTCGGCGTCGATGATGGGCATGCCATAGATGGGGCTGGTCTTGTCGGAGCGCGCCGCGGGGTTCACCACGTCGTTGGCGCCGATGATGAGGGCCACATCCGCCTGGGGCATGTCCCCGTTGATCTCGTCCATCTCCACCAGGTCGGTGTAGGGGATCTCGGCTTCCGCCAGCAGCACGTTCATGTGGCCAGGCATGCGGCCCGCCACCGGGTGGATGGCGAACTTCACGGTGACCCCCCGCTTCTTCAGCAGGTCGTAGAGCTCGCGGACCTTGTGCTGGGCCTGGGCCACGGCCATGCCGTAGCCGGGCACGATGACCACCAGGTCCGCCTGTTCCATGACCTGGGCGGCGCTTTCGATGGTGTCCTCCTTGTAGACCTTCTGCTCACCGTCCACGGCCTTGGCCTGGGCCTGCCCGAAGGCGCCGAACAGCACGTTGAAGAAGGAGCGGTTCATGGCCTTGCACATGATGATGGAAAGGATCAGACCCGAGCTGCCATCCAGCGCACCCGCCGTGATGAGCAGCTTGTTGTTCAGCACGAAGCCCATGGCCACGGCGGAGAGGCCCGCGTAGGCGTTGAGGATGGAGATCACCGTGGGCATGTCCGCGCCGCCGATGGGGATGATCAGCAGCACGCCGAAGGCGAGCGACAGCAGGATGATGCCGAGGAAGGCCCAGGGCGCCCAGGGCGCCAGCGGGTGCAGCACCAGCCCCACGCCCAGCGCCAGCGCCAGCGAGAACAGCGCGAGGTTGCTCACGTTCTGCATGGGGTAGGTGACGGGCCGCTGGGGAATCCACTTCACTTCCTGCAGCTTTCCCGCCGCCAGGATGGAGCCTGTGAACGTGAGGAAGCCCAGCAGGATCTCCGCCACCAGGGCCACCACGATGAAGGGGGCCAGGGCCGCCTCGTTGCGCTGGCCGAAGTAGAGGAAGAACTTGGCCGTGCCCACCAGTCCTGCCGCCAGGCCGCCGAAGGCGTGGGAGAGGGCGGTCCGCTGGGGCACCGCCGTGAGGGGCACCTGGGCCAGCGGGTAGCCCACGGCCGCGCCCAGGGCAAAGGCGCCGAGGATCCACCAGTAGTGGGTGCCACCCGTGGCTAGAACACCCGCCAGGGTGCCGACCACCGCCAGGGTCATGGCCGCCACGCCGGAGAACACGCCCTTGCGCGCGGTTTCCGGATCACTCATCCAGCGCAGGGAGAGGATGAACAGCGCCGTGGATATGAGATACAGAATCTGGACCAAGGTCTCCGCGCTCACTTGGCCACCTTTTCCTGCTTCTTGAACATCTTCAGCATGCGGTCGGTGATGAGGAAGCCGCTGACGATGTTCGTGGTGGAGCAGAAGATGGCCACGAGGCCCAGGGCCGTGATGTAGCCCGGAGCCCCCTTGCCGGCGGAGACGATGAGGGCGCCCACCACCGCGATGGCGGAGATGGCGTTGGTCAGGCTCATGAGCGGCGTGTGCAGCAGGCGCGACACGCGCTGGATCACCATCACGCCGATGAAAGTGGCCAGCATGAAGACGAACAGGGCGCCCATGAAGTCAAGCTGCCCGTGGCCGCCTCCGGCCGCCGGGGCCGCGTGTTCAGAAAGTGCCATCAACATCATCACGCCACCCCTCCCTGTGCCCGTGTCTGAGCCTGGTCCAGCGCCTTCAGCGTGGGTCCGTGGACCACTTTCCCCTCGTGGGTCACCGCGCAGCCCTTGAGGATGTCGTCGGCCCAGTCCAGGTTGAAGGCCTTAGCCGACCGGTCCCAGAAGGCCGTCATGAAGTTCAGCAGGTTACGCGAGAACATCATGCTGGCGTGGGTGGCCACCGTGGCCGGCAGGTTGAGCGGCGCGAGGATCTTCACGCCCCCCACCACCGTGGTGGTCCCCAGCTGCGACAAGGTGCAGTTGCCGCCGCCATCCGCGCCCAAGTCCACGATCACGGAGCCCGGCTTCATGCTCTTCACGATGGTTTCGTCCAGCAGCTTGGGCGCGAAGACGCCACCGATGAGGGCCGTGGTGATGACCACATCCACCTGAGCGCAGTGGTCCGCCAGCAGCTTCGCCTGCAGGGCCTTGTCCACGGCGGAGAGCTCCGTGGCGTAGCCGCCGCCGGCGGAGGCGCCCTGCTTCAGGTCGATGCCCACGTACTTGCCGCCCACGGACTCGATCTGCTCCTTCACCTCGGGCCGCACGTCCGTGGCCGTGACGCTGGCGCCCAGGCGCTTGGCGGTCGCGATGGCCTGGAGGCCCGCCACGCCCGCACCGATGACGAACACCTTGGCGGGCAGCGTTGTGCCCGCGGCGGTGATGAACATAGGGAAGTACTTCGGCAGTTCGAGGGCCCCCAGCAGCACACCTTTGTAGCCCACGATGTTGGCTTGGCTCGACAGGGTATCCATGGCCTGGGCCCGGGTGGTGCGGGGGATGCAGTCCGTCGAGAAGGCCGTGATCGAGCGCTCCGCCAGCCGCTGCACCGCATCCAGGTTCCGCGTGGGGAAGAGCGAGGCCAGCAGCAGTGCCCCCGGCTTGATGAGATCGATTTCGTGGGTGCCGTCGGGCCGGGCCTGGGGGGCGTTCACCTTCAGCACGAAGTCAGCCGCGCTCAGCAGCAATGCGGCGTCCGGCGCCAGGCTCGCGCCCGCGTCCAGGTAGGCCTGGTCCGCAAAGTTGGCCGCCATTCCCGCGCCGGTCTCCACGGCCACCTCGATACCGAGGGCGACCAGCTTCTTGCAGGACTCCGGATCCAGCGCGACGCGGGTCTCCTCCGCCCTGATCTCCCTGGGAACGGCAATCTTCATGGGACCCTCAGAAGGAAAATTCGCATCAATGCAATTACGTTACCATTGATCAATATAAGTTGTTTAATGTGGGTTTTTTATGATCTCATGGTCAGCTGTTTTTGACCTTTTTCCAGCCATCGTTGGTTTGCCTTGTTCTTCCAATTCGGGTTAGCGTAGCGGTTGCCCAGCCCAAGTTTCCATCCCATCCCAACAGAAGGAGGTTCATCGTGGCGAATCCATCCCACCTCGTCGGTCTGATTCCGGAACATCCGTCCAAGCATGGTGGCCGCCTTGGGCGCCACCTGCACTTCGATGACCGCAGCTGGAACTATCGTGTTCCCCTCCGCAAGGGGGTGGTCATCCAGACCCGGACCTGGGAGCGGACCGTGAAGCCCTTCAATCAGGGCGACCTCGGCTCCTGCACCGGCAACGGCGCCGTCGGCGTCGTCTGCACAGAACCCTATCGGCAGAAGGGCGTCCGGTATTCCGAGGCCCTGGCCCGCAAGGTCTACAGCCAGGCCACCAAGGACGACACCATCGTGGGGGCGTGGCCGCCGAAGGACACCGGCTCCACGGTGCTGGGGGCCATGAAGGCCCTCAGGGATCTCAAGCTGGCCAAGGGCTACCAGTGGTGCTTCGGCCTGGACGATGTGCTCAAGACCCTCTCCACGGTTGGGCCCGTGGAAGTGGGCCTGAGTTGGTACGAGGGCTTCGACAAGCCGGACGCCAAGGGGCTGGTGAAGATCGCCGGTACGGTGCGCGGAGGCCACGCCTTCGAACTGCTGGGCGTGGATGCGGAGAAGAAGCTGGTGTGGGCGATCAACTCCTGGGGTGCGGACTGGGGCCTGCAGGGCCGGTTCGCCTTTTCCTGGAAGGATCTGGACCGGCTGCTGCACGAGCAGGGCGAGGCTTCCACTGTGACCCTGTGACACCCCAGGCACGCATTGGGGCCAGGATGTTGTAGCAAACCTCCTTTGGCAGGGCCCCTTTGAAAGGCATCCACCCATGATCCAGTCCCTTGCCCTGGCCACCGTCCTGGCAGCCTATGCCACGCCCCCGGTTGAGCTCTCGCCGGAGGTCGTGGTCCAGAAGCAGGTGTTTGCCTACAACGCGCACAATCTCGATGCCTTCGTGGCCTGCTACGGGGCCGATATCGAATTCCGGACCATGGATGGGAAAGTGAATCCCGAGAAGGGTCTGAGCTCTCTGCGAAAAGGGTATGAGGATCTCTTCAAGCGCTTCCCGAAGCTGAAGGTGAGCGTGCTGAACCGGATCTGCCAGGGCTCCTTCGTCATCGACCAGGAACAGGCCGAAGGCATGGGGCCCAATCCCATCACGGTCACTGCGATCTATGAAATCTCAAAGGGCAAGATCATCCACGTCTGGTTCATCGAAAGGTGAGGTAGAGGGATTGCACGGCCATCAGAGACCCCGGGCCCACTCCGGCCGCAGCCGGACCCGGCCCGCCAGTGCCTCGTCGATGGCGGCCAGGATCGTCTCTCGGTCCCGGGGCAGCCGGCCCCCGATGGGCAGGTAGTTGGAGGCATGGTTGGAGCGGAAGATGGCGGCGCTGAGGTGGGCCTCCTCCACGAACCAGCGCAGCTCCGTGAGCAGACCCCGCACATCCGGCAGCTCGAAGCGCCCCTGCTCCTCCAGCCGGGCGATGGGCGTGTCCGGGACCACCGTCAGGGTGAGGGTCGAGAGGAAGCGGGGATCCATGGCCGTGGCGAGGCGCCCGGAGGCCCGGGCGTGCGCCTCGCTGCGCTCCCGGCCGCCGGCCCCGAGCAGGAAGATCAGCGACTGCTCCAGCCCAGCCTCCCGGGCCTTGTGCGCAGCCTCGACATGCGCAGCCGCACTGGCACCCTTGGCGAGGCGGCGCAGGGTCACGTCGTCGCCCGACTCGGGTCCGATGTAGAGCAGGGCAAGCCCCAGCTCCCGCAGACGCTTCAGCTCCTCCGGTGATTTCTCCAGCAGGTTCCGCGCGGTGGCGTAGGTGCTGACGCGCCGGAGCCGCGGGAACGCGGCGGCCAGGGCCCGCAGGATGGGCTCCCAGTGCTCCAACGCCATGCCCAGCGGATCGCCGTCGGCCACGAAGACATGCCGCACGTCATCTGCGAACTTGGCGCCGGCCTCGGTGATCTCCGCCAGCACGGCATCAAGGGGCCTGACCTGGTACCGCTTGCCGCGGTACATCGCGCAGTAGGTGCAGGCGTTCCAAGAGCAGCCCAGGGTGGCCTGGAGGATGAACGAGTCGGCCTCGCTCGGTGGGCGGAAGAGGGGTTCGTCGAAGCGCATTAATGGATTCTCGCATCGACCCGGAACCCGGACACAAACCTGTGTCGTGGCAGGTGCTCGGGAAAGGGTAGTACGATCGCCCTTCTGGCCACCACTGGAGTGCACCATGAAGACCACCGGCAACCACATCCTCATCACCGGCGGCGGCTCCGGTATCGGGCGGGGGCTGGCCGAAGCCTTCCACACCCTGGGCAACCAGGTCATCATCGCCGGCCGGCGCCCGCAGATCCTGGATGACACCACCGCCGCCAACCCGGGCATGGCCTCCTACGTGGTCGACCTGCAGGACCCGGTCGAGACCCGCGCTTTCGCCGCCCAGGTCACCCGGGACTTCCCCGCCTTGAACGTCCTCATCAACAACTCCGGGATCATGCGGGCCGAGAACCTCCTGGCCCAGCCGGACGATCTCGCCGACGTGGAAGCCATCGTGGCCACGAACCTCCTCGGCCCGATCCGTCTGACGGCCGCGCTGCTGCCCCAGCTGCGGCGGCAGCCCCGGTCCGTGATCATGAACGTCTCCTCGGGGCTGGCCTTCGTCCCGCTGGCTCTGACCCCGACCTCCTGCGCCACCAAGGCCGCCTTGCACTCCTACACCCAATCCCTCCGCTACCAGCTCAAGGGGAGCACCACCCAGGTCCTGGAGCTGGTCCCCCCCTACGTGGCCACCGATCTCATGAACGGCGCCGCCGATCCCCGCGCCATGCCCCTCACGGCCTACATCACCGAGGTCATGCAGCTCCTCAAGACCCAGCCCGAGGCCACCGAGATCTGCGTGGAGAACGTGCAGCGCCTGCGCTTCGCCGCCGAGATGGGCAAGTACGAAGCCTTCTTCCAGGGCTTCAACGACGCCATGGCGCAGGACCGCCACTGAGGTAGGTGGCGCATCCCAACGTTGGTCCGTGGCCGTGGCGGGGTCAGCCGCCTAGGGTCGGTAGCTGCTCCCCACGATGGGTGGCGCATCCGTCCGCGAAACGTGGCAGGAGATGCAGACGTACCGGGCTCCGGCGAGCTGCCTGCCCTTGGCTTCCGGGGCGCGGCGGAGGTCCACGAAGTGGCTGGCGGGAATCGGGGTGGCCTCGCCCTTCTTCTTGGGGCCCGGGACCGCGTGGCAGTCCACGCAGAGGTTGGAGCTCTGGGTGATGGGCAGGCAATCCGCGACACTGTGCGGGATGACCGGCGGCGTCTCCCGGTTGATGCGCTTCGGGAGCGGCTTCTCCCCGGGAGCGGAGGCCTCCTCCTGGTAGCGGGGCGGGGCGGGTACCTCAAACACAGAGGTTTTCGACAGACCCAGGTTGCGGTCCGGCACCGGCTTGGCGGTCGGCTCGGAGGCAAGCAGGGAGAAGGTGCAGAGGGTCAGGGGAAGGACGAGTCGGCTCATGGTGGTTTCCCCTAGACGACCTTGGAGATGCGGATGGCGCACTTCTTGTAGTCCGTTTCCTTGGAGATCGGGCAGGTGGCGTCCAGCGTCACTTTGTTGATGAAGACGCCTTCGTCGAACCAGGGCACGTAGACAAGTCCCCGGGGCACCTTGTTCCGGCCCCCCAGGGTGACCCGGGCCTGGATCTTCCCGCGCCGGGATTCGATCCAGGCGAGGTCGCCCGCCTGGAGTCCGCGCTTGTCCGCGTCCTTGGCGTGCATGAAGAGCAGGGCTTCCGGCACCGCGGCATGAAGCTGGGGCACCCGCCGGGTCATGGAACCCGAATGCCAGTGTTCCAGCACCCGCCCCGTGCAGAGCCACAGGTCGTAGGTGGCGTCCGGCGACTCCGGCGGCGCCTGCCAGGGGCGGAAGAAGATCTTCGCCTTGCCCGGCAGCGCCTTGAGCTCCCCGGGCTTGGGCCCGTCGAGGTCGCCGGTGGGCAGCTTCTTCATGGCCGGGCCGTAGAAATCAATGCCGGAGCCCTTCTTCGCATACGGATCGTACTGGTCGTTGAAGCGCCAGAGCGTCTCCTTGCCGTCCACCACGGGCCAGCGGAGACCGGACACCTCCCGGCGGAAGTACACGTCGAAGGGCGCCAGGTCGTGGCCATGCCCCAGCCCGAAGCGCCGATACTCCTCGAACAGCGCCTTCTCCGGGAACCACTTGAGGCCGGCGTGGGTGGCGGTGGAGTTCGGTTTGCCCCAGGCCACGGGATCGGGCCAGGCGAACTTCCTGGCCTCGGGGGTGGCGAACAGCACCTCGTAGAGCGTGCTGTCCGGTTTGTAGCCCAGCGCCGCCACGGCCGGGAGGACCGTCGGCAGCTTGCCCTTCTCGTAGCCCTCGGCGTCCAGGCCTGGCACCGGCTGCTCGCCCCACACTTCCGCCAGGGTGAAGCGCTTCGAGAACTCCAGCATCTGCCACACGTCGCTGCGGGCTTCTCCGGGAGGCAGCACCACCTGGCGCCACAGCTGGGTCCGTCGTTCCGAGTTCCCGTAGCCGCCCCACTTCTCGTAGATCATCGCCGAAGGCAGGATCAGGTCCGCCACCTTGGAGGACAGGGTCGGGTAGACATCCGACACCACGATGAAGTTGTCGAGCTTGCGGGCGGCCTCGATCCAGTGGTTGGCATTGGCCGTGGACTGGAAGGGATTGGTGACCTGGATCCAGAGCCAGCGGACCTTGCCATCCTCCAGGTCGCGCATCATCTGGACGATGTGGCTGCCGATCTTCGGGTTGAGGGTGTTGTGCGGCAGGTTCCAGATCTCCTCCGCGTGCTTGCGGTGGGCCGGGTCGTCCACGCTCATGTCCGCAGGCAGACGATGAGAAAAAGTGCCGACCTCCCGGGCCGTGCCGCAGGCCGAGGGCTGGCCGGTCAGGGAGAAGGCCCCCGCGCCGGGCCGGGCCTGCTTGCCCGTGAGCAGGTGCAGCATGTAGGCCTGCTCGTTCACCCAGGTGCCGCGGGTGTGCTGGTTGAAGCCCATGGTCCAGTAGGAGACCTGCTTCCGGGCGGGATTCGCATAGTCGTCGGCGAGCTGCTGCAGCTTGGCCTTGAAGGCCTCCAGGGGCTCGTCCGGATCGCCCTTCGCCAGGGCCGCCACAAAGTCGAGGGTGTAGGGTTCCAGCCCCTTCTGGAAGTCCTCGAAGGAGATCAGCCAGTGCCGCTGGGGGCTGCCGGAAGCCGACTGGGGCTGCTCGTGCCGGGCCGCGGGATCCAGACCCCGGGCGATGGCCTCCTCCTTGGTGAGCACCACGGTCTTCTGCCGGGCCTGGGTGTCCTTCTCGGCGGCGTAGGCCTTGATCGAATCCTCCCGCAGGCCGAACCCGATGTCCGTCGGGCCGGCGGCGAAGACGCAGTGCTTGGCCACGAAGTCCTGGTCCATGGCGCCGCGCTTCACCACTTCCCGCGCCAGATAGTTCCAGATGGCCAGGTCCGTATTTGGCTTGAAGACGATCTCCACGTCCGCGCCTTCCGAAGTGGCATTGGCGTAGGTGGTGAGATTGAAGATCCGGTAGCTGGGCCGCCGGAGCCGCTCGTCGATGATGCGCGCCCAGAGCATGGGATGCATCTCGGCCATGTTGGCGCCCCAGGTCACCACCGTGTCCGTGAGCTCGATGTCGTCGTAGCAGCCGGCAGGCTCGTCGATGCCGAAGGTCTGCATGAAGGCCGTCACCGCGGAGGCCATGCAGTGGCGCGCATTGGGGTCGAGGTTGTTGGAACGCCAGCCGGCCTTCACCAGCTTCACGGCGGCGTAGCCCTCCTGGATGGTGTACTGGCCGGAGCCCATGACCGCGACCCCGGTGGGGCCCAGCGCCCCGTGGGCCCGGGACCACTGCTGCTTCATGACGTCGAAGGCCTCCGTCCAGGACACCTCCTCGAACTCACCCTGCTTGTCGAACTTCCCGTTCTTCTTGCGCAGCAGGGGGCGCTTCAGCCGGTCCTCGCCGTAGAGGATCTGCGCGCAGGCATAGCCCTTGGCGCAGAGCAGGCCGCGGTTCACGGGATTCTGCAGGTCCCCCTTCACGGCCATCACCCGACCGTCCTTGGAGGCGATGCGGATCCCACAGCCCGTGCCGCAGAACCGGCACACCCCCCGTTCCCAATTCCAGCCTTTGGCTTCGGGTGGGAGGGCCGCCAGGGGCAGGCCCGTGGCGCCGATGGCGGCAGTGGTGAAACCGGCCTTCAGGAACGTCCGACGGTTGAGCTTCAAGGTCATGGCGACCTCCGGGGAGATAAATTAGGATACTATAGTCCGAAAATAATCAAAAAATGATGACGTAGCCATCGGGAATGATGCTCGCGTCGGTCTCAGGAGACCAGGTAGAACAGCGTGGGCACGGTGACCAGGCTGAACAGGGTGGACAGGAAGACCGCCTGGGCCGCCACCACGAAGGAGCTGGGTGGCCTCACCAGGTAGGACGAATGGAGTTGTGTGCCCTCTTTGGGTCAGCCTGGTCTGATGGCGAGAGCCCCGAGCTGGTTCCCTGATCCTGGGGCTGCCGCCAGAATGTGCGGTGTCCAGGTCTCGGTCCCGGCAGCGGGCGCGGGGGTGGATAGGCTGATGGGGGAGGCCCCATGCTCTTGCAGGCCCACGGGATCGTGAAGCGGTATGGAACCCGGACGGTGCTTGGCGGGCTGGACCTGGAGGTGAAGGCCGGGGAGCGGGTGGCCCTGCTGGGGCCCTCCGGCTGTGGCAAGAGCACCCTCCTGAACCTGCTGGGGGGCCTGGATCGCCCGGACGCGGGCAGCCTGTTCTTCCAGGGGGAGGATCTCGCCCTGGCCCGGCCCGCGCGGCTGGCGGAGCTGCGCCGGGAGAAGATCGGAACGATCTTCCAGTTCTTCCATCTCATCCCCAGCCTCACCGCCCGCGAGAACGTCGAACTGCCGCTGCGGCTGCTGCGGCGCCAGGGCATCCGCGGCCGGGCCCAGGAGCTGCTCGACGCCGTCGGGATGGTCTCCCGGTCCGAAGCCTGGCCCGCAGAGCTGAGCGGCGGTGAGATGCAGCGCATCGCCGTCGCCCGCGCCCTGGCGGCGGCCCCGGCCCTCCTGCTGGCGGACGAGCCCACGGGCAACCTGGACCTGTAAGCCGGGGCGGCGGTGTTGGCGCTGCTGGCCGCCCTCAGCGAGCGGGAAGGCGCGGCGCTGGTGCTGGTCACCCACTCTGAAACCGCCGCCGCCATCTGCCATCGGCGGCGGCGTCTGGTCGACGGCCAGCTGCAGGGGGAACCTTGAGCTGGCTGGCCTGGCGCGTCATCGTCCGGGCCCTGTTCCTGGAGCGGGGCCGCGCCCTGCTCTCCATCGGCGCCGTGGCCCTGGGCGTCTCCGTCTTCCTGGCCATCCGCCTCGCCAATGCCTCCGCCGTCGCCAGCTTCGAGGGCTTCACCCAGGGGGTCGGCCAGGGGGCGGATTTGGTCCTCCGCGCCGAAGGCGGCGCTCTGCAGGAGGCGGACCTGGGCCGCCTGCATGAACTCATGGATGTGGCCTGGGTCCGCCCGGTGCTGGAGGGCAGCTTCACGCGCCTGCCGTCCCAGGAGGGCTTCGTGTTGGTGGGCGTGGATCTCCTGGGCCTCGAGGATGCCCCTGCGCTCTCCGCCGCGGAAGTGCCCGCCCTGGATCCCCGCGCTGGCGAAGCCTTCCTCGCCAGCCTCCAGGATCCCGATGCGGTCCTGATCTCCGCCGCCCTGGCCCGGGCGGAGGGGCTCAGGCCAGGGGCCCTGCTGGAGGGGGTGATGGATGACCGCATCCGGCGCCTGAAGGTGGCCGCGATCGTTCCGGACCTGCCCCGGCGGCCCGCCCTGCAGCGACACCTGCTGGTGATGGACCTGCCCGCGGCCCAGGCGCTCCTGCACCGGGACGGCGAGCTGGATCGCGTGGAGTTCGGCTGCCGCCCGGGGCACACGCCTGCTGAGTTGGAGACCGCGCTGCGGGCCCTGGCCCGGCCGGGCTGGGTGCTCGAGGCCCCGGAGCAGCGGGCCGAGAGCGGCCGCACCATGAGCGCCGCCTTCCGGTTCAACCTGGAAGTGCTGAGCCTCATCGCTCTCGCCGTGGGCGGCTACCTGCTCTTCCAGGCCTTCGACGCCGCCGTGAGTCGGCGCCGCGAGACTTGGGCCACCCTGCGCGCCCTCGGCCTCGGGGCAGGGCACCTGCGGGCCCTGGTGCTCGGGGAAGCCGTCCTGGTGGGCCTGGTGGGGAGCGCCCTCGGCGTGCTGCTGGGCTGGGCCTTGGCCCAGGGCGCGGTGCAGGCCGTCAGCCGCACGGTGGCGGTGCTCTATGGGCCCAGCGCCGCCACCGGCGCCGCCCTGGGGGCCACCGCCGCCGGGTGG
>CAIYNT010000005.1 GCA_903927605.1 uncultured Holophagaceae bacterium
CCCCGAAAGTGCCCACCAGGGACAAGGGCACCGCCACGCTGGGGATGATGGTGGCGGCCACGGTCCGCAGGAACAGGAAGATCACCATCACCACCAGGGCGATGGTGAGCATCAACGCGAACTCCACGTCGGCCACCGAGGCACGGATGGTGGTGGTGCGGTCCGTGAGGATGGAGAGCTGGACCGCTGCGGGAATGGAGGCCTGGAGCTGGGGGAGCAGCTGCTTCACCCGGTCCACCACGGCGATGATGTTGGCACCGGGCTGGCGCTGGATGTTCAGGATGACGGCGGGTACCTCGTTCATCCAGGCGGCCTGTTTGGCGTTCTCCACACCATCAACAACCGCGGCCACGTCGAAGAGCCGGATGGGAGCCCCGTTTTTGTAAGCGATCACCAGGGGCCGATACTGGTCGCTGGTGAGCAGCTGGTCATTGGCGCCGATGGCGTAGGCTTGGCGCAGGCCGTCGAAACTGCCCTTGGCCTGATTGACGTTGCTCTGGGTGATGGCTGTCCTGACATCGTCGAGGGTAAGGCCATAGGAGGCGAGCTGTGAAGGATTGGCCTGGATCCGGACCGCCGGCTTCTGGCCGCCGCTGATGCTGACGAGGCCCACGCCCGCGAGCTGGGAGATTTTCTGGGCCAGCCGCGTGTCGGCGAAGTCCTCCACCTTGGAGAGGGGCAGGGACTTCGAGGTGAGTGCCAGGGTCAAGATGGGGGCGTCCGCCGGATTCGTCTTGCTGTAGATGGGCGGGTTCGGCAGGTCCTGGGGCAGGTAGGTCCCCGCCGCATTCACGGCCGCCTGGACCTCCTGTTCCGCGACGTCGATATTGAGATCCAGCACGAACTGCAGGGTGATGAGGGAACTGCCGTTCGAGCTGGCTGAGGACATCCGGTTGAGACCCGGAAGCTGGCCGAACTGCCGCTCCAGGGGGGCGGTGATAGCAGAAGCCATGACATCTGGGCTGGCCCCGGGATAGAAGGTGACCACCTGGATGGTGGGGTAGTCCACCTGCGGCAGGGCCGAAACCGGCAGCTGGCGGAAGGCGATGGCACCCACCAGCAGCAGTCCCGCCATCAGGAGGGACGTGGCGATGGGCCGGAGAATGAAGGGGCGGGAAGGATTCACTTGAAAACCCGCGTCATGGCTTGGCCTTGGCCTTCCCGGGTGTTTCGGGTTTGGCAATGCTCACTTTGCTTCCGGGGCCGAGCTTCTCGAGTCCATCGGTAACGACATCCTCGCCGGCTTTCACGCCAGATCGGAGGGCGGTGTCATCACCCTCAGTGGCCTGGATCTCGACAGAGCGCATATCCACTGTGTTGTCCGCCTTGATCACGTAGACAAAGGCGCCCTGGGGACCCTGCTGAATGGCCGCCGTGGGCACGATGACGACGCCCGTGAGCGTGTCCACAAGGAGCCGGGCGTTCACGAACTGGTTGGGGAAGAGGGCCAAGTCATCGTTGGAGAACCGGGCCTTGAGCCTTACGGTTCCCGTAGTCGGGTCCACCTGGTTGTCGATGGCCTCTAGCTCACCCTTCGCGATGAGGTTCTTTAGGTCCCGATCGTAGGCTTCCACGGGGAGATGGGTCCCCTTGCGGCTCTGGGTCATGACCCGCTGGATGCTGTCAGCGGGAATCGTGAACACCACGTTAATGGGCTGTACGGGCGCGACGACGGCCAATCCAGTGGCGTCCGAGGCGTGCACCATGTTGCCCAGATCCACGAGCCTGAGGCCCACCCGCCCGGACATGGGTGCGGTGATGCGGCTGTAGACCAGGTTCAGCTTGGCACTTTCCACCTGGGCCTGGTCCGCCTTGAGGGTTGCTTCAGATTGGTTCACCAGGGAAACCTGGGCATCCAGCTGCTGCTGGGCCAGGATGCCCTGACGGGCGAGATCGTGGAACCGGACCAGGTCCATGTTGGCGTTCTTGGCGGCGGCCTGATCCTTGGCCAGCTGCCCCTCGGCCTGCATGAGCTGGACCTGGAAGGGCCGGGGATCGATTTCGGCCAGAAGGTCCCCCTGGCGCACCATCTGTCCTTCAGTGAATCCGATCCGCATCAATTGACCATCCACCCGGCTGTGCACCGTCACCGTGCTCAGCGGTATGACGGTGCCCAGGCCCGTCAGGTTCACGCTCATGTCCCCGCGGCGGGCTTTGGTGGCCACGACAGGCACGGACCGGCCAGCCCCGGTGGGGGCAGCTGGACGCCGGCCGACGCGAACGGCCCACACGATGAGGGCCACCAGTACGATCAGGCCGATGCCCAGCCGGAGCCGCCATCGCAGAAAGAAACCGGAGGACGAGTCCAGAGATTCAGAGGGTGTGGGGGCATCAGGAATAAGGGTGTCCATGGGGTTTCCGTGCGGTCATCGCGGGATGAGGCGAGGGTGCTGGGCCAGGTGGGGCAGGGGTGAAGCCGTCTGGATGTGGACCATCGCAGGTGGAACGGGCGGACAAGAAGCCCCGGGTACCGGGCTGGATCAGGAGGCGACGAAGGCTTCGTGGTCATCGCCCGAGGACGGGAGCCCGGCAGACATGTCATCCAGGTTCGTGATCATGGCGAGCAGCCCGAGGCGCATGACCGCCTGCTGGTCCGGCCCTATGCCCATGACCAGCCCCGTCTTGATCTCCGCCGCAAGCCCCCGAAGTTCCTGGGCCAGAGGAGCCGAACTGGGGGTGAGGCTGATGAGGATGCGGCGGCCATGTTTGGGATCCGGCTGGGCGTGAAGCAGGTCGCGCTCCACCATTGCTTTGACCACCCGGCTGGCCGTGGGATCGTCCATCCAGACCTGCTGGGCCAGGATATGAAGCGAGCATGGTCCCTGCTCCAGCAGCACGAGCAGGACCCAGAACTGCTGGATGGTCAGGTTGTAGGGCGCGAGGTGGGAGGCCACGACGTGCTTCAGCCGCCTCCGCACGGCCGCAGCCAAAGTGCCGAGACCGGCATTGATGAGGGAGTCTGGCATGGGTTCTTGCATAAACAAGAATCCTGTGACCGGACAAGCCTCGTGTCAATGGGTATAAGCGGTCTGATTATTTTCCTCGGGCGCCCGGACGTGAAGGGTGTCGTCCCCGCTCTCCGCGGGGCACCGAGCTCGAACCGGCGCGAGGGGCGCGGGCTGGACCCCGACCTCGTCCACCGCTCCCTTGCCGCCCCGTCTGAATGGGTTCGGCGGGGATGCTGGGATCCGGCGCATAGCCGTGGACCACGTCCTTGGGCAGGTCCTTGCGCAGCAGCTTCTCGATGTCCCGGAGGAGGGACTGCTCATCCACGCAAACCAGGGACAGGGCCTCGCCCTCGCTGCCGGCGCGGCCGGTGCGCCCGATGCGATGGATATAGTCCTCGGCCACATGGGGCAGCTCGTAGTTCACCACGTGGGGCAGCTGATCGATGTCCAGCCCGCGGGCGGCGATGTCCGTGGCCACCAGGACGCGGACCGCACCCTTCTTGAAATCCTCAAGCGCCTTGATGCGCTGGGGCTGGCTCTTGTTGCCGTGGATGGCCATGGAGCTGATGCCGTCCTTGTCGAGCTGCTCTGAGAGGCGGTTGGCGCCGTGCTTGGTGCGGGTGAAGACCAGCACCTGCTGGAGCTTCCGGGACTGGATGATGTGCGCCAGCAGGGCCCGCTTGCGCTCCCGGTCCACAGGATGGACGACCTGTCGGACCAGCTCGGCGGCGGTGTTCTGCGGCGTGATCTGGACGGAGGCGGGCGTCTTCAGGAACTTGGAGGCGAGCTGTTTGATCTCGTCCGTGAAGGTGGCCGAGAAGAGCAGGGTCTGTCGCTTGGCGGGCAGCAGGGCGAGGATCTTCTGGATGTCGCGGATGAAGCCCATGTCGAGCATGCGGTCCGCCTCATCCAGCACCAGGATCTCCAGCTGGCTGAAGTTCAGGTTGCCCTGGCCCTGATGGTCCAGCAGACGGCCTGGGGTAGCGACAAGGATCTCGACGCCAGCACGCAGCGCCTTGGTCTGGGGATTGATGTTCACGCCACCGAAGATGGTGGTGGAGCGCAGGGGAATGTACTTGCCGTAGGTGCGGACGCTCTCCTCCACCTGCATGGCCAGTTCCCGGGTGGGCGTGAGGATGAGGGCGCGGATCGGATGCCGCGCGGGTGAGGCCGACGTGCTCGCGTGGGGCGCCAGCAGCTGCAGCAGGGGCAGGGTGAAGCCTGCGGTCTTACCGGTACCGGTCTGGGCGCGGCCCATGAGGTCGCGGCCTTCCAGCACCAGGGGGATCGCCTGGACCTGGATGGGGGTGGGGGTTTCGTAGCCCTGCTCGCGTACGGCGCGCAGGAGCTCGGGCAATAGCCCGAGGGTTTCGAAGGACATGGCTTACTCCTGGAAGGGCCCGCCCGCAGAAGGATTCCGGGGGCCCGGTCAGGGCAAGAAAAGGGAGGTTCGGACTGAGAAGCGGCGGAGACCGGGGGTCGCCTGCGATCACGAAGGAGATAGTTTAGCAGAATGGTCGGAATTTGGAGGAATTCTTCAGACATCCAGTCCGAAGAAGGTCCGGATGGCCTCCAAAATGCGGCCGTGCTGGTCCTGGAGCCTGCGCGCCTTCTCGCCGGCATCGAGGGTCTCCTTCAGCGCCACGAGGTCCATGTGGCGCTGGGCCAGGATGCCCGAGAGCCCCTCGGCGATCTCGGGGCGTTCCTCGAGGATGTGCTGGAAGTCGCCCTTCTCGATGCGGAAGCACTCCGCCTCACCCAGGGCCGTGACGGTCGTCGACCGCGTCGCTCCCGTCATCACGCCCATCTCTCCGAAGAAGTCCGGCGCCCGGAGGGTTCCCAGGACCCGTTCCTCGCCGCCTTCGGAGCGGAAGCGGATCTCCACCTCGCCACGGATCAGGACATAGAGCCAGTGGGCGGTCGCCCCCTGCCGGGTGATCACCTCGCCCCGCGTGAAGGGGGCGGGGCGGATGAGCGGGGCGATGCGCGCTTTTTCCTCCGCGGTCAAGGGAGCGAACAACTTCACGCTATCCAGGGCGGCGATCCGGCGATCCAGCTCCCGCTGCTCCTTCCGCCGGGCATGGTCTGGATCGTCCTGGGAGAGGAACACCGTCGTCGCGGGTATGGCCAGGGGGATGCCTGCGCGCTTGAGGCCCGCGTAGATGCGCTGCCTCACCTGGGAATTGGTGGGATCGTCCTTGGCCAGGTCCGTCAGCCAGTAGCGCACGGCGTAGTAGGCGAAGCTGTCCCGGTGGTCCTTGGCGAAGTCGTAGCAGATGCAGTGGGGCAGAGGGTCCTGGGCCACGTTGGGGATGGGTGCCTCCTGCAGGGCCCGGTCCACGGCCTCGATGACCGCGCCCGGTGCATGGCGGAAATCCACATTGAAGTAGACCCACATCCGGTGCTGGACCGGCTGACCTTCCCGCTTGCCCAGGATCTGGATGTTCTGGGCGAGGAGCGCCGAATTGGGCACGATCACCGTGTCCCAGTCCCGGGTCTCCAGGACGGTGTGGCGCCAGCTGATGCCAGTTACGCGGCCCTGCCGCCCGTTCTCCAGCTGGATCCAGTCACCTACGCGGATGGAATCGTCCAGTTGCAGGGCCACCCCGCCCAGGAGGTTGCCCAGAGTGGCTTGGAGCGACAGGCCGATGACCGCCGTGACCACGGCGGACGTGGCGATCAGGCTCGACACGTCCAGGCCCGAGTTCCGCATCACGCCCAGGGCCGCAAGCAGGTAGGCGAGACCGAGACTGAGGTCGGCCACGATGTCAGTCACGGGAATGCGGACCAGGGGCAGGACCAGATCAAAGATGGCCAGGCCCGCCAGATTGATGATGGTGATATCCCGGAGCAACTCGGCGACGTAGGAGGCGTCCCGGGCCCGGACCTCCAGGCCGACTGCGGAGAGCCCGAAGCCGAGGCCGAGGGTTGTGAGCCACAGGGCGTAGGAGATCAGAGCCCGGCGAACCTTCCGGCGCCGCTGGAGTGCGAACCGCCCCAGCAGGAAAGCCAGCACCACGATACCCAGGGCCAGCACCACCATATGGAGCCCGAGATGCGGAGGCAGCAGGGATCCGAAGGCTGCCAAGCCGTCCGGCCAGACCAGGCCAGACAGGGATCCAGCAGTGCTGGCGATCCAGGATGGGAACATGCCCCGAGCATACACTCGGTGCGCCGTCACCTTCATCACCCGAGCGATGATCCCCAGGCTACCTCAGCCGCAAGGCCACCTCGCCAAGGGGCCAGGTCTCCTGCGTACCGGTAGCCATGTGCTTGACGGTGATGGTGCCACTATCCAGTTCGCCGTCACCGAGGATGAGCACGGTCTGGATGCCCGTTCGGTTGGCCGAGGCCATGGCTTTCTTGAGGGCGCCGCCCCGGGTTTCCAGCTGCACGGCCACGCCCGCGTCCCAGAGCTGCCGGGCCAGCTTGAGGGCTTCGGTGGCGGCCCGGTCGCCCAGGGGGATCAGCAGGGCGGGCGGCGTGAAGGGTGCTTCGCCTCGCACCTGCTGGAGCACCATGGCCAGGCGGTCCAGGCCGATGGCCCAACCGAAGGCGGGCACATCGGGGCCACCCAGCTGCTTCACCAGACCGTCGTAGCGGCCGCCGCCCAGGAGCGCGCTCTGGGCGCCCAGGTCGGAGCTGAGCACCTCGAAGGCCGTGCGGGTGTAATAGTCCAGACCGCGCACCAGGCGAGGGTTCTCCACGAAGGGGATGTTCAGTTCCGCGAGCAGGACCTTGAGTCGCGCATGGTGTTTGGCGGACGCATCGTCCAGGTGGTCGGTGATGACCGGGTGGCCTTCCAGAGCCGCCTGGCATTTCTCGTTTTTGCAGTCCAGGACGCGCAACGGATTGGTCTCGATGCGGCGGTGACAATCCTCGCAGAAGCGGTCGGCTCGCTGGGCGAAGAAGGCGCGGAAGGCCGCGTGGAAGGCGGGCCGCGATTCGGGCGTGCCCACGCTGTTGATGGAGAAGACCAGGTGCTCGAGGCCCAGCTCCGTCAGAAAGCCGTAAAGCATGAGCAGAGACTCGGCCTCGCTTTCAGGCGTAGCCACGCCGAGGCTTTCAGCGTCGACCTGCCAGAACTGACGGTACCGACCCGTCTGCATGCGCTCGTAGCGGAACTGCGGGCCGATGCACCAGAACAGGACCGGGTCGCTGGAGGCCAGGAGCTTGTGCTGGATGGCGGCCCTCACGATGCCCGCCGTGTTCTCGGGGCGCATCACCACCTCGCGTCCCCCCTTATCTGTGAACTGGTACATCTCCTTGTTCACGATGTCGGAACTTTCGCCCACGCTGCGCTTGAAGACCTCCAGGTCCTCCAGGATCGGGGTGCGGATCTCGCCGTAGCCGTGGCGTCCGAACACGCGGCGGGCGGTTTCCTCGATATGCTGGAACCAACGCAGCTCCGCACCGAAGAGATCCCGCATACCTTTCACCGACTGGGCCATGATCCGACTCCCGAGCATTCTGCTTGCCACCTTCAGCCTACTGGCTTGGAGCCAGACTCCCAAACCCGCCGCGCCGGATCCTCAACCGCCGCGCCTCAAGGTCATGGTGGACCCAGGTCATGGCGGGGATGATGGCGGCGCCAAGGGGGCCAAGGGCCTCAAGGAAAAGGCCGCAGCCCTGGAGATCGCCAAGGCCATCGGGGCAAAACTTGAAACCGCAGGGTTCGAGGCCGCCTACACCCGGGACGACGACACCTTTATCCCCCTCTGGGATCGGGCCAAGGCTGCCAACGCCCAAGGAGCGGACCTCTTCATCAGCCTTCACCTGAACGCGGCCAGAGCCAAGTCTGCCCGCGGCTCGGAAGTTTACTTCCTGAGCCTGGGCCAGGGGGAGGATGACGAGGTGGTGGCTGCGGAGAACGCGGGAGCGGGGTCGGGCCCGGGCGGCCCCGACAGCGTGGTGGCCAGCATCCTGGACGATCTGGCTCAGAAGGCCTTCCTCCAGGACTCGGAGCGTCTGGCAGTGGCCATCCAGGGCAAGCTCAACCGCCTGGCGGGCATCAAGGAGCGCGGCGTCAAGCAGGCCCCTTTCGTCGTCCTGCGGGGTGCCGCCATGCCCGCTGTGCTGGTGGAGGTGGCCTTCATCTCCAACCCCAAGGAAGAGGCGAAGCTCAGGGACGCTGTCTTTCGCGCCAAGGTCGCCGATGCCATCACGCTGGGCGTCCGCCGCTACTTCGCCGAAACCAACGGCAGCGTGCGGCGCAGGGCCGTGGAGGGGCCGCGGTAGGCCTTGGCCTTGAACGAAGCCAGATTCGAAGCCATGATGGAAGGTCGCAGTACCCGTAGCTCAGTTGGATAGAGCGTTGGCCTCCGAAGCCAAAGGTCGCTGGTTCGACCCCAGTCGGGTACACCAATGTAACGAAAGGGGGCTGTTCGGCCCCCTTTCACTGTCCCATGGACTTCAGATCAGGGCGCGAGCCTACTTAGTGGCCGCTGCCTGCATCCCTCGGGCCTCGATCAGGGGCTCGACGCTGGGATCCTGGCCACGGAAGGCGCGGTACAGGGTGGCCATGTCCTCGGTGCTGCCCTTCGAGAGGATCATCTTGCGGAACCGCTCGCCATTGGCGCGGGTGAGGTCCCCGTGGGCCTTGAACCAGGCGTAGGCGTCGTGGTCCAGTACCTCGCTCCACAGGTAGGCGTAGTAGGCCGCTGAGTAGCCGCCGGACCAGATGTGGGCGAAGTAGGTGGTGTGGTAGCGGGGGGGCACTTCGGCCAGGTTGATGCGGAAGTGGTCCAGGGCCGAGGCTTCGAAGGCCGAGACCTCCTTGACGGGCGCATCGGCGGTTTGGGTATGCCAGGCCATGTCAAGCAGGGCCGCGGCCAGGTACTCGGTCAGGGCATAGCCCTGGTTGAAGGTCTGGGTCTTCTTGATCTTGTCCACCAGGGCCTGCGGCATGGGCTCGCCGGTCTTGAAATGCTTGGCGTAGTGGGCGAACACCTGGGGCTGGAGGGCCCAGTTCTCGTTGAACTGGGAGGGGAACTCGACGAAGTCGTTGGGAACGTTGGTCCCGGCGAGCAGGGGATACTTCACGTTCGAGAACAGGCCATGCAGGGCGTGGCCGAACTCGTGGAACATGGTGGTCACGTCGTCGAAGCTGAGCAGGGCGGGCTGGCCCTGGGCGGGCTTGGTGAAGTTGCAGACGTTGAAGACCACGGGCTTGGTGCCCAGCAGGCCGGACTGGTCCACGAAGCTGTCCATCCAGGCGCCGCCGGCCTTGTTGTCCCGCTTGAAGTAGTCCGTGTAGAAGAGGGCGAGGGGCTGCTTGTCGGCATCGAGAACCTCGTACACCCGCACGTCCGGGTGGTAGGCCGGGATGTCGTGGCGCTCTTTGAAGGTGATGCCGTAGAGCTGGTTGGCGGCGTAGAAGACGCCATCCTGAAGGACCCGGTCCAGCTCGAAGTAGGGCTTTATCTGGGCCTCGTCCAGATCGAACTCGGCCTTGCGGACCTGCTCGGCGTAGTACTGCCAGTCCCAGGCGGCCAGCTGGAAGCCAGCCTTCTGGGCGTCGATGAGGGCCTGCATCTTGGCGGCTTCGATGCGGGCCTTGGCGGTGGCTGCAGGCACCAGGGAGGTCATCAGCTTTTCGGCGGCTACAGGTGTCTTGGCCATCTGGGTGGACAGGGCGTAGGAGGCGTAGTCCCGGTACCCGAACAGGCGGGCCTTTTCCGCCCGGAGCTGGCCAAGGCGGAGGACGAGGGCGCGGGTGTCATTGGCCTTGCCCTGGTCGGCGCGGTTCACCGAGGCCTTGAACAGGCGCTCGCGGACAGAGCGGTCCACCAGAGACGCCAACGCCGGCTGCTGAGTGGTGTTCTGGAGCGGCAGGAGGAACTTCCCCTCCAGGCTGCGGGCTTTGGCGTCCATGGCGGCGGCGTCGATCTCGCCTTCGGAGAGTCCCTTCAGTCCCGCCCGGTCCGCCACGACCACGGCACCATCCTTGTTCGCGGCCAGCAGCCGGTTCTTGAACTCGGTGGTGAGCTTCGACTCCTCCTGGTTGAGGGTGCGGAGCTTCACCTGGTCCGACGCCGCGAGCTGGGCGCCGGCATGGACGAAGTCGCGGTAGTAGCGCTCGACCAGCTGCCGGCCTTCGGGGCCGACCTTGAGGTGTTCCCGCTGGTCATGGACGGCCTTGATCCGGGCGAAGAGCCAGGCGTTCAGGTAGATCTCGTCGTTGTGCGCTGCCAGCTTCGGGGCCAATTCCGCTTCGATCTTCTGGAGGGTAGGATTCGTGTTCGCCGCGGTGATGGCGGAAAACACTTTGCTGGCCCGGTTCAGCAGAACCCCGGCCCGTTCCACCGCCACGATGGTGTTCTCGAAGGTCGGCGCGGCGGAGTTGTCTGCGATCTTCCGGATCCTGGCCAGACGGTCCTTCATGCCCGCTTCGATGGCAGACAGGTAGTCGCCGTCGTTGATCCGGTCGAACTGGGGGGCCTGGTAGGGCAGGGGGCTGGGCTTCATGAAGGGGGCTCCGGGCGGTGTGTCCGCGGCGGCAAGGGCGCAGGCGCAGAGCACCCAGGCGGAAGGGACGAGGAAGGCGCGAGGAATCCATGGCATGGCGAGGTTTCTCCCTGGGATATCGACTGGCACGGCCATGAGCCGGGCTTTGACAGAATCAAACCCCCTATCCTACAGCTTTAGTCGATTAGGCAGAGGGGGCGCTGATCCCGGAACAGCTCCGACGGATCAGCGGAACCAGGTGCGAGTTTCCTGCCGCGGATTGGGCGATCCTGTGACCGTTCTGCGAATTCCTGAACCGAACCGACCTCGGGCGAGGGGGCGGAGTACTCTGGATGCACCAGGAGACCCATGGACAAGACCTCCTCAAACGCCATCAGGGCGGCGTCCTCCCTGAGGAACCGCTGGCCCCTTTCTGATCTGGCCAGATCCTGATGGGCTGGGCACGGAATCGGATCGGGGAGCCCATCCTCGGTATGCTCAGACAGGGGCTGAGTCCGGAAGGGCTCGCCTGGAGCTTGGCGGTGGGCACTGCCCTCGGAATCATGCCCCTGTTCGGGATGTCGACCCTGCTTTGTGTGGGCGTGGCGATGCTCTTTCGGCTGAACCAGCCGGCCATGCAATTGGCCAACTACCTGGCCTACCCCTTTCAGCTCCTCCTGCTGCTGCCCTTCATCCGACTGGGAGAGCGGCTATTCAGTGAACCCCACCTGCCGTTATCCCTGGCCTATCTCCAAGATGTCCTCCGATCTGGTGTCTGGGGAGCTATAAGAATGTTCTGGACCAGCCTCTGGCACGCCAGCGTGGCGTGGTTGCTGCTAGTCCCCATCCCGGTGGTTCTGGTGGCCTGCGGGCTGATACTGGTATTTCGCGGGACACAGAGTTCCTTCCGCCGCTCCTGAGCCCCGGATAGGCTGTCGTCATCTGGTGGATGTCTGGAGAGCTGTGCATGAGCGAGTCCCCTGCCCGCAAGCCCGCTGTGATCCGGAAACGCTTCCCCCTGGGCTGGCTGGTGCTCGTCCTGCTCGCGATCGCGGTCCTGGCCTTCGTGGTGGTGCAGAAGAACGCCCCCATTCCGCTCTCAGTGACTACGCCCACGGTATTCAAGGCCGGTGATCGGAATCCGCTGGTCAGCGCCTCGGGTTACCTGGTCGCCCGGCACCGCGCCACCCTGTCGGCGAAGGTGCCGGGCCGCCTGGACTGGCTGGGCGTGGAGGAAGGCAGCCGGGTGACCAAGGGGCAGGTCATCGCGAAGCTCGAAGCTCCCGACCTGGAGGCTGCCCGAGATCAGACCGCCGTGAACCTCGAGCAGGCCAAGGCGGATCTTGTCAGGGGCGAGGCGCTGTTCAAGGATGGCATCCTCGACCGCGCCAGCCTGGAGCACCTGCGGACCAGCAAGGACACCCTGGTGGCCCAGCTGCGCTACCAGGAAGCGATGCTGGAGAACATGGTGCTCCGGGCGCCATTCACGGGCACCGTCACCCAGAAGCTCTCCGAGGTGGGCGAAACCGTGAGCCCAGGAACTGCCGGAGGAGCCAACGCCATCAATGCCGTGGCCGTGCTCGCCGACTTCGATTCGCTCGAGGTGGAGGTGGAGGTGAGCGAGAACGGCATCACCAAGCTCCGCAAGGGGATGCTGGTGGATATCCGGGTGGATGCCCTCGAGGCGGATCCTGCCGCGCGCTCGTTGCGGGGTCAGCTCCGGGAGATCTACCCCACCTCCAACCGGCAGAAGGCCGTAGTCATGGTCCGGGTGGCCTTCAACGAAAGAAGCCCCTTCCTGGTGCCGGACATGGGCGCCAAGGTGACCTTCCTTGGGGAACCCTATCCGCATGATGTGCTGATCCTGGGTCGGGAGCAGGTGGTGCGCCAGAAGGGCCAGCCCTTTGTGTGGGTTCTCGAGCAGGGGCACGCAGCGTTGAAGCCCGTCACCCTCGTCGCCGAGAATCCCGTGGGCTACGAGGTCACGGGCATCGCCAAGGACACGAGCCTGCTGGTGCTGCTCTCCGACACCAAGCTCGAACCTGGTGCCAAGGTGAAGGTCAAGGACCGATGAACGGCGGGCCCATCATCCGCCTAAAAGGCGTGGCGAAGAGCTACTACCGGGAGACCCTGGAAATTCCTGTATTGCAGGGCATCGATCTGGAGATCCCGGCTGGGGGCTACTACGCCCTCATGGGGCCCAGCGGCAGCGGCAAGACCACCCTGCTGAACCTCATCGCGGGCATCGACCGGCCCACGGGAGGCGAGCTGGAGGTCTGCGGCTTCGCTTTGAATGACCTCGATGATGATGAGCTGGCCGCCTGGCGATCTGCTTACGTGGGCTTCATCTTCCAGAGCTACAACCTGGTCCCGGTCCTGACGGCCTTTGAGAATGTGGAGCTCCCTCTGTTACTGACTCCCATGGGCAAGCGTGAGCGCCGCGAGAAGGTCGAAGAGGCCCTGGTCCGGGTGAACCTGATGGATCGCAAGGACAACTATCCGCGGCAGCTTTCCGGCGGGCAGGAACAGCGCGTGGCAGTGGCCCGGGCCATCGTCAGCGATCCGGCGCTCCTAGTCGCCGACGAGCCCACCGGCGCCCTGGATTCGAAGAACGCCGAGGAGATCATGACCCTCCTGGAGTTACTCAACCACGAGCTCGGCAAGACCATCGTCATGGTCACCCACGATCCCAAGGCGGCGCACCACGCGAGGCATCAGATTCACCTGGAGAAGGGGGTTCTGGACCGGACCGTTGAGGTGAACCGGTGAGACGATGCGATTCCTGCACTTGATCCTGCGCTCCTTTCTGCGGTCGAAGCGGAGGACGGTGCTGACGATCCTGTCCATCACGGTCTCCGTGGCCCTCATCGCCATCCTCCAGAGCGTCCTCGCAACCCTGGACGGGTTCGCCAATAATCCGAACGCCTCCAACCGGATCGTGGTGCGCCACAAGGTATCCATCACGAACATGCTGCCCCTGCGGTACGCGGAGTGGATCCGCCAGCAGCCCGAAGTGGAGGCGGTGATGGGCCTCCAATGGTTCCAGGGCGTCTACATCGACCGCCGCAACTTCTTCCCCAATTTCGCCAGCGAGGCGGAGTATGTGACCGCGATTTTCAAAGAGGAGATCGTCGACTATTCAGAGGCCAACTTCCGGGAGTTCCTCCGGGATCGCAACGGTGCCCTGGTGGGCATGGCCCTGGCCGATAAGTACGGCTGGAAGGTCGGGGATGTGATCTCGCTCCAGAGCGAGATCTTCCCCCTGACCATCCGCCTGACGATCCGGTGCATTTTCAAATCCAAGCGTCCTTCGGACGAGATGGCATTGCATTTCAACTACAAGCTGCTGGAAGAAGGTGTCTTCTACATGAAGGGGCGCATCGGGAACTTCTTCGTGCGAGTCCGGCGCCCGGACGACGTGCCCAAGCTCATCGAGCGGATCGACCGCCATTTCGCGGATGCGGTGGAACCCACCTTCAGCGAGACCGAGAACGCCTTCCAGCTGGAGTTCCTGAAGATGATGGGGAACTACACCACCATCATCGAGATGATCACGGGCGCCGTGCTAGTGGCCATCCTGATCGTCACGGCCAACACCATGGCCATGGCCATCCGGGAGCGGACCACCGAGATCTCCGTGTTCCGGGCCATCGGCTTCCGGATCCCCCAGATCCTCCTCCTCCTCGTGGGAGAAGGCGTGCTGCTCTCGGCGTTGGGTGGGCTCCTCGGCCTGGGGCTGGCCTGGCTGATGGCTGGAGTGATCCGCAATGTGGCCGGGACCTTCCTGCCCTACCTCCAGAATTTCAGCATCGACGCGGGCACGGCGATGCTCTGCTTCCAGGCGACCCTAGCCGTAGGGCTCCTCTCCTCCTTCATCCCAGCCTATCGGGCCGCGCGCCGCCCCATCGTGGATGGGTTGAGAGCCCTGTGATGGTCCTCCTCTACGCCCTCCTCGTGCCCTACCTGGGTTGGCTTGCCTGGGCGGCCCTCCGGTACCCGGTGCCCCTCAGCTACAACTGGCGCAGCCTCTGGCAACGGAAGGTCAGCACTCTCAGTACGGCCGGCGCCATCGGGGTGGTGGTGGCCATCTTCGTGGTGGTGCTCTCGCTCGACCAGGGGCTGTCCAAGGCCTTCGTCAGCAGTGGCCGGAGCGACCAGGCCATCGTCATCCGGCCCAACTCCCGGGTGGAGCTCAGCAGCACCATCGAACGGGACAAAATGCGGATCCTGAAGGCCTCCCCTCTGGTGGTCGCTGATGGCACGGGGCCACTGATTTCCGCTGAGTGCGTGGTGGTGCGCTCCCTGGACTTGGCCGAGGGGGGTGGCTCGGCCAATGTGACCGTCCGGGGTCTGGAGCCGGCGGGCATCCGGATGCGGGCCCAGGTGCGCCTGGTGGAGGGGCACTGGCCCACCCCGGGCTTGAACGAGATGGCGGTCCCGCGGCGGATGCAGCAGCGATTTCATGGCTTGGGGCTCGGTCGCCAGCAGACCTTTGGCGGGCGGGCCTGGGATGTGGTGGGCGTCTTTGACGGGGGTGGGTCGGCCTTCGACAGCGAAATCTGGGTGGATGTGGTGGCCCTCATGCAGGCCTACAAGCGCACCATGTTCTCCAGTGTGCTGGTCCGGCTTCCGAGTGCGGAGCAGGTGCCGGGCTTCGCCCAGATGGTGGACGAAGACAAGCGGCTGAAACTGGAAGTCCGGGCCGAGCCCGATTACTACGCCGACCAGACGTCTGCCGGGCAGCCCATCCGGATCCTGGGCAACCTCATTACGGTGATCCTCACGGTGGGCGCCATCTTCGCGGCCATGAACACCATGTACGCCTCCGTGGCGAGCCGCACCCAGGAGATCGGAACCCTCCGCGCCCTCGGGTTCCGGCAGCACGAGATCATGGCCAGCTTCCAGTGGGAGGCCCTCATGCTCTGCGCCCTGGGGGGCGTGGCGGGTGTGCTGCTGTCCCTGGGCTTCAATGGGATCCAGACCGGCACCACGAACTTCCAGACCTTCTCGGATGTGAGCTTCGCCTTCCTGATTACACCCAACCTCATGATCAAGGGCCTGGCCTTCAGCCTGTTCATGGGGTTGGCAGGCGGGGGGTTGCCGGCCTGGCGGGCCAGCCGCATCCCCTTGACGGAGGCTATGCGGGGGGGGTAAGGGCGACCCACCCCCTCCTGATTCCCTTCTCACCGGATCCCCGGCTCCGCGGGCTACCAAGCAACCCGCTCCACCACCCGGTGGTCGGGAGATGCTCAGCCCACCGGGGGCCCGGTTTGGAACGGCTAAAGTCGGGATCCTGGCCAACCTGAGTTCGATGCTCAGCCCGCCGGGTGCCCGGCTCGGAACGCTGCTGGGGCAGCGTCCCTCGCGACCCGGCTGGGCTTCGCCATTGACGGCCATCGCTTTGCGAGGCACATTGAAGCCTGCCATTTGCTCCTTACCCGGAGGCCCCTGTGGACCGTGAACTGCTGAAGGGCAGCACCCCCCTATTGCTGTTGTCGCTGCTCTGCGAAGGGCCCATGTACGGCTACCAGATCATCGAAACGGTTCGTCAGCGCACCGGGGGAACCTATACCTTGAAGGAAGGGGCTCTGTATCCGGCTCTTCACAAGCTGGAAGCTACCGAGTTCATCGCTTCCTACTGGGAAACACAGGAGAATGGCCGCGAGCGCCGCTACTACGCCATCCAGCCCGCGGGTCAGGCTTTCCTGACGGCCAAGAAGAAGGAGTGGAACCAGTTCGTGGACATGGTCCAGGCCTTCGTGGGGCCGAGGACGGGTTCCTGACATGCACCGGGCGCTGGCGGCCTATCTTGCCCAGGTGGGCTCGAGCCTCAAGGGCCTGACGCGGTGGCGTCGGCTTACCTTATTGCGGGAACTCGAAGCCCATCTGCTGGATGAGGCCGAGGCCAGGGGCATCGGGTCCGAAGCGGCCATGTCGGCCATGCTTGCCGAGAAGGAGCACCCCAGCCTGCTGGCGGAGGAACTCGCTGCCGGCGAGGGCCAGGATGCCAACCATCGGGGCGGTACCGCCCTCGCAGCTGGCATGATCATCGGCCTCGCCACGGGGGTGCACCTGTGGATCGAGGGGTGGCATTGGTACATCAGTCTGGCCTTTGCTGCCGCTCAAGGGCTGGCCGTGGGCGCCGGCTACTTCTGGGTGCGTCGCCATTGGTTGCGGTTGAATCCCTGGGCCCGGACCGCGGTGGCCGTGCTCATCACTTTCCTGCTCTCCATCCCCCTGGGGTTCACTACCCATCATGGATTCAAGCCCACCCGCCTGCTCTATGGAGCCTTCACGGGGTTCCTGTTGGAGCGGCACAGCCAGGAACGTCCCCTCTGGCAGAGCCTGCTCGAACCCGTGGTGTTCACGGCCCTGATGTTTCTCCTCGAAGCGGGGGTCCTGGGGCGGATCCGCTTCCAGTGGTGGAAGGTGCCCCTGGAACTCAGTTTCAATGCCACCATCCTGCTGAGTGTGATGATCGCCCTGCGGTTCAAGCGGCTGCTGGCGGAACGGCGGGTGCTGACGCCCCAGGAGCAGGGGTGAATGCTGTCCGGGGAACCGGCTCTCGCTTCGCTCGCGATCTCCCCGGAACCCCCACCTCTCAGCTAGGCCGAGCCTGACTGAGAGGTCTGCGGTCCCACTGGGGTATCGCAATCTGACTCCGCCACCCCGGGGAATCCCCCTTGAGTCAACGGGATTCCGGCGGTAGACTGGTCGTCTTGCGTGGACAAGCCGCGTGCACACACCCCGCTCATGGGGGCATCCGGTCGGTCCCAGGAGGATAGCGATGAAAGAGAAAATGCACCCTGAACTGCACGAGGTGAAAGTCCACTGCGCCTGCGGCAACGAGTTCATGACGCGCTCCACCAAGAAGGACATGCGCGTGGAAATCTGCTCCAACTGCCACCCGTTCTTCACGGGCAAGCAGCGCCTGATGGACACCGAAGGCCGTGTGGAGAAGTTCAACAGGAAGTATGCGAAGAAGGAAGTTGCGGTCGTTGAGGTGGCCCCGGTCACGACCGAAGCCTAGCTGCGCTGTTCCAGAGAACGGGCCGAGCCATCGGCCCGTTTTTCTTTTGTCACCTGCCCCAAAACTCGGCTTCGCCGGGTTTTGGAGGTAACCGAAGAGGTGGATCATGCTCGACCAACTCGAAGCCGTGGAGGCCCGCTTCCAGGAAGTGGAGGCGCAGCTCCAGGATCCTGCCGTGGTGTCCGACCCCAAGCGCCTCCGCGAGTTGAGCAAGCTCCGCGCGGAGTTGGAGCCGGTGGTGCTGGTCTTCCAGGCCCAGCGCACCCGCCTGAAGCAGCTGGAAGAGGCTGAGCTCATCCTCGGCGATAAGTCCATGGATGCGGACTTCCGCGAGATGGCGGAACTGGAGATCCCTGGCCTGAAGAAGGCCATCGCCGAGGGTGACACAGAGATCAAGCGGCTGCTCGTTCCCAGGGATCCCATGGACGCCAAGAACGTGATCCTCGAAGTCCGTGCGGGCACCGGTGGCGAAGAGGCGGCGCTGTTCGCGGGGGAAATCTTCCGGATGTACCTGCGCTTTGCCGAGCGGCGGGGCTTCAAGGTCTCAGTGCTGGACGAGAGTGATGCCGATGCCGGCGGGCTCAAGGAGGCCACGGCCGAAATCCAGGGCGAGGGCGCCTACAGCCTCTTTCGATTTGAAAGCGGCGTGCACCGTGTACAGCGAGTGCCCAAGACCGAGACCCAGGGCCGCATCCACACTTCTGCCTGTACCGTGGCGGTCATGCCCGAGGCCGAGGAGGTGGATATCGAGATCCACCAGAAGGATCTGCGCATCGACACTTTCTGTTCGGGCGGCAAGGGCGGCCAGAGCGTGAACACCACCTATTCCGCCGTGCGCCTCACGCACCTGCCCACGAATACCGTCGTGCAATGTCAGGATGAGCGCAGCCAGATCAAGAACATGGCCAAGGCCATGACTGTGCTGCGCAGCCGCCTGCTCCAGAAGGCCCAGGATGAGGCTGATGCGGCCCACTCGGCATTGCGCAAATCCCAGGTGGGCAGCGGCGATCGCAGCGAGAAGATCCGCACCTACAACTTTCCCCAGGGCCGCGTCACCGACCATCGCGTGGGCGTCACCATCCACCAGATCGACAGCTTCATGGGTGGTCTCATAGAGCCCATCATCGAACCGTTGAGGGCGGCATTTGAGGCGGAGCGGCTGCAGGCGCTGGAGGCCTGATGGACGGTAGGCCATAGGCTGTGGGCTGTAGAAAAGGAAGGATCCACCCGATCTGCTCGAGTGAGTCGGCGATTTCTTGCCTACGGCCTACGGCCTACTGCCTATAGCCAACAGCCTACTTCCTGACCGTCACTCTCTCCGGCGAGGTCAGGCTGAAAGCCACGGGCTTGCCGGTGGGGATGCGGATCACGGTGTCGGCGGTGCCCGCGGCGAGGGCGGTACCGGCGGCGGCGCCGAGAGCTGCGCCGCCCAGGGCATGGTCATTCTTGTGCCGGTTGTCGGACAGGATGCCGATGAGGGCGCCCAGAGCGGCACCACCACCGATGTACTTGGTATTGCGCTCGCCCTTGGCGCTGGCGACCACGACATGGGTGTCGGTATCGAGGCCGACCCCATCGATTTCAGTGAGGCGGATGCCCAGGGCACCCTGGCCACTGCTCAAACGGCCAGCAGCCACGCTCTGGGTGACGACGCCGCGGGCGGGGCTGCCGGCACTCCACACCAGCTTGCCCTCCTGGACCACGTCCGAGGCCAGGCTGCCCTCCCAGGCCTCACCGGCCTGGTCCTTCTCGGTGGTCAGCTCACGGGCCAGGGTGATCTCAAGCTTGGTGCCCGTGGGGACCTCCACCACCACGGGTCTGGGAGCTTCCTGGGCGGTCGGGGCCTGGGCCAGGGTGAGGGCCTCCTGCTTCCTGGTCTCGGCACGCCGCTTGGCGTCAGCCACTTGCCGTTCCAGGGCTTTGACCTGGGACGTGGTGAGATGCTGTACGGTTTCCGTGTCCTCGCCGGTGACCTTGCCGGACTTGGCCTCGGCCAATTGCTGTTCGAGCTGGGTGACCTTGGCCTCCGCGGACTTGGCGGCCTCCTCGGCTTGGAGAGCAACTTCACTCTTGTGGTTGCAGGCCAGGGAGAAAGACAGGACCGCCGCGAGGACCAGCGACGGGGACAAGTAATGCATGGGATCTCCTGGGTATGGGCCAGCGTGCCGTATAGTATGGCATCCCGTGATGGGACCCACGATGGCCCGACCCCACCTCAACCCCCGCGGCGAATCCGTGCTGCGCACCCTCATCGAGACCTATCTCGAAGAGGGCGAACCCGTGGGTTCACGGCTGTTGGCCAAGCGCTATCCGGAAACACTGTCCAGCGCCACCATCCGCAATGTGCTGTCGGACCTGGAAGAGGAATCCATGGTGGCCCAGCCGCACACCTCGGCGGGCCGCATCCCCACAGAGCGGGCCTACCGGTACTACGTGGACCGCTGGCTGAACACGATGCCACCCGATCCTGACGTGGAAGGACGGCTTTCCGTGACTCTGGATGGTCTGGATCTGGATCCCGAGTCCTGGGCACGCCATGCCAGCCGGACTTTGGCAGAGGTCATGGGTGGCGTCTGCGTGGCCCTTCCTCTCCCGTTTACCCATAGTCGCCTGGTCCGGCTGGAGTTTGTCCCCGTTGGACCGGGCCGACTCGTGGCGGTCTGGGTGGGTAGCCTGGGCGAGGTTGAGCACCGCCTCATGGAGAATCCCTGGAATCATTCCGAGACCATCCTGACCGAACTAGGGAACTACGCCACCGCGCAATTCGCGGGCCTGACCCTGGTGGAGATGCGGTCGCGACTGCTCGACGCTTTGAGCATCGGCGCCCAGGAGGGTGAATCCCTCCGCCTCCGCCTTCAGCAGCTGGCCGCCCGGTGGCCGGAGGATCCCGGTGCCGCCGATCCGCCGGTGCTGGTCTCCGGGCTGGGCCACTTGGGCGGGTTGCCCGAATTCGAGGATGTGGCCCGGTTCCGCAACCTGGTGGCCGCCTTTGAGGAGCACGGACGACTGGCCCGCCTGCTGAATGCCTTCGCGGGTAGGGCTTCCGAGGACGTCCAGTTGCTCCTCGGCTCCGAGAACCCCTATTTCGAAGCCTGGCCACTGGCCACGGCGGTGAGGACGGTGGCTCTAGGGCCCGCAGGGTTCGTCACCTTCGCCCTGATGGGCCCCCTTCGGATGGACTATGGCCGGGTCATGGGCGGGTTGCGCTGGTGGTCTCGGCAGGTCCAGAACCGGCAGGAACGTCCCTGAGTCCCCTTTACCCAATCAGCACCATTCTTGCTTATACTGCCACGATGCCTAACGAGCTCCCTCGCCATCCGGATACCCGATCCGCTGCCCCATTGGGGGAGCCTGAGGACGTAGTGGACCTCAATCTGGACGAACCCCTCGAAGGGGACCTCCAGACCGTCGCAGACGAGGTGGCATCGGAATACCGAACTCAGGTGGTACCCGAGATGGATCTACCCGATCTCCCCCAACCCTCCCCCGGGCTGGATGGGAAAGTGGACCTGGAGACGGCGCTGACCGAGGCCGAAGGCCAGATGGAGGATCTGCTCCGCCGCGAAGTCGAGTTGATGGACCAGCAGCGCCGATTGGCCGCGGACTTCAACAATTTCCGCAACCGCGCTCAGCGTGACATCGCCCTTGCGGTGGAACAGGCCGAGCGGAAGATCCTGCTGGAACTGCTCCCGGTGCTGGACAACTTCGATCGTGGCCTGGGGGCCACCTACCAGGATGTGGATGCCTTCCGCTCGGGGGTCGAGCTCATCCGCAAGCAGTTCCTGGAGGCGCTGCGCAAGGTCAACGTCGAGCAGCTCCCCCTCAAGGTTGGCGAGCCTTTCGACGCCCTCAACGCAGAAGCCCTCACAACCTTCACCGACCCGAACCTACCGGACGGCGCGGTGGCGGCCATCTACGAACAGGGGTTCATTCTCAAGGGCCAGCTCCTTCGAGCCGCCCGGGTGGTGGTGAACAGGCTCTAGGGAATATCCCAGTCGGCTCCAACGCTTGTGCTGGATGCATGACCAAGAAGTCGGTACGATAATCAACACGATCCGCTCGGAGTTCCACCCATGGCAGGCAAACTGATCGGCATTGATCTGGGCACGACCAACAGTTGCGTCTGCGTGATGGAAGGTGGGGATTCCCGCATCATCCCCACCCGCGAGGGCAGTCGTACCACGCCTTCTGTCGTGGCTTTCACCGACAAGGGGGATGTGCTGGTGGGGCACATTGCCAAACGGCAGGCTGTCACCAATCCCCAACGGACCCTGTTCGCGGTGAAGCGGCTCATCGGCCAGCGGTTCCAGGCGCCCAGGGTGCAAGAGGCGATCTCCCGACTCCCCTTCCCCGTGGTGGCCGCCCCCAACGGTGACGCCTGGCTCCGAGTTGGCGAGCGGGACTACGCGCCGCCCGAGGTTTCCGCCATTGTCCTCCGCTCCCTGAAACAGGCGGCCGAAGCCTTCCTCCATGAAGAGGTGGTGGATGCCGTCATCACCGTCCCGGCCTACTTCGATGATGCCCAACGCCAGGCCACCAAGGACGCGGGCAAGATTGCAGGCTTGAACGTCCAGCGCATCATCAACGAGCCCACGGCGGCGGCGCTGGCCTACGGGCTCAATAAGAAGGGTGTCAAGCAGATCCTCGGCATCTACGATTTCGGCGGCGGCACGGTCGATTTCACGCTCATGGAGATGAATGACGGTGTCTTCGAGGTGCTGGCCACCAGCGGCGATACCTTCCTTGGCGGCGAGGACATCGATCAGGCCATCCAGAACTGGCTGGTCCAACAGTTCCGCGAGAAGACCGGCATTGACCTTTCCAGCGACCGCATGGCGCTGCAGCGCCTCAAGGAGGCCAGCGAAAAGGCCAAGTGCGAGCTCTCCACCTTGGATCGCGTCGAGATCCGGTTGCCCTTCATCGCCCAGGGGGCCAGTGGACCGCAGCACCTGGAGGCCACCCTCACCCGCGAGCAGCTGGAGGAGATGGTCAAGGATCTCGTCGACCTCACTCTCATCCCCATCAAGGATGCCCTTGAGCAGGGTGGCAAGACCCCCAAGCAGGTGGATGAGGTCATCCTTGTCGGGGGCCAGACGCGCATGCCGCTTGTGCAGCGACTGGTCCGGGATTTCTTCGGCAAGGAACCGAACCGGACCATCAACCCCGATGAAGTGGTGGCCCTCGGGGCCTCTATCCAGGGTGCCGTCCTCAAGGGCGACATCAAGGATCTGGTGCTGCTGGATGTCACTCCGCTTTCGCTGGGCATCGAAACCCAGGGCGGCGGGTTCGTGAAGATCATCCAGCGGAACGCCACCATCCCCATCCGGGATGCCCGCACCTTCACCACCGTCACGGACAACCAGAGTCGGGTGGAGATCCATGTGCTTCAGGGCGAGCGCGAACTGTCCGAGCATAACAAGAGCCTGGGTCGGTTCGACCTTATCAATCTCCCGCCCCTGCCCAAGGGCGTGCCGCAGATTGAAGTCTCCTTTGATATTGATTCTAATGGCATCGTGAAGGTCTCGGCCCGTGATCTCATGACCGGGCTTGAGCAGGGCATGAGCATTCGGCCCAGTTCTGGCCTCTCCGAACTGGAGATCCAGCGCATGATCCGCGAGGCTCTGGCCAACGCGGAAACCGACGTGAAGAAGCGGGATGCCCTGAAGTACATGGCCTCTGCCGAAGGGTTGATCTTCTCCTGCGACAAGAGTTTCATCGAATGCGGAAAATACCTCTCGGATGAGCAGCAGTCCCTTGTGAGGGATGTGCTTTCCAGGGCCCGGCAGGCGGTGGCGTCCCAGGATGCCGATGCCCTGCGTGCCTGCGAAACCCAGCTCCTCGAGGCCCAGAACCTGCTCACGGATGCCGTGTTGGCCGCCAGCGAGGCGATGATGGCCTCCCTGGATGGCGAAGGAGATGGCGCGGCGCCACCGAATTAGTCTGGGCCTTCATCGGCTATCCTGGAGGTTCAGGATGGACTGATGAAACGTGACTACTACGAAGTGCTCGGCGTCTCGAAGGAGGCCGGGGCCGATGAGCTGAAGAAGGCCTACCGCAAGTTGGCCATGGAACTGCACCCTGACCGCAATCCCGGAAACAAGGAGGCGGAGGAGAAGTTCAAGGAGGCCGCCGAGGCCTACAGCGTGCTGTCAGACCCCGAGAAACGGAAGGTCTATGACCAGTTCGGCCACGCCGGTCTGGGCGGCGCGGGAGGGGGCGGGCAGCAGTTCCAATTTGACCCGCGGCAATTCGCGGATTTCGAAGACATTCTGGGCAGCTTCTTTGGAGGCGGCATGTTCGGGGACCTCTTCGGTGGTGGTCGCCGCAGGTCCACGGGTGAGGAGCGGGGCTCCGACTTGCAGTACAACCTCAAGCTCAGCTTCCACGATGCGATCTTCGGGAAGGAATCGGTGGAGCTGTCCATCCCCCGCCTCGAAGCCTGCGACACCTGCCACGGCTCCGGTTGCGAAGCAGGTTCGCGTCCCGAGACCTGCCCCCAGTGCCGGGGCGCAGGACAGGTGGCCGTGCGCCAGGGTTTCTTCCAGATGCTTGCCCCTTGCCCGCGCTGCGAAGGCCGGGGCCGCATCATTCCCAAGCCCTGCCGGACCTGCCATGGCGAGGGCCGGATCCACCGGAAGTCAAAGGTCAGCTTCAAGGTACCGGCTGGCGTGGACCGCGGGACGCGGCTCCGGCTCCAGAACCAGGGTGAGGCGGGGCGTTCCGGTGGTCGCACCGGCGACCTCTACGTGGTCTTCGATGTCGAGCTGGATGCCCGCTATGAGCGGGATGGCAGCGACCTGCACCGGCGCCTGGAGGTCCATTGGCCCCTGCTGGTGACCGGTGGGACCCTCGCGGTGGAGACGCCCTACGGCTCCGATAGCGTGAAGCTGGCCGCAGGCACTCCTGCAGATCATGTTGTGAAGCTGGTGAATGCCGGTGTCCCCCGATTGCAGGGCAGTGGCCGGGGCGATCTCTACCTGCACCTCCGGGTGGCCGTTCCAAAGTCCCTGAGTGCCGAGCAGCGCCAGCTCGTCGAGCAGCTCCGCCGCAGTTTCGAGGGCGATTCCGCCGAGGGCGATGAGGAAGGTTTCCTCGCCAAGGTGTTCGGCTCCGAGAAGGGCGGGAAGAAGAAGCGGAAATAGGGATTCAGTCCGCCACCACCACTCGGCCTTTCCCTTCGCCCTTGGCACGCAGGAGGGCGCGGTCGGCCTGCTGGATGAGATGGCCGGCGCCATCTGCATGTTCGGGGAAAGCGGCAACCCCGGCGCTGAGGGACACGGGGAGGTGGGCAGCCCCCAGATCCAGGGGTTGGTCACGCAGCAGTTGGAGGAGTCGCTCACCCAGTTTGCGAGCGCCCTGGGCCGTGGTGCTCGGCATGAGGATGCAGAACTCGTCGCCGCCGTAGCGGTAGAGCCGGTCGTGGGCGCGACAGAGCCGCTGGGCGGTGATGGCCACGGATTCCAGCAGAAAGCTGCCGACGGGATGGCCGTGGCTGGTGTTCACGCGCTTGAGATCGTCCACGTCGAGGAAAAGCAGGGCCAGGGACTCGGCCTTGGCTGCGGCGGACCGCACGGCCTGAGGCAACTCGGCCTCCAGGCAGCGCCGGTTCTGCGCCACAGTGAGATCGTCCTTGAAGGACAGGGCCCGGCTCTCCTCGAGGCGCCAGGCATTCAGCAGAAGCGGCTCCATGTCATCGAAACCCCGCAAGAACAGCTCCGGCGGCTCCTTCGGCTCCACCAGCCGCAGGATGCCCAGCTGTTCAGACGGTGCCAAGAGGAAGGCCTCCCCCTGCCGAACGAGATCAGCGGCCTCCTGACGACGCAGGGGAGCCTCCGGAAAGGCTCCATCTCCGGCCCGCTGATAGAAGACCTCCTCCCGACGCAGCCAGATGGCACCACCGCGGGCGCCGGAGAGGCGGATGGCGCGGTCCAGCACCAGGCGGAGCAGCTCCTCCAGGGACGCCAGGTGCATCATCTGCCGCAGCCAGCCCTCGCTGCCCAGGTCGCGCTGGCGAACGTGGAGCAGGGCCTCCCGAGCGGCTTCCAGAGGGCGGTCCTGCAGGAGAACCCAGCCAGGCCTGAGGTTGAGTACCGCACTCACCGCCTCCGGTTCCGCCTTCTCCACCCACCACAGGATCTCGGTCCCCTCCAGGGGGATCAGCCGAGGATCGGGGTGGTCGGCCACCAGTACCAGGGAACCCTGGCCAGGGCTTGGGATGATCTCGTGTCCCCAGCCTGCGAGGGCCTCGCGCAGCGCCTCCCCCTTGGCGGAGGGATGAACGTCCAACCAGTGGATGCGGGGCATGGGGCTCCCTGATGGGCATCTCTTCGGCATGAGGAGGGGTGGCGCTTAACCGAGGGCCGCTTCCAGACGGAGGGCCAGCTGGCGCAGATGAGCAGCCAACTGGTCCAGGGCGGGCGGCGAGCCCTCTCTTTGACCGCGTTCGACCCGGACCCAGCGCTTGAGGAGGGTCAAGGACTGGGAATCCCGCACCCCCAAGCGCTTGGCCGTCTGGATGAGCTTGTGGGAAAGACGGGTACGATCCGTTCCGGAAGGATCCCCTCGCATCTCCACGATGAGTTTCAGGGCGTCCTGAACCACTTCCAGATCCTGGCGGATCAGGGGGACCCGGGCATTGATCCGGAGAAGAAAGAGCTCCAGGAAGCGCAACAGCTCACTCAATAGGTCCATCCCGTCCCGCAGAGCCTGAGGCACATCCTGGGGCGATTCCAGAAGTCGGCCCAGTTCCCGGATGAGGCCCTCGGCCTCCTCCCGATCCGGTCGCCGCATGAGCGGGAATTCGGGGCTCCGGCGGAAGGCCAGAAGGTGCCGGTAAGTATGCGCCAGGCCCAGTGCCAACCGCGGCCAATCCTGCAACTCCAGGTGCAGTTGCAACTGTCCATAGAGAGGCGGCACCTGCTCCCACAGGCGCTGGATACGCAACCGAAGCTGCTCGCCTTCCTCCATCAGGCTGGGGGATTCGGGGAAGAGCCGGTGCTGCACCTCGGGAGAGTAGATCCCCACCAGCTCGCCCATGAGCTGTTTCTGGTGATTGATGAGGAGGCCACGCAGGTTGTCGAGGGTCTGGGCAAGCTGGTCCGCATCCTGGCCGGCCAGGGCCTGTTGGAGGAGGCTCCGCAATGTCCCCTGATCCTGTTGGAGGCCCTGCACCGCCCGCCGGAGGAAGGCCCGGAGACGATGCGCATCAGGTCGGGATGGGTCCAGCAGGTCCCCACGGGCAGGGTCATAGGCGCGCTCAGCCTGCCGCCCCAGTTCAGATTCCAGGACGAGGAAGGTCGGGACGGCAGCGTAGCGGTCGCGGATGCCGGTGCTCGCGGCGGGTTCGAGCGACTCTAGGAGACCGAGCAGCGAGATGTGGCTGGCCAGGGCACGGGCCACCACGGAGAAGGTGGGCCGGTCGTTCCGTCGGAGCTGCTGCAGCAGGCGGCGGAGTTCCGGCTGCATGCTTTCCCGGAACAGGTCGACATCCATGCGCGGAAGGGACCAGCCCAGGTGGTCCCAGAGCCAGCGGAGGCTGCCCCGGACCTGTTCCACCGCGGGCCAGTGGATACCGCGATCCAGGGGGCGTACCAGACTCAGACGGAGGTTTGAAACCACATGCTCGAGCAGGAGCAGGGGCTCCACCCGGGCGTGGATCTCTGTGGGGATGCAGGCTTCCAGCTGCTCAGCCAGGCGGGTCAAGGATTCTTCCAGGCGCCCCTGGCCCTGGATGGCCCGGTTCACGGCCTTCATCTGGGCGTTCAACCGGGCCACAGCGGAGGCACCGGGTTCACTGTCCTGAAGGGCCACCAGGATCCCACGGAAGGCATCCCGATGGTCCGCCAGGAAGGCGGACCAGAGCAAGCGGAGGCTGCCATTGTGCTCCGAAGGCGCCAGCGACATGGCCCGCAGCGAGGCCAGGAGATCCAGGAGTTGGGTCACCCACTGAGGTTGATGCTGTTCCGTCAGCAATTCGCGGTGGGCCGCCTCAGCCTGCTCGCCCAGCCGGCCCAGGCTGTGGAGCAGGACCAGACCCATGGCGCTCCGGGCCTCCCCGAGTCGACGGGGCGAGAAGGTGTGGAGGAAGGCCAGAAAGTAGCCCAGGCTCCGCCGGAGGGCCGCCTGCGCGGGCGACTCGTCGTGGGTGGCGGCCCGCTGGGGGTCCGCCTCGATCAGAGGTTCCAGGTCCAGGGCCCCCTCGCGGAGGATGTCTTCGAGCAGTGCCAGATCTGTCTTTGACAGACCCTTTTCGCGGATGAGTTGCCGGACCAGCAACAGGCGCTGGGGCTGGGTACCTGGAGAGGACATGGCAAAAGCATACAATGGTTGAGCCTTCGGAACCTGCGGGTGGTGCTACCATCGCCTTACCCCAATCTGGAGGCAGCCGGTGGTCAGCAAGCTCGGGGAAATGCTCGTCAAGGCTCAGCTCATCACGGACACCCAGCTGGATGAGGTCATCAAGATCCAGCGCCGGGAGGGCGGAAAGCTCGGAAGTCTTGTGGTGAGGGCTGGCTTCTGCTCGGATCAGGACATCGTGAGTTTCCTGGGTATGCAATATGGCGTCCCGGCCGCGGACCTGGAACAGTGGCCCCCCATCGAGGCTGGCGTCATCGCCCTGATCCCCAAGGACCTGGCCCAACGGCACAAGGTGCTGCCCCTGCAGCGCACCGGGAATGTGCTGACCCTGGCCATGTCCGATCCCACCGACATCTTCGCCATGGATGATGTGCGATTCCATACAGGCTACAACGTGGATCCCGTAGTCTCCAGCGAGATGGGTCTTGCCAGGGCCGTGGAGAAGTACTATGGAGGCAACAGCGCCGTGCGCTTGGCGGACGGCACCATGCCCCGCAATGCCACCCATAGCGGTGGAGGTGGTCCGGCCGCCAGTGGACCCACCGCAGCCAGTGCGGAAGAGACCTTCAACGAGGGGGACGAGCACTTCGATCTGGCCGATTTGGAGCAGGAACTCGACGCCGACGCCGAGTTTGACTCCACTGACGAAGACAATGACAGCGTCAACGTCGGCAGCCTGAAGCGGGGCAGCGAGGACGCGCCCGTGGTGAAGCTCGTGAACATGGTGCTCATCGACGCCATCAAGCGGGGTGCTTCGGACATCCACATCGAGCCCTACGAGAAGACCTACCGCATCCGGTTCCGCATCGACGGGATTTTGATGGAGGTCATGCGGCCCAACCTCAAGCTGAAGGATCCGCTGACCTCCCGCGTGAAGATCCTGGCCAAGCTCAACATCGCCGAGCGGCGGCTGCCCCAGGACGGCCGCATCAAGCTGCGCGTGAACATGGGCGGGAAGCAGAAGGTCATCGACTACCGCGTCAGCATCCTGCCGACCCTGTTCGGCGAGAAGATCGTGCTGCGACTGCTGGACAGCGACAAGCTCATGCTCGACCTCACCAAGCTCGGCTTCGAGCCCGAGAGCCTGGTCGCCTGGGACCGCCAGATCTGCAAGCCCTACGGCATGGTGCTCGTGACGGGCCCCACCGGTTCGGGCAAGACCAACACCCTGTATTCCTCCATCGCCAAGCTCAATACCGTGGACACCAACATCATGACGGCTGAGGATCCGGTGGAATTCAACTTCCCCGGCATCAACCAGGTGCAGATGAAGGAGCAGATCGGCCTGAACTTTGCGGCCGCCTTGCGGTCCTTCCTCCGGCAGGATCCCAACATCATCCTGGTGGGCGAGATCCGCGACTTCGAGACCGCCGAAATCGCCATCAAGGCGAGTCTGACCGGCCATCTGGTGCTCTCGACGCTCCACACCAATGATGCGCCCAGCACCATCAACCGCCTCATGAACATGGGGGTGGAGCCCTTCCTGGTGGCCACCTCCGTGAACATCATCTGCGCCCAGCGCCTGGTCCGGCGCCTCTGCACCCAATGCAAGGTGGTCGAGGCCCACCATCAACCCGAAGAGGCACTGTTCAAGGTGGGCTTCACCCCCGAGGAGGTGGCGCGCGGCATCACCTTCTACAAGCCCGTGGGCTGCGAGATCTGCAACAAGCGCGGCTACAAGGGGCGCGTGGGGCTCTACGAGGTGCTGGAGATCTCCGAGACCCTCAAGGACATGATCCTCACCGGCGCCTCCGCCATCGAGATCCGCGAGCAGGGCCAGAAGGAAGGCATGATCACCCTCCGCCGCTCCGGCTGCCGCAAGGTCCTGGATGGCGTCACCACTATCGAGGAAATCATCCGGGAGACCGTGTTGTAGGCGCCGACCCACTCGTCGCCAAGATCTTTGACAGGATTAACAGGATTAGAAGCTGGATTAACAGGATTACAAGAAATGGGGATCTTCTAATGGCTGCTGGGGATCCGATGGAGGACCTTTCGGGCCGGCTGATCGGCGCAGCGATGAAGGTGCATTCCGCCCTGGGACCAGGCTTTTCGGAAGCCGTTTACCAGAATTCGTTGGCACTCGAAATGGCCTTGGAGGGCATCCCATTTGAACGCGAAGTTAAACTTGAAGTCCGATACCGGGGCGAACTGGTTGGTCAGTATCGTGTGGATTTGTTGGTGGGCAGCAGGCTGATCCTCGAACTGAAGGCCGTTCAGGCCATCCTTCCTGAGCACGAAGTCCAAGTCGTCAACTATCTGGCCGCTACCGGCCTGGAACAAGCCCTGCTGCTGAATTTCGGGTCCCGCCGCCTCCAGATCAAGAAGAAGTTCAGAAGCCCTCGCCCGCCAGAATTCTGTTGATCCTTTCTTTTATCCTGTTAATCCAGCCCTTCATCCTGTTAATCCTGTCTCAGCTTCTCGCTTTCCCGAGGCCTCCATGAGCGAACCCAGTGCCAATTACGTCGCACCTTTGCAGCAGCTGCTCAAGACGATGGTGGAGTACGGGGGCACGGACCTCCACATCACCACGGACTCGGCGCCCCAGATCCGCATCGATGGGCGCATGGTGCCCCTCAAGCTGCCGCCCATGGACGCCGCCCAGACCCGCTGGCTCTGCTATGGCGTGATGACCGATCAGCAGAAGCACCGGCTTGAGGAGGACCTCGAGGTGGACTTCTCTTTTGGCCTCCAGGGCGTGGCCCGCTTCCGCGCCAATGTCTTCAATCAGCGGGGCGCCACGGCTGGAGCGTTCCGGACCATTCCCGAACAGATCCGCAGCTTCGACCAGCTGGGTCTGCCTCCTTCTGTCGAGGCGCTCACCTCCAAGCCCCGGGGGCTGGTGCTGGTAACGGGCGTGACCGGTTCGGGCAAGTCCACCACCCTGGCCGCCATGGTCGACAAGATCAATGCCGAAGAACCGGTGCACATCCTCACCATCGAGGATCCGGTGGAATACGTCCATAAGCACCGACGGGCCCTGGTGAACCAGCGGGAGATCCACTCCGACACCCACAGCTTCAAGAAGGCGCTGCGCTCCGCCCTGCGCCAGGATCCCGATGTGGTGCTGGTGGGCGAAATGCGCGACCTCGAAACCATCGAATCGGCCCTGACCATCGCCGAGACCGGCCACCTCACCTTCGGCACCCTGCACACGAACAGCACCGTGCAGACCATCAACCGCATCATCGACGTGTTCCCCAGCCACCAGCAGCCCCAGATCCGGGCCCAGCTTTCCCTGGTGCTGGAGGGCGTCATCTGCCAGAGCCTCATCCCCAAGGCCAGCGGCAAGGGCCGGGCCCTGGCCCTGGAGATCATGATCCCCAATTCCGCCATCCGGAACCTCATCCGCGAGGACAAGATCCACCAGATCTATGGCGTCATGCAGGCCGGCCAAACCAAATACGGCATGCAGACCTTCAACCAGAGCTTGTCAGACCTGGTGATGCGCCGGGAGATCAGCCAGGAACAGGCCTTCGACTACTCCTCCAACACCGATGAGCTGCGCGAACTCATCAACAGAGGCGTTGGCGTCGGCTCAGCCGGTGGCCGGACGGCCGCGCCAGCCCAACCGGCCAAGCCCAACAGCCCGGCGCTCGGGGGCCGCAATCCCAACATCAAGTACACCTGAGACGGGGCGATGATCTCCAACGACACCATCCAGAAGGCGGTCTGGTTGCTTGCAGAACATCCAGGCGTCCAACGGGTGATCCTGTTCGGTTCCTACGCAAGAGGCACCGCTCGGGAGGATTCCGACTTGGACTTTCTGGTGATCGAATCCGGATTGAAATCCCGGCGGGCCGAGATGGTGCGCCTCAGGGCCAGCCTGCGCCCCCTTGGGGTGCCTGTAGATGTGATGGTGGCCGACGCCGAACAGTTTGAGGCATGGAAGGACCAGCCTGGGACCGCGCTTTTTGAAGCCGCTCGGCATGGCCAGGTGGTCTATGAACGCGCGGGTTGAGGCCGTTCGCATCTTGCTGGCCAAAGCGACTCAGGATGAGTTGGCAGCTCTCCAACTCGCCCGCCGATCCACGGATCGGCGATGCGGTCGTGGGCTTCCACATCCAGCAAGCGGTCGAGAAGAGACTGAAGGCTTTGCTGGCTTTCTATGCCATACCCTACCGCCGCACCCACGATCTCCTCGAGTTGATGGACCAGCTCATCTCCAGCGGCCACCCGGTGACTGGAGCGCTGGAAGCCCTTCAGGAGATGACCCCCTTTGCCGTTGAGTATCGTTATGAGAGCTTGGATCAGTATGAGGACGCACCGCTTGACCGGGAACGGGCTCTCGGGTTACTCAGTGACCTGGAAGCCTGGGTCCAGGAACAAATACAACTTGGGCATTGACGCTTCCCTGATTTTTCTTTCCTGCCTATCCTGAGAGCACCACCGTTTCCAGCCCTTCGCCGAGGTCCGCATGCCCGCTTATGCTTGGAAAGGCAAGAACCGAATGGGGGAGGTCCAGGAGGGCGTCCTGGTCTCCGATTCCCGTGACGCCGCCGCCATTACCCTGAAGCGCAACGGCATCGAGGTCATGAATGTCCGGCTCATGGCCGCGGAGAAGGGGAAGTCCTTCGGCAAGGTACCCGCCAAGGAACTGGCCATCTTCACCCGGCAGTTCAGCGTGATGATCGACGCGGGCCTGCCCCTAGTGCAGTGCCTGGAGATCCTGGGTGCCCAGCAGGCCCACAAGGGCTTCCAGCGCGTCATTGAGGCCGTGCGGGACGATGTGGAGAAGGGCGCCACCCTGCAGGCTTCCCTGGCCAAGCACCCCAAAGCCTTCAATGACCTGTATGTGAACATGGTGGGCGCGGGGGAGACGGGCGGCATTCTGGACGTCATCCTGCAGCGGCTCTCTACCTACATCGAGAAGGCGGTGAAGTTGACCTCCAAGGTCAAGGGTGCCATGACCTACCCCGTGGCGGTGATCACCATCGCCATCAGTGTGGTGGTCATCATCATGTTGAAGGTCATCCCCGTGTTCTCGGCCATGTATGAGGGTCTGGGCAGCAAGCTGCCCTTCCCGACCCAGGTTTGCATCGCCATCTCGAACGCCCTCATCAACTACAGCTGGCTCATCATCATCGCCATTGTCCTTATCGTCATCGGCCTGCGCCAGTACTACCGGACACCTCCAGGAAGGCTCCAGATTGATGGCCTGCTGCTGAAGATCCCCATCATCGGTGATGTGCTGCGCAAGGTGGCCGTGGCTCGCTTCTGCCGCACCCTGGGCACCCTCATCAGTTCCGGCGTGCCCATCCTCGAAGGCATGGACATCACCGCCCGCACTGCCGGGAACATGGTCGTCCAGAACGCCATCCTGAAGTCCAAGGACGCCGTGGAGCAGGGGCGCAACATCGCCACGCCCCTGGCGGAGACCAAGGTGTTCCCCCCCATGGTGGTGCAGATGGTCGGTGTTGGCGAGGCCACGGGCGCCCTGGACGCCATGCTATCCAAGGTGGCCGATTTCTACGAGGACGAGGTGGACAATGCCGTGGCCAACCTCACCAGCCTCATGGAACCGGTTATGATCGCCATTCTGGGCGGCATCATCGGTTTCATCGTGGTCGCCATGTACATGCCCATCTTCAACCTAGCCAATGTCTTCGGCAAGGATTGAGCGTACGATTCTTGCAGTAGCGAGAGCTGATGGAGGCCCCATGCCGAACCGTGCGCGACATCAAGGATTCAGCCTGATCGAAGCCCTGCTGGTGCTGGCCATCATCGGCATCATCAGCGGCATCGCCATTCCAGCCTTGTTGAGCCAGCGCCGCCGTGCCCGAGTCATTGGCGATGCCATGGCCAACGCTAAAGTCATGGCCATGATGCTGGAAAGCCAGAAAGCCGATAATGGAATCTATGGAGCTGTGAATACCTACACTTGGTCTGCAACAGGGTCCGCTTTAAGCATTTTGCCCAACTTCAGTCCTAGCGGTAATACCAAGATGAATTACAGTTTAACCATCGCTACCAGTGGCTTGGCTTATACGATCACAGTCATCGATCCCAGTCTGCCGGGGAGCCCCACCGCATACCAGACGGATCAGACCGGTGCGCAGCTGGCGAGATTACAATAGGCTTGTAATCTCCTCTTTATTTTCGGTGCACCCATGAGTGACGCATTACGACTTAATGCCTGACGACTTGGGTCACTTGAATTCTTGAAGCGGGCCGGGCCATTTGGGTTCATGGGTTGCTATGCCCACGATTCGTACGGATTCTCTGATAATTTTGGCCTTCTGCGTCTCTCGACCCTAACTGACCATGATGTGTGACTCCCTATGGCTGTTGGCCCAGTTTCTGCTAAGGTTTTCATCGGGTCCATGTCCCCAGGGAGATCATTATGAAGAAAGAGTCAGGCTTTACCCTCATCGAACTGCTGTTGGTGCTTGCCATCATCGGCATCATCTCGGCGATCGCCATTCCCGCACTGCTCGGTCAGCGTGAGCGCGCCAAGGCCAAGGCTGTGCAGGAGAATGCAGCTGGCATTGCCGGGGAATGTGCCCGCGTCAATGACCAGGCCAAGGAGCAGGGCCAAACCCTCACTTCGGCCAATGTTGCCGCTACCGTGTTGGCCATGTCCACGTATAAGTTACCGGTCGCCAAAAATCCCTACGACGGGACCGTAGCCTACGTCGCTAAAGGTGCTGGCGTTACTGGCGCTGTGGAACTGTCAGACGGCACAACGACCGACCCAGTGACTGGCGGTTCCATTTCGTCAATTACGGTCATTGCCCGCTTCCTGGTTGGTGGCACTGCGACCACCACACAGAAGGTTGTCTCCCTCGATTGATCCTGGTTCATGCCTGCAACAACACCCCCAGATTTTTTGGGGGTGTTTTATTGTATATTCATGCCGCTGTTAAGGGTGCCTCTAAGTTGAGTTTCCTGTGCTGGCTAGGTTCGATTCTATTTGGACCATTCAAGACCAACGCACCTGGGCACAATGACTTCGACAACCGGGATCTTATGCTTTCAATTCATGACACGCCACCTCCTGTTTTCAAGAGCCACTCCCCCGATCTCGAACCCATTCAGGAGGGGAACGAGGCTCCTTCCTTGGGCAATCA
>CAIYNT010000006.1 GCA_903927605.1 uncultured Holophagaceae bacterium
AGCTGCAACGTCAACGGCTCCGTGCGCGAGGATGGCGTGGACAACGAGAACCGGGACGAACAGAGCCCTCTCTCTGGCAGCAATGGCACGGATCTGGAGGCCGCCATCGAGGCCGCCGTTGCCGGCTGCCCCGTGGAAGTCATCAAGTTCGAGAAGGCCTAGGGCGGCTGCACCTCCCGCTGTAAGGCATCAGCTGTCATCTATCAGTGGAACGGGGCGCCCATGGCGCCCCGTTCTGTATTCACCGACAGCTGATAGCCGACAGCCATTAGCTATTCTTTCAATCCCACATTCACTTCAAACTCGCCGAACTCGGTCTTGAACGGAATGGCGATGCAGGGGATGTCGCCACTGCGGCTGATTTTGTGGCCTTTTCCTACCACTACGGTGGGCACGGAGATGGACAGGCTGAAGCCGTCCTGGATGAGCAGGCGCCGCGCATCTCCCACTACGATGTTGCCGATCTCACCGATGGCATCTTCCACGCTCCTGTCCAGGGTGGTGACTTCTTCCATGAGCATGTTGCTGGCGATGCGGCAGGCCAGGGGAGCGGGGAAGCTGAGGATGATGGAACCCGATGTGTCTCCGGTAATGCCGATGATGGCGGAGATGTCGTAGGTGGTGATGAGGTCCTCTTTCACTGAGAGACCAGCCTTCTCGGCGACGATGCTGGCCATCATCTCCAAGCTGCGGAGGGTGGATTCGATGAAGGGATTGATGAAGGCGACGTTCATGGGACCCCGGCAATGTCGTTGGTCGTTGTTTCGGCCAAAGAATGGCCTGCCATGACTTCTGGCATTGAGAGCCCGGGGTTCTCGCGTCACCATGGATCTTCGCCCCCGGAGATACCCATGCTCACGCGCCTGCAGGCCGACCTGAAAACCGCCATGCTGGCCAAGGATGCCCCCCGGACCCAGGTGCTCCGAATGGTCCTCGCAGCCTACAAGAACGAGGCCATAGCCAAGGGGCTGGGGCCCCAGGGCACTCTCGCAGACACCGATGCCCTGGCCGTTTTCAGGCGCCTGGTGAAGTCCCGGGAGGACAGCGTCGCCCAATTCGAGAAGGTAGGCCAGATGGATCGTGCCGCCCAGGAGCGGGCCGAGATCGAGCTGCTGAAGCCCTACCTTCCGGCCATGATCGAGGGCCCGGCCCTGGAGGCCGCCGTGAGGGCCGCCATCCTCCAGAGCGGGGCCCAAGGGAAGAAGGACATGGGTCTTGTGATGAAGGCCCTTCAGGCCACCCACGGTGGTGCCATTGATGGGAAGGCCGCGAGCACTTTGGTGCAGGGCCTCCTGGGATGACCTGATCCAGGGGGTCCACCACTACGCGACTAGGCAAAGCTAAACCGCCAAGGGAATCAGCCCGGAGCCAGACACGCTCCTGGGCTAAGCTTGAAGGTTTGAGGACTCCATGAAGCAGTCGAAGCTCCTGATCCAGACCCTGCGCGAGACGCCCCGCGATGCCGATGTGGTGAGCCAGCAGCTCATGATGCGGGCTGGCATGATCCAGAAGGTGGCTGCCGGCATCTACAGCTACCTGCCTCTGGCGTACCGGAGCATCCGCAAGTTCGCGGAGATCGTTCGCGAGGAGCTGGCCAAGGACGGCTGCCAGGAACTGCTCATGCCCGCGGTGCTACCCGCAGATTTATGGCAGGAGAGCGGGCGTTGGAAGTTCTACGGAGACGAGCTGCTCCGGTTCTGCGACCGCAAGGCCAAGGCTGAAGTCGCCGAGCGGCGCAAGCGGGGTGAGACGCCCGATGAGCGGGATTTCTACAATTTCTGCCTGGGGCCCACTCACGAGGAAGTGGTCACCGACATCGTCCGGAAGAACGTGCGCAGCTACAAGCAGCTGCCCATGAACCTCTTCCAGATCCAGACCAAGTTCCGTGATGAGCGCCGCCCCCGCTTCGGCCTCATGCGGGGCCGCGAATTCACCATGAAGGACGCCTACTCCTTCCATGCGGATGATACCTGCGCGGATCGCGGCTACTGGGCCATGTTCAACGCCTACAATCGGATCTTCTCCCGTCTGGGCGTGAAGTTCCGACCCGTGGAGGCCGACAGCGGCGCCATCGGCGGGAGCTTCACCCATGAGTTCCATGTGCTGGCGGGCAGCGGCGAGGATGCCATCCTCAGCTGCGATGCCTGCGAGTACACCTCGAACATGGAGAAGACTGAGGCTCCGGCCCTGCATGCCGGAGATCACGGAAAAGCCTTTGAATTGAAGCGGGACCATTTCTGCACCCCTGGAGTTCTAGGACAGGTGGAGCAGGCCGCAGGCATGATCGATGAAGATCATCCCCATGGCATGCCCCTCACCCAGACCAGCAAGTTCTATCTGTTCCAGGCCGAGTTCGAAGAAAGCCGTGCAGCGATGAAATCAATCCCTGGGGAAGAAATCAGAATTAGCAAGGTCCAGCTTGTCGGTGTGGTGCTCCGTGGCGATCACGAGCTCAATCCCGTCAAGGTGAAGAATTTCCTCGGGGCCACCGGGCTTGAGTTGATGGAGATCTTAGAGGCTGAGGCCTTCACGGGTGCAAAATCGGGGTTCATGGGGCCGGTCCCTGCCGAAGGAACTCGTTTCCTCAACGTGTGCGCCGAGGTGCGTATGCTGGTGGATCGCAGCCTGGAAGGCGCAGTCAACCTCACCTGCGGGGCGAATCGCACGAACTACCACCACTTCGGTCTGGATCCCACCCGGGACCTGCCCGGCTGCACCTTCGCGGATCTGCGCATGGCCGCTGAGAACGACACCTGCACCCGCTGCGGGGAGGGGAAGTACCAGGCCTTCCGCGGCATCGAGGTGGGCCAGGTGTTCAAGCTGGGCATCAAATATTCAAAGTCCATGTCCTGCACGTTCCTCGATGAACAGGGCAAGGAAAATCCCATGGTGATGGGCTGTTACGGCATCGGCATCACCCGGACCGTGGCCGCAGCTATCGAACAGAACTACGATGCCGACGGCATCATCTGGCCCTGGCCCATCGCGCCCTATCAGGTGCACGTGGTCTGTCTGGATCCTGGCAGCGCGGAAGTCTCCGGCGTGGCCGCCCAGGTTGAGAAGGACCTGGAGGACGCGGGGTTCGAGGTCCTGCACGACGATCGCGAAGGCCTGAGCCCTGGCGCCAAGTTCAAGGACGCCGACCTGCTGGGCTTCCCCCTGCGTCTCACCGTGGGGGCCAAGGGCTTGAAGGAGGGCATGGTGGAACTGCGCGATCGCCGCACCAAGGAAGTCATCAAGCTGAAGCCCGAAGCCGCCGTGGGGGAAGTCTCGGTCGCCCGGGACCGCATCATGCTGGCACTGGAAACCGCAGGAGGGCGTTAGGGCCTCCCTTCAGATTGGGGAGCGGCCGCGCAAAGGGCGCCGCCCAAGCGAGACAAGGAGAACGACGAT
>CAIYNT010000007.1 GCA_903927605.1 uncultured Holophagaceae bacterium
CCCCCGGGAGCACGACCAAATAGGCCGGCGCACCGCGCAAGCGGCGAGGGTTGACCCGACCGAGCCGGCGGGTAGGTCGCTTGAGGTGGATGGCGACATCCATCCCAGAGGAATGACGCTCCACGACAGAACCCGGCTTACCGATCCACCACGGCCCCCGCAAGGGGGCCGTGCCGGCTCGGAGCCGGGCCCGGCTTACCCTCCGTCTAACGCCGCGCTGTGCGCGGCTCCCGCTTACCTTCGGCTCGCGGAGACGGAGCCTCCCACTACGGCCCCCCCGCAAGGGGGCCGCGCCAATGTCATCCGGGGGTTCCGCGCTGTGTGCACACCCCCGGGCCCCCCGCGTAAAAGCGCGGCGAAGCCGTGCTTTTACTTTTCCTCCTCCCTGAGGGCGAGATGGGCATCCATCTGCGATATTCGGAGGATGCGCCGCCTCGCCCCTTCCACCGCCGCATTGCTCGTGACGTCCCTCGCCTTCCACGTGGACACGCTCCTCTACTACCTGCTAGTGCCCCTGCTGCCGCGGTATGCCCGGGACCTGGGGCTGAGTCCCATGAAAGTGGGAATTCTCTTCGGAAGCTATGCGGTGGCCCTCCTGCTGGCGACCTTTCCGGTGGCGATTCTGACGGATCGCTACGGTCGTCGGGCGCCCATGCTCTGGGGGCTGGCCGGCCTCGCGGCGACCACCATGCTCTTCGCAATGTCGACTCAATACTGGCTGCTGGTAATGGCCCGCTTTCTACAGGGGATCGCGGGTGCGGCCACCTGGCTGCCAGGCATGGCCCTGTTGGCGGACCACTTCCCGTCGGCACACCGGGGGCGGGCCATGGGCACGGCCTTCGCGGCCGCGAACCTAGGGGTGCTTATCGGCCCGCCGCTATCAGGATTTCTCGACCAGCATGCCGGTCCCTCCGCGCCGTTCCTGTTCGGGGCCGGGCTGGTGGCCCTGGATGCGGCCGGACGTGCCTTCCTCCTTCCTGGCGTTGAACCGGATCGGGGCCCTCGCCTGCCTTTCCGACAACTGCTGTCAAATTCCGTGATCCGGCTCTTCGCCGGGGCCATGGTTCTCGGGTCGGCGCTCTGGGCCCTGCTCGAATCCACCCTGCCGCTGGACCTGGACCGCCGGTTGGCTCTCAGCCCCTACCGGATCGGCCTCTGTTTTGCCGCCGCAGCCCTGACCCATAGCCTTACCTCGCCCCTGATGGGCCGGCTATCCGACCGCATCGGGCGAGCCAAGGTGCTGCGCATGGGCCTACTGCTCGCCCTGGTCCTGCTGCCTCTGCCGGCCCTGCTTCCTAGGGCATGGATGGTGGTGCTTGCCATGATGGCGCTGGGGAGCACGGCAAGCCTCATCATGAGCCCCTGCAGCCCGGCGGTGGCGGACCAGGTCGAACGGCAGGGGAGCCAGAGCTTTGCCTCGGCCTTCTCCATTCTCAATCTGGCCTACTCGGTGGGCATGATGATCGGGCCGCTGGTGGGTGGGGCCCTGGTGCAGGTTCTGGGCCTCCCCATGGCCCTGGGTCTCTGCGGTCTCGGATTTGGCTCCTACCTGTTCGCCACAAACCGGTTCACCTCTTGATCGCCCGATAGATCCAGCGCTCAGCCTCTTCAGCCCAGGGACGGCCATCCAGTCCGCCATAGGCCTGGGACACCTCGAACCCAGCCTGGTGCAGACAGGCTCGGACTTCGGCATCCCTGGGGATCCAGATGTCGTGGCAGAAGGCCTCCCCAAGGCAGACGCGCTCGGTGAGGATACGGCGACCATCCGGGCTCCATCGGGCCCTCTCCTGGTAGCCCTCATCCACGAACTCCAGCCAATCTCCATCAACCCCGGTCACGGCCGATTGGAGAAAAGTCCGGCCCGCCAGGTCCAGCAGCAATACTCCCCCCGGGCGCAGCACTCGCGCGAACTCCACGATCTGCTGCAGGTTCTCCATATCGGTGGCGAAGTAGCCCCAACTGGTATAGGCGCAGAACACGCCGTCGGCACAGGCGGGGCGGAAGGGCAGGGCCCGGAGATCCAGGCGTACAAGGAGTGCAGCGTGGTCGGTGCGGTGCTTCACCAGGTTGAGCGGACTCAGGTCCCCGCCGATGATGTCCAGACCTCGGGCGCGCAGATGGGGATTCAGCCGCCCCCAGCCGCAGGGAAGATCCAGCACCAGGCTGCCTGCCGGAAGGTCCAGCAACGTCGCCAAGGCAGGGCCTTCCACGGCTGCATCTGCTGCCTTGTCCGCATAGATGGTGAAGTAGGCGGGATGGTCGAAATCCCGGAGGAACCAGTCCATGGGTTGAGTGTGGCAGGAGCTTAGGATCGAGAGAAAAGCAGAGGAACGGCCCAACTGGTCCTCTGCGCGGGGGTCCCGGGGGTATGCGCACAGCACGCCTTTAGATCCTCGCAACGCATGCGTTGCGAGGGGAACCCCCGGAGAGCACTAACCCTCGTCGCTCTCGGCCTTGACGAGCTTCACCGCCGGCGCGGACTGGGGCGTGTTTGCGATGCCCTTCCAGACATACCGCGTACCGCGCTTCTGCCCGTTCTTGACGATGAGTTTGGTCTCTTCCAATTCGGTGAACAGCCGGCGAAGCGTGGATGGGGCCCAGTCGCAATCCTTGAGATCCAGGGCGACCTGAGCCTCGAAGCTGCTGAGGGAGCCCTTATCCTGCAGCGCTCGCGAGAGCTGTTTCTTCAGGTCTTCAAGCTCCGGTTTGGAACGACGGGCCTTGGTCTTGAAGGCCGGGCTGGGTTCCTGAGCGGGGGTTTTCACCTTTGGCTCAGGGATAACCGGGACAGGGGTTGGGGCATCCGCCTGGGCCTGGACAAGCATTCCATCCACATAGATATCACCTCGCTCAGGCTGGAAAAGCACGACCACGGATCCGGGGGCAATGCCTTCATGCTGCAGAGCGGTGATGACGCGTTCCCCGATTCGGGTTTTCTGATCAGAGGAGAGATGGGAGGATTCAATAATGATGACGGCCATGGGTGCTCCATTATGTTTACGGAACTATTACAATATCTCTGGGGTCTATATTTGTAAAATGCGAATTCTGAAACAATTCGTGTAGACTTCCGCCGAGGACCCCATGCGCAAGCCAAAAATCGAGCGGCCCGAAGAACAACAACGCTTTGAGACCTTTCTGCGGTCCCGTCAGTTGAAGCTGACCGGTGAGCGTCTGGAACTGGTCGAGGAGGTCTTCGGTCAGCCCCACCACTTCGACGCCGACCAGCTGCACATGGCGTTGAAGCAGAAGGGGAAGGCCATCAGCCGGGCCACCGTTTACCGGACCCTGGATCTGCTCGTACAATGTGGGCTGGTCCGGAAGAGCAGCTTCGGCGACCAGCACGCGCACTATGAAGCGGTGCGGAGCAATGAGCACCACGACCACCTCATCTGCCTGAACTGCGATGCCATCATCGAGTTCTTCCGGCCGGACCTGGAGGCGCTCCAGGAGCAGATCTGTCGCGAATTCGCCTTCCGGCCCATGCACCACAGCCACCAGATCTTCGGGCTGTGCAAGGCCTGCCAGGCCAAGACCACCGACGACACCGTCCTCGCCCACCGGCTGAGCCAATTAAGTACCTGATGCACTCCGGGGGTTTCCCTCGCAACGCATGCGTTGCAAGGATCTAAGGGCGCGCTGCGCGCATACCTCCAGACCCCCTCGTAGAGCCAGGCAGAGCCGGGCTCTGCTTTCCTGCCGCCCACAGCCCCTGGCCTACAGCCCTGCGAGGCGCTAGCCTTTCCCATGGCTAAACTGACGATCCAGGACCTCCAACGCCTTCCCAAGACGGACCTGCACGTCCATCTCGACGGTAGCCTCCGTATCCCGACCATTCTCGATCTGGCCGAGCAACAGAAGGTGAAGTTGCCTGCTGACTCTGTCGAGGGACTGCGACCTTTTGTGGAGGTGGGGGACGACTGCAAGTCGCTGGTGGAGTACCTGCGGGCCTTCGACGTCACCCTTTCCGTCATGCAGACCTACGAGAGCCTCGTCCGCACGGCCTTCGAGCTGGCCGAAGACGCGGCTGAAGAAAACGTCCGCTACCTGGAGGTGCGTTACAGTCCCATCCTCCACCAGCAGAAGGGCCTGACGCTCCACGCCATCGTCCAGGCCGTGCTGGAGGGCCTGGCCCAGGCCGAGCGCAAGTACAACATCAAGACCGGCGTGATCCTCTGCGGCATGCGCCACATCTCACCAGATATTTCGCTGCGCCTGGCGGATCTGACGGTGGCTTTCAAGAACAAGGGCGTGGTGGGTTTCGACCTGGCGGGTGCCGAGGAGAACTTTCCGGCCAAGCGCCACAAGGATGCCTTCGGTCGCGTGCTCCAGAACAACATCAACTGCACCCTTCATGCAGGCGAGGCCTACGGTCCCGAAAGCATCCACCAGGCCATCCACCTCTGCGGCGCCCACCGCATCGGTCACGGTGTCCGGCTCATCGAGGATGGGGACCTGCTGAACTACGTGAACGACCATCGCATTCCGCTGGAATGCTGCCCATCAAGCAACGTGCAGACCAAGGCCGTGAAGAAGATGGCCGACCATCCCATCCGCCTGTTCTACGATCTGGGCCTGCGCGTCACCGTCAACACGGACAATCGCATGGTGACGGGCACCACCGTGAGCCGCGAGTTCCAGGTCATCCACGAGGAGCTTGGCTTCAGCCTCGAAGAAATCAAGGACGTCATCATCATGGGCTTCAAGAGCGCCTTCCTGCCCTATGCGCTCAAACGCGCCCTGTTGGCGGAGGTGGTGCATGAACTGAAGGCCTTCAAGCCTGGCAGCCTGGAGAGTAAAAAGGAGCACCTCTGATATCCTGACTGCCGAGGTCAGGATTCATGCTGGATCGTTTTTCCGCCTTTCTAGAGCGCCACAACAGGATTCTTCTCACCACCCACGAGAATCCCGATGGGGATGGGGTGGGGGCTTCTATTGCCTTGGCAGCCCATCTCAAGTCCAGCGGGAAAGAAGCGCGGATCGTGGTGACGCCTGGGCTACCCGAGAACCTGCGGTTCCTGGACCCTGAAGGCTGGATCGAGGCCTTCGAGCCCGAAGGTGCCCACCTTGATCTTGCTGGCTGGCCGGATGCCTGGCTGCTCATCGATGCCTCCGAACCCCATCGCATGGGTGCCCTGTTTCCGGTCTATGAAGCCACCCAGGCGGAGCGCGCCTGTCTCGATCATCACCTCAAGGATGCGCCCAAGGGCTTTGACGCCGAGTTCACGGATCCCACCGCGAGCGCCAGCACCGAGCTGATCTATGACCTGGTGCGGCCTCGCATCGGGTGCGATTTGCCGCCGGTGATGGCACAGGCCATCTACGCCGGGCTGGTGAGCGACACCGGCAACTTCCGGCACTCCAACAGCACGCCGAAGATCCACCATGCCGCGGCGGACCTCATCGCCCAGGGAGTGCATCCAGCCCGAACCTTCAATGCCCTTTACCAGACGGCCACGCCGGTCAAGCTCAGGCTCTTCGGCCGGGCCATGGGCGGGCTCCAGCTGCGGGGCGACGGACGCTTTGCTTATGTCTCCGTGACCAGGGCGGATCTTGCGGCCTGTGGGGCCACCCATGAGGACCTGGACGAACTGGTAGAAGAGCCCCGCAAGCTGAAGGGGGTCGAGGTGGCCGCGCTGTTTTCCGAAACCGCTGACGGTCGGGCGAAGGTCAGCCTGCGCTCCCGGGAGCGGGTCGACGTGAACGCGGTGTGCCGTCAGTTCGGGGGTGGGGGTCATCGCCTGGCCTCCGGCGCCAAGGTGGCCCAACCCTTGGAGGCCTTCATCTTCCAGGTGGAAGCCGCGGTCATGGCTCAGATCAGATTGGATATTGTCTAAATTTTTTAATAGACACAATGGGATTGCCGAGACGGAATCCTGAAGTCAGACTTCATACTCTCCTGAGCGGCATCCAAAGAGATGGCCGCCACCATAGCCGGAACCCCATGTCCCCCAAAGACCACAGCAGCGCTCCCAAGCTCGAACTGTTCTGCAAGCTGCAGGCAGAGAAGGTCCCATTCATCGCCAAGGCCAACGTTCCTTCCATCTTCGGGAAGTTCACCGTCTACGGGTTTCTGGAGCATGCCACAGGCAAGGAGCACCTCGCCATCGTGTCGGGGGAGATCGATGCGCGTCGGCGCATCCCGGTGCGCATCCACTCGGAATGCCTGACCGGTGACGTGCTGGGCAGCCTGAAATGCGACTGCCGCCAGCAGCTGGAGGAGGCCCTCCGCTACGTGTCGGAGCACGGCGGCATGGTGCTCTACCTCCGTCAGGAGGGCCGCGGCATCGGTCTGCTGAACAAGCTCAAGGCCTATGCCCTGCAGGAGCAGGGGCTCGATACCGTGGAGGCCAACCATTCCCTGGGTTTCCCGGACGACCTGCGCACCTACGACTGCGCTGTCGAGATGCTGAAGTTCTTCGGCATCACCCAGGTGAAGTTGCTCACCAACAATCCACGGAAAATCGGCGCGCTGGAATCCGCTGGCATTGAAGTGGAGCGGGAGCGCCACCAACTGGCCTCCAATCCCCACAACCTACGCTACCTGAAGACCAAGGCCCGCAAGAGCGGCCACCTACTGGACTTCGAGGAAGAGGCGCTTTAGGGAGCTGTCAGCCGTCAGCTCTCAGCTGTCAGCTCAAGATGGCCCGGGCCTGCTTTGGCTGATAGCCGATAGCTGATAGCTTTTTCTGACAGCTGACAGCCGATAGCTGATAGCTATAAGTATGCTTGCGCCCGTCTCCGATCAAACCATTTACGACATCTCCCATGTCATCCAGCTTTCCGTGGCGCCGGTCTTCCTGCTCACGGCCATCGGGACGATCCTGGGCGTGTTGTCCAACCGGCTGGCGCGCATCGTCGATCGGGCCCGGGCCCTCAACGAGCGGCTTGAGACGGCCGCCGAGAATCGGATGCCGGCCATTCATGCGGAGATGCGTACCTTGGCCCAGCGGCGCCGGATGATCAACTTGGCAATCACGTTCGGGACCACTGCGGCGCTGCTGGTCTGCGTCAGCATCGCCACCGTCTTCCTCGGTGCGGTGATGAAGGCCAATGTGGCAATGGCCGTGGCCTCGCTGTTCATCCTGGCCATGGCCGCCTTCGTGGCGGCCCTGGTGTGCTTCCTGCGAGAAGTGCTCCTCGCGGTGCGGAGCCTGCACTTGGCTTGAGCTGCCCTACAGGCTCTTGATCGCCGCGATCTCCTGGGGACTCAGGTAGCGCCAGGCGCCAGGTTTCAGCAGGGGATCCGCCAGGGGGCCGAACTGGACCCGGCGCAGCTTGCTGACCGGGTGGCCCACCGCAGCGAACATGCGGCGGATCTGCTGGTTCTTGCCCTCTGTGAGGGTCACCTTCAGCCAGGGATTGTCGCCCTTCTCGGCCACCTCGATGTGGCAGGGCTTCAGGCGGCGTCCGCTGAGCAGGAAGCCCTCCTGGAACTCCTTCAGGAGCTCGGGACGGGGATTGCGGTGGACCTTCACGAGGTAAACCTTGGGAATTTCGTGTTCAGGTCCCATGAGTACCTGCGCCAGGGCCCCGTCGTTGGTCATCAGCAGCAGACCCTCAGAATTGAAATCGAGGCGACCCACCGGATAGAGGCGGCCCGGAACGCCCTTCAGCAGGGCCATGACCGTGGGGCGGCCCTGGTCGTCCTTCACCGTGGTGACGTAGCCTTTGGGCTTGTTCATGAGGATGTAGACCGGCGCTTCGCGCTGGACCTCGATCAGATCCACGGTGATGACATCCCGGCGGGGGTCCGCACAGGTCCCCAGCTCCGTGACGGTCTTTCCGTTCACCTGCACGCGGCCGTCCAGGATGATCTGCTCGCAGGCCCGGCGACTGTCGATGCCGGCTGCGGCAAGGATTTTCTGGAGGCGATCCTGACCGGGACCTCCAGGGCGCGGCCCGGTCTTGCGGGGGGCGGGGCTTGGAGAAGGCCTGGACTTCGCGATGGCGGCCGTGGAGAGACGGGGAGGGTTCCGGTGGGCGGGCCGATCCGAGGGGCGTCGGGTCGGCCGGTCCTCTGAACGGTCAGCCGGGCGACGGGCGGGGCGGTCTTCGGAAGGAGCGGGACGACGAATGGGCCGCTCCTCGGAGTGGGCTGCAGGACGGCGGGCCGGCCGGTCTTCAAGATGGGCTGCGGGACGACGGGTTGGCCTGTCCTCGGAATGGGCTGCGGGACGGTGAACAGGCCGATCCCCCACACGGGGGGCCGAACGATCGGAGGCTCTACCGGCCGTGCTTGGTTTGGTGGGCGCGGTTCCAGACCCCTTCGGGGTGAACTTCCTCATAGCAGCTCCTTCGGCGTCTCCCGACGCGGAAGAACCAGCATATCAGGCTGCAGGGGCCCTCGTGGCCCGCACGAAGTAATGGATCCCCGAGGATAGGGCGAGGGCCGCCACGACCCAGTACATTCCCGGCAGGAAGAACTCCATCCAGGGGCGATAACCCAGGGCGTTGAAGAACAGCCCCAGGGCGATGGCGATGAGCTGCATGGCGGTGCTGAGTTTCCCGAGGAAGCTCGGATGGAACTTGCTGTCGCTGAGCCGGTCCACGGAGGCGAAGGTGTAGAAGGAGATCAATCCGTCGCGGGTGATGGCCAGGATCGCCACCCACACCGGGATGGGGGCGGTCATCCCCTGGGTGCGCCAGGCCATGAGGATGAAGGCGGTGGTCATCAGCAGCTTGTCAGCGGCCGGATCCAGCACCGCGCCCAGATCCGAGCTCTGGTTGAAGGTCCTGGCGATGAGCCCGTCCAGCAGATCCGTGAAGCCCGCGGCGGCAAACAGAATGAAGGCCTGCCAGTAATGGCCATACCAGACCGCGATGGCGAAAAAGGGAATCGCCAGGATCCGGAGCAGGGTCAGGGCGTTGGGCAGGGTCAGTGGGCTGGTAGCATTCATTACAGACCAGTCTAGACGGAGATCACATCCTTTCACCGGCACCTTGTTCCACCCGGAAGCGCGGCTACACTGAAGTATATGGTTGAGACTATGACTCAAAATCTTCCAATTCCGTTAAGTCTTCTCCATCCCGGAGATCAGGGGGAGGTGGTGCAGGTGCAGGCCCAGGGTCAGGTCCGCCAGCGACTGCTGGAGATGGGCTTCATCCGCGGGGCCCGCCTGCGGGTCGAGAAACTCGCGCCGCTGGGCGACCCCATGGAACTCGTGATCAAGGGTTACCACCTCTCTCTGCGGCGGGAGGAGAGTTCCTGCATTCTCGTGCTGCCGGTGATTGAATGACGCTGACCATCGCCCTCGCGGGCAATCCCAACTGTGGGAAGACCACGCTGTTCAACGCCCTCACCGGGGCGCGGCACCATGTGGGTAACTGGCCGGGGGTCACTGTGGAGCGCCGCAGCGGGACCTTCGAGCACGGTGGCACCACGATGGAGGTCGTGGATCTGCCGGGCACCTATTCGTTGTCCGCCCGCAGCGAGGACGAGCGGGTGGCCTCCCACTTCCTGGCGTCGCCGGAAGTGGACCTGGTCCTGAACGTACTTGACGCCTCGAACCTGGAGCGCAACCTCTACCTCAGCACCCAGCTCCTTGAACTCGGCAAGCCCGTGGCCTTCGTACTGAACATGATCGATGACGCGGAGAACCGCGGTGTCCACATCGACGTACCGGCCCTGGAGCTGCTGCTCGGTGGCCCCGTGCTCCCCACCGTGGGCAACCGGGAGCAGGGCATCACGGAACTCAAGGTGCTCCTGGCCAGCATGGCGCGCGGTGAATCCAACCGCTGCCGGCGGATCACCGTGGATTATGGCCACGACATTGAAGGTGAACTTGCCAAACTGCAGACGGAAATCTGCCGCGACGAGCTGCTCGAAGCTGCCATGCCGCCCCGCTGGCTGGCCCTCCAGCTGCTGGAGAACAACGTCGAAGCCAAGCGTATCGTGGCCGAGAGCCATGCCAGCGAAGCCATCCGACAGCAATTGTCCAGAAGTTTCGCCTTCCTCGAGCCGCACCTCGGCGCCGACGGCGCCACCTTGGTGGCGGAGCGCCGCTATGGGTTCGCGCACGGTCTGGTGAAGGACGTGGCCACGGCGGCGGATGAGAAGACGACCCCCACGGCCCGGCTGGATGCGGTGCTCACGAACCGCCTGCTGGGTGTTCCTATCTTCGTGGGTGTACTGGCCCTCATGTATTCACTGTCCTTCGTCCTCGGCAAGATTCCCCAGGACTGGATCGCGGATGGGTTCAAGGCCCTGTCGGACTTCGCCGGCGCCCGGCTGCCCGCGGGCGAGCTGACCAGCCTGCTGGTGGATGGCGTCATCCCCGGTGTGAGCGCGGTGATCGTCTTCGTGCCGGTGATCATGATCCTTATGGGCTGCATTGCCTTCCTGGAGGACACGGGCTACATGGCCCGGGCAGCCTTCATCATGGATCGGCTCATGCACGTCATGGGCCTCCACGGGAAGAGCTTCATCCCCCTCATCATGGGGAGCGGCTGCAACGTGCCAGCCATCCAGGCGGCGCGCACCATTGAGAGCCCCCAGGACCGCCTCATCACCATGCTGGTGACGCCCCTGGTCAGCTGCTCGGCGCGCCTGCAGGTGTTCATCGTCATCGCCGGGACCTTCTTCACGCCCTTCAAGGCGGCTCTCGCCATCATCGCCATGCACTTCCTGGGCCTGGGCCTCGCCGTGCTCATGGGCCGGGTCCTGCGGAGCGCCCTGTTCAGCGGCCCCAGCTCGCCTTTCGTGATGGAGCTGCCGCCCTACCGTCTGCCCACCCTGAAGGCCACCCTCATCCACATGTGGGAGAAGGGCTCGATTTTCCTCACCCGGGCCGGCACCACCATCTTCGCGGGGGCCACGCTGGTGTGGTTCCTGTCCCGGTACCCGGGCATCGCCAACCGGGAGTGGACCCTGGAATACCAGCAGCAGCGGCAGACTGTGGCGGCGTTGCACCTGCCGACGTCGGAAGCCGACGAACGCCTCAAACTGCTGCAGCTCGCGCACGAGAGCCGCATCGTGAACACGAGCCTGGCGGCGAAAATGGGCCAGAAGGTGGAGCCGATCCTGCGGCCCATCCTGGATCCAGACCACAAGCGGGCCGAGGCCTGGAAGGACGTCATCGCGCTGACCGCCGGTTTCGTGGCCAAGGAGATCGTGGTCTCTACCATGGCCGTCATCCATCAGGCCAGTGAGGAGCCGAAAGAAGGCGAGCGCCTCAGCCCGTTGCAGGTGGCGCTCCGGGATGGTTCCGGCCTGACGCCCCTCACAGCCCTGGCCTTCATGGTCTTCACGCTCATCTACACGCCCTGTCTGGGCACCATCGCCATGATCCGCCGCGAGGCGGGCAGCTGGCGTTGGGCCGCCTTCACCGTGGGCTATGGTCTGGTGCTGGGCTGGGGGCTGGCCTGGGTGACCGTGGCCCTGGGCCGCGCCATGGGCTTCGTGTGAGGTGACTATGAACATCCAATCCGTCCTCGCCCTTTCCGCCGCCGGTCTTGCGGCCCTCTATTTCATCCGGGGCACGTTCCAGGAGCTCAGTGCTCCTGAGGGCAGCACCTGCGGCAAGTGCAGCTCCGGGGGATGTCCGGTGGCACGGAAGGGGTGACCGGGCCGCACCCGGTCTCGCGGTGCCATCCTGAAGGAGCATGAGGGGGGACCGATGCGCTTCATCTTCGAGCAGATCCGGGTCGGCGGTGACCGCAACTTCGGCTACCTCCTGGGTGATCGGGAGGCAGGAGTGGGCGTGGTGATCGATCCCTCCTACACCCCGGAAGCCGTGGTGGGTCGGGCCCGGGCCCAGGGCCTGAAGATCACTCACATCCTCAACACCCATGGCCACGAGGACCACACCAACGGCAACCAGGTCGCCAAGGCGCTGACAGGGGCGGTGATCGCGGGCGGGCCGGGCCACCCGGGGCCGGTGGACCTCACACTCAAGGACGGCGACCGCATCCCATTCGGGGCCTTCACCCTTCGCGCCTGGCACGTTCCGGGCCACTACCACGATCACCTGGCCTTCCTGGTGGAGGGCCAGGACGCCGCCTTCACCGGCGACCTGCTCTTCGTGGGCAAGGTGGGTGGCACCCAGACCGAGGCGGATGGCCGCACCGAATGGAACAGCCTCCAGCGGCTGCTGCGGGAATGGCCGCCCCACACCACGCTCTGGCCCGGTCACGACTACGGTGCCCGCCCCAGCTCCACCATCGCCTGGGAGCGGCACAGCAACCCCTTCCTGCTCTGCCTGGATGTGGAGGCCTTCCTCAAGGCCAAGCAGGACTGGGCCGGCTTCAAGGCCAGACATGGACTGCGCTGAGCGACTATAGTTCCCGGATGCCTGCCGTCGCCCTCTCGCTGATCACCATCCTCATCTGGAGCACGCTGGCGGTGCTCGGTTCGCGCATGGGCCATCTGCCGCCTTTCCTTTCCGTGGGCCTCGCCTTGGTCGTGGGCGGGCTGGTGGGGCTCAGGCGCGTGCAGGATTGGAAGGTGCCGCTGGGTACGCTGGCCATCGGCGTTGGTGGGATCTTCGGCTACCACGCGCTCCTTTTCACCGCCTTCCGGTTTGCACCTGCAGTGGAAGTGAATCTCCTCCAGTACCTCTGGCCCCTGCTCATCGTGGTGCTCTCGCCACTCTACCTGCCCGGCTACCAGCTGGCATTTCATCATGTGGCGGGCTCCATCCTCGGCCTGGCGGGGGCGGCCCTCGTGATCACGGGTGGCAAGCTGAGTCTCGAGTCCGCGAACCTGCTTGGTTACCTGCTGGCCCTGGGTGCGGCCCTGACCTGGTCCAGCTACTCGCTGCTCACCAAGCGGATCCGCCCCTTTCCGACGGGCGCGGTCGGCGGCTTTTGTCTGGCTTCGGGGGTGCTCTCCCTCGGGCTCTTTGCCCTGGATGTGGTGGTCTTCGGTACCCCCGTGCCGACCATGACCGCCAAGGATGGGGTCCTCCTCCTCCTGCTCGGCCTCGGACCCATGGGGGCAGCCTTCTACACCTGGGATGCGGCATTGAAGCGGGGCGATTCCCGCATCATCGGGGCGCTCGCCTACCTCACGCCCCTGCTCTCGACCCTCAACCTTGTGCTCTGGGGCGGCAAGCGCCTCTCCGCCATCTCCATGGGTGCCATGGGCCTGATCGTGCTGGGAGCCATCGTCGGCTCCCTCGACCTCTTCCGCAGGCAGCCCGAGAAACCGCAGCCGCTGGCCACCTGAGCTGAGCCCGGGTCAGAATGAAGTATTCGCATGGCCGATCACGCAGACCAGTGCCGGCTTTCCAGTGCCTGTGTGGTTGCCATGAGAGGATGGACTCGTGAACCTGTTCGAGAAGCCCAGTGAAGCGGAAACCGCCGCCATCGATGCCGCCATCACCAGCCGTCACTCGATGCGCGCCTACCTGCCGACCGCGGTACCGCGCGAACTGGTGGAGGATCTCCTGCACGTCGCCGCGCGGGCGCCCTCCGGCACCAACACGCAGCCCTGGCAGGTCCACGTGCTGACGGGCGCTGCCAAGCAGCGGCTCTCCGACCGCATCGGCGCGATTTTCGAGAACCCCGTCGAGCTGGCAGAACATGAGCGGGAATACGACTACTACCCCAAGGAATGGACCTCGCCCTATATCGACCGCCGCCGCAAGGTGGGTTGGGATCTCTATGCGCTGCTCGGCATCGCCAAGACGGACAAGGACGCCATGCATCGCCAGCATGGCCGCAACTACCGCTTCTTCGACGCGCCCGTGGGCCTGATCTTCAGCATCGACCGGGCGCTGCAGCAGGGCAGCTGGCTGGACTACGGCATGTTCCTGCAGAACCTCATGGTGGCGGCCCGCGCCCGGGGCCTGCACACCTGCCCGCAGGCGGCCTTTACCCAGTTCCACCGCGTCATCGCCGAGGAGCTGGCCTTCAAGCCTGACCAGATGCTGGTCTGTGGCATGGCCTTGGGCTATGCCGACCCGGCAGCAGTGGAGAACAGCCTGGTGACCGAGCGCGCCGATGTGTCCGAGTTCACGCGGTTCATCGAGCAGTAGCCACCTTGCCACCCGGGCAGGAGACACCGCTCTCGATGGAATCGTTTGTCAGGCCAGGGCCTGACGTTTCACCAGCTGCCTGGCCCGGTTCCAATCCGCCCAGGCTGCCTGCAGATCCTGACGGAGCTGCGCGCGCTGGGCCTTCCATTCTCCGCGGATCGCAGACCAAGCCTCGGCATGGGCGTGGCCCTTGGCCTTCCACTCGGCCTTCCTCGCCTGCCAAGCCTCGAGCCGGGTCTGGAAGGCGCTGAGGGCCGCATCCACGCGGGCGTGGGCCGCCTCCAGGACGGTTCTGGCCTGGAGGGCATCCGCGGCGAGCAGGGCGACGAGGCGCCTGGCCTCCATGTCCACCCTGGCGCGCTGGATCTCCGTGTCCGGGACCCTGCGCAGGCCGTGGGCGAGCCCCAGCCAGGAGGCCGCGGCGATGGTCCACTTGGCGGGATCCCACTGGTACCACCGGGGACCGTTGCGGTAGTCCCACTGCCACATGTGGTGGTAGTTGTGGTAGCCCTCCCCGAAGGTGAAGGGCGCCAGGAGGGCGTTGTCGCGGGCGCTGTTCCCTTCCGTGTAGGGTTGGGTGCCAAACCAGTGGGCCGCCGAGTTGATGAGGAAGGTGCTGTGGTGGGTCGCCACGATCCGCAGCAGGAGGCCGATCACGAGTTGGCCAAGGAAGTTGTGGGTCATCCAGCCCACGACGAGAACCGGCAGGGCCGCCACAGTGGCGCCGATCCAGAAGTGGTAGCGGTGCTGCCAGCGGATGAGGGGATCCTGCTCCAGATCGCCCACGGAATCGAAGGGGCGGTCCTTGGCCTCCATCACCCAGAGCCAGTGGGCGTACCAGAAACCCTTGCGGACCGGGTAGGGATCCCGTTCCACGTCATCCACGAAGCGGTGGTGGTGGCGATGGTCGCTGCTCCAGGCAAGGGCCGAGTTCTCGAAGGCCGCGGCACCGAGGAGCAGGGCCAGGAGTCTCATGGGCCAGGCGGCCCGGAAGGCGCGATGGCTGAAGAGGCGGTGATAGCCCACGGTGATGGAAAGCCCGATCAGCGAGTACATCACCAGGAAAACCACCACCTCACTCAGGCGCAGACCCTGAACCGCGAGCTTCCAGGGCACCAGCACCAGAGCCAGCACCAGGGTGCCCAGCAGGAAGAGTGTATTGAGCCAGGCTCGGGGGGTCAGCTTGAACATGCACACTCCAGGGAGTTGAAAGCTCCCACACCAATGATAGGCCTTCGCGACCCCCTGTGCCCGGAGGCTTCCCTTTTCCGGTCTCTGGGGCTGGGCTCAGATTTCCACGACGATGCGGCCACGCACCTGGCCTTGCATCAGCTCGTGGGCCTTCGCGATCGCATCGGCCAGCGGCACCACTTCGGTGATGGCAGCGAGCTTGGCAGGGTCGAGGTCGACGGCCAGCCGATCCCAGGCCTGCTTCCGGATGGCAAGCGGCGCCATCACGCTATCCACACCGGCCAGCGTCACGCCGCGCAGAATGAACGGCATCACCGTTGCCGGCAGGTCGAAGCCCTGGGCCAGTCCGCAGGCTGCGACCACGCCGCCATAGCGCGTCTGCGCCAGGGCGTTGACCAGGGTGTGGCTGCCGACCGCATCGACGACCGCAGCCCAGCGCTCCTTCTGCAAGGGCTTGCCGGCAGCGCCCAGCTCCGCCCGGTCGAGCACGGTCGCGGCGCCCAGGGAACGCAGGTAGTCGGCCTCGCCCAGCTTCCCCGTCGCAGCAGCCACGCTGTAACCCAGCTTGCCGAGCAGCGCCACGGCCACGCTGCCGACGCCGCCCGTCGCCCCCGTCACCAGCACCTCGCCGTCGCCGGGCTTCAGCCCGTGCCGCTCCAGCGCCAGTATGCAGAGCATCGCGGTGTAGCCGGCGGTGCCGATGGCCATCGCCTGGAGGGTGGTGAACGCCGCCGGCAGGGGCACCAGCCAGTCACCCAGCAGCCGCGCCCGTTCAGCCAGGCAACCCCAGCGCGTTTCGCCGACACCCCAGCCGTTGTGGATGAACCGGTCGCCGGGCTTCCAACCGGGGTGGCTGCTCTCCAGCACCGTGCCCGCTCCATCGATGCCGGCCACCATTGGCCAGACGCGGACCACCGGGCTCTTGTTCGTGATCGCAAGACCGTCCTTGTAGTTCAATGTCGAATGTTCGACCCGCACCAGCACGTCGCCAGGGGGCAAACCGGCCTCGTCCACTATCCGAAGCGAAGCCGTGAAGACGGTTTCGGACTTTTCAAGCAGGACAGCCTTGAACATGGTCCCTCCGATGCAAGTGGGTGCACGTTAGCATGAACGCTGACGGAGAAGCACATGCCTGGCTTGGGAACGATTGTCAACGCTCTGGCCATCATCGCCGGGGCGGCCCTCGGACTTGTCTTCGGCCAAGTGATCCCCAAGCGGATCCGCACCACCACGATGTATGCCCTGGGCCTCGCGGTGCTGACCCTGGGCCTTCAGATGGCCCTGGATCCGCGCGTTGAGCACGCCAAGATCCCCTACACCGGGGTGCTGCCATACCATCCGAATCTCCTGGTTGTCATCGGCGGTCTGGTGGTGGGAAGCATCCTGGGCGAGCTCCTCCACCTGGAACAGCGTCTCGAACATCTCGGCCAGTGGCTCCAGTCCCTCGCCGCAAAGGCCCCCCTCCTGTCTTCGGCAAAATCGGACGATGCGGAGGGGAAGGGCCACAGCCTGGTGGAGGGCTTCGTGACCGCCTCCCTCCTGTACTGCGTGGGTGCCATGGCCGTGATCGGAGCCATCCAGGATGCCGCCGGCCAGCCCCATGTGCTCTATGTCAAGGCCATGCTGGACGGCATCGGGGCCATCATGCTGGCCAGCACCCTGGGTGTGGGCGTGGCGCTCTCGGCCCTCCCGATTCTCCTGTACCAGGGTGGGATCACCCTGGCGGCCGGGAGCGTCGAGCACTACCTCACCCTGCCGGTGCTCTCCACGCTCACGGCCACCGGCGGCCTGCTCATCGCTGCCATCGGCCTCGACCTCACGGGCATCAAGCGGCTGCCCATCGGCAACATGCTCCCGGGCGTCTTTGTCGCGGCAGCGCTGGCATTTTTCTTCGGATAGGCCGCGGGCCGAGTCCGTCGGCATCAATAGTAGAGGAGGTCCCATGCACGTGTTCCGTCCCACTCTCGCCGTTTGCGCGGCCCTCCTGCTGGGGGCTCAGGAGCCGGCTCCCCTGAAACTGCCCGCGACTCCAATTGAAGGCACTTCCCTGCTTTCCGCCCTCAAGGGTCGGGCCACGGTCAGGACGTTGTTCGGCCCCGCGCCCACCCTCGCCGAGGCCAGCCAGCTCCTGTGGGCGGCCCAGGGCGAGAACCGCCCCGGGAAACGCGTCGCCCCATCGGCCCATGCCAAGTATCCGCTCGAGCTCTATCTGGTCACGGCCGGTTCCACCGACCTGGCCCCGGGCCTCTACCGCTACCTCCCGGCCGGCCACCGGCTGACCCGGCAGGCCGACGGTACGCCCTCCATGCTGCTGGGTCCCATCAAGGGCATGCAGGCCTGGATCAAGGATGCCCCGGCGGTGTTCGTGGTGGCCGGGGATGCCAGCCGCCTCGGCGAGGGGACGTCGGCGCTCAACCTCACCTACTACGAAGGGGGCGCCGCGGCTCAGGGCCTGCTGCTGCAGGCGTCGGCCCTGGGCCTCGGGGGCGGGACTGCCGTGGGCGTGGACCTGGAAGCCGTGGGTAGAACCTTGAAGCTCCCCAGGGGAACCCAGATCCTGTCCCTGCTTCCGGTGGGTCATGTAAAGCCCTAGCTGGTTCCCCCCGGCGTCGGGTTCAGATCCGAGAGGAATTCGACTCCCTCTGGTTGCCGAACCGCAACCCCGGTGAGGCGTACTCTTGGGTCCTGGCCGGCCATCTGCCGCTCAGGTGGCTTGATGACGGTTGCGATTCGATCATTCTGTACTGTCTGTTGCCGGGAGTCTCCGAATGGATCAAGACAACGAGGGCGGCTTCGAAACACTGGATCCCCAAGATTGGCCAGCCATGCGCGCCTTGGCCCATCGCATGGTCGATGACGCCATGACCTACCTGGAGACGGTCCGGGAGCGGCCGGTCTGGCAAAGCGTTCCGCCAGACATTGCTGCCTCTTTCGAGATTCCTGCGCCGCGGGCCCCCGAGGGAGCCCAGGCCGCCTACGAGGCGTTCAGGACCCAGGTCCTGCCTTATCCCATGGGCAATATCCATCCTCGTTTCTGGGCTTGGTACATGGGCAATGGCACGGTCGGGGGCGCGCTCGCAGACTTTCTGGCCGCGGTGATGAACTCCAACCTCGGCGGGGGCAGCCATGCGGCCAATCTGGTCGAGGCCCAGGTGATCAACTGGCTCAAGGACATGCTCGGATTTCCAACCTCAGCGAGCGGCCTGCTGGTCAGCGGGGGTTCCATGGCCAACCTGGTCGGCTTGACGGTGGCCAGGAATGTCGGTGCCGGGGCCGATGTGCGCCAGAAGGGTGTCGCTGCGGCGCCCCGACCGCTGACCGTCTATGCCTCCGTCGAGGTCCATAGCTGCAACCAGAAGGCCCTAGAGTTGCTGGGTCTCGGCAGTCAGGCCCTGCGCCGCGTACCGGTCCAGGACGACTACAGCATCGATCTTGCCGCCCTGCAGCGAATGATCGACGAAGACCGTGCCGAAGGGCTCCAGCCCATCTGCGTGATAGGCACAGCCGGCACCGTGAACACCGGTGCCATCGATGACCTGGATGCCCTGGCGGAGCTCTGCGTTCGCGAGAGACTGTGGTTCCACGTGGACGGGGCGATCGGCGCCGTGGCGGTACTGGCTGACAATGTCCGGCCCCAGTTGCGCGGCCTTGAACGGGCCGATTCGGTGGCACTGGACCTGCACAAGTGGATGCACATCCCCTTCGAGGCCGGCTGCGTGCTAGTTCGCGATGAGTCTGCGCACCGCAACAGCTTCTCGCTGACTCCCGAATATCTGGAGCACGGCACCCGCGGTCTGGCCGGTGGCAATCTGTGGTTCAGCGACTATGGGGTGCAGCTGTCGCGTCAGTTTCGCGCCCTGAAGGTCTGGATGTCCATCAAGGAGCACGGGCTGGACCGCTTTGGCCGAATGATTGCCCGCAACGTCGAACAGGCCCGCTACCTGGGTCGTCTGATCGCCGCCCAACCCCAGCTGGAGCTCACCGCCCCCATTGGTCTGGACATCGTGTGCTTCCGCTACAACCCGGGCGGTCTGGAGGAGGCAGTGCTCGACGCCATCAATCGCGAGTTGCTGTTGCAGCTCCAGGAACAGGGTATTGCGGCGCCGTCCTACACGACGATCAGGAACAGGTACTGTCTGCGGGTCGCGGTCGCCAACCACCGCAGCCGGAACAGTGACTTCGATGGATTGATTGAAGCTGTGCTGCGCATCGGCAGGCTGCTCACCGGGAAGGCCTGAGTCGCCTCACGAGGCCCGCTGCACACCCAGGTAGAGCAGCAGCCCCACGAGGGTAAGCGCGAGGCCGCCCCAGCCCAGGGCCGAGGGCAGGGCGCCGCCCAGCAGCCAGACTTCCCCGGCCAGAGAGAACACCACCTCCAGGGCCTGGGTGCAATCCGCCGCCGCCAGCTGGGCGGGCGAGACCGCGAGGTGGCGGGCATACAAGAACAGGCTGGTGGCGATGACACCGGAAAACAGGGCGACGAGAGCGGTGTTCAGGACCTGGCCGCCCGTGGGCGGCGGAGGCAGAAGGAAGGCCGCCAGGAACAGCCACAGGGGCAGGGAACCCAGGGACAGCAGCAGCACCCGGGCGAAGGGATCCTCCAGCGCCGGGTCGGCGATGCGGGGCAGGCGGCGGTGGGTTCCGGCGCGAGCCTCCCAGAGCAGCTGGTTGCCCAGGGGATAGGCCAAGGCGGCGACCAGCACCGGCAGAGCCGCCAGCAGGACCGCGACCATCGAGGTCTGGCGGGCGTGCTCCAGGTTGACCAGGATGACGCCACCAAAGACCACCGCCGTCAGGAGCAGGGCGCGCAGCGGCACCCGGTGGCCGAATAGGCGCAGCACCAGGGGGGTGCACAGGATGGTGGTCTGCCAGGTGGTGGCGATCATCCAGCCGGGCGCGAAGGCGCTGGCAAAGCTCAACAGCGCATAGAACACGCCGAAGCCGATGCTGCCGGTGAGGGTCCAGAACAGCCAGTGGCGAGCGAACAGTCGGAAGATGCCGACCAGCGCGCGGCCCCGTCCGAGCAGGAGGTAGCCGCCGCACAGGAAGCCGATCATCCAGCCATAGCGCAGGGCCGCGGTCCAGAACCAGTGCCCGCCCCCCAGGCTCATCGCGCGGTTGAGGACAAAGGTGGTGCTGAAGAACAAGGCGGCCAGCGCGCCGACGAGCATGAGCTTCAAATGGGACATCCTTTGCAGGGGTGCAGGCCCCATTAACCCAGCTTGGCGGACGCGGTGCAAACACCGCCATGAGAGGCCCATCCCATCCGGGTAAAAGCTGATGGCCAGCGCGGTGGACTAGGCAGATTGAATTGGTTGCATAGCTAACTAAGTGCGACTACCCTGTCACTGATGTTCGACCGCTGCCTCTACTTCAACACGACTGCCCTGGCCCGCCAGTTGGAGAAGGAGTGGGCCAAGGCTTTCGCTCCCCTTGGTCTGACGCCACCCCAGGCCTTCCTGCTGCGCACGATCCTGGATCGCCCGGGCCTGCTGCAACGCGAGTTGGCAGAGTCCATGTCCATCGCGCGCCCCACGGCCACCCGCACCCTCGATGGCCTCTCTGAGAAGGGTCTGGTCGAACGCCGAAGCTCGGAGCGCGATGGCCGGGAACAGACGGTGCATGGGACCCCCGCCGCAATGGCTCTTCACAAGGCTTTGAATGAAGCGAGCGGGAACGTGACGAGAAGACTCAAGCGGCTGCTCGGAGAGGAGGTGTTCAATGAGACTGTGATCCAGGTCCGCCGAATCCGTTCTGCCCTGGAATGATTTTTTTCGAAGTATAGTTGCATAGCTAACCATAAGAGGAACCATGCCCATTTTGAACGTCAAAGTCAGTGCCAGCCGGTCCCCGGAACTGACCGAGCATATTGCTGCCATCCTGCTGGACCTGACCACCCGCATCCTCAAGAAGAAATCCGAAGTAACTTCGATCGCCATCGACTATGTACATCCAGATGACTGGATCGTGGGTGGACAGTCTCTATCCAAACAAGGAAAGAGCAGCATCTACTTCGACATCAAGATCACGGATGAGACAAACACCAAAGCCGAAAAGGCCGAGTACATCCGTGCGGCCTTCGAGGCTTTCGGCCAGCTGCTCGGCAACCTGCACGAAGAAAGCTACATCTATGTCCAGGACGTTCGTGCCGCCAGCTACGGATATGGCGGGAAGACCCAGGAGCACCGGTTCCACCACCCGGAATGACCGCAGGGGCAGACAGTGGGATTCGTGGGGGATGGAACGCTCAGTGGCCGCTATCCCCCGCCAGCTTGCGGGCCAGCTCGCCCACCACGCTCTTGGCGTCGCCGAAGAGCATGAAGGTCTTGTCGAGGAAGTAGAGCTCGTTGTCGATGCCCGCGAAGCCCGGGTTCTTCGAGCGCTTGATGGCGTAGATGGTCTTGGCCTTGTCGGCGTCGATGATGGGCATGCCATAGATGGGGCTGGTCTTGTC
>CAIYNT010000008.1 GCA_903927605.1 uncultured Holophagaceae bacterium
CTGACCGAGGATGAGCCCGACTGTGCCACAGCCTGGACCACTCTGGGAGACCACCTCTACCGCAGCTTCTGGGTGAATCCAGAGCAGGCGGGTATCGGTCTGAATTCACGCACCCACCACGCCTTTCAGAAGGCCGAGAACCTGATTCCAGGCCACCCTCGGGCCACCTTCCTGTGGTCGATGATGCTGACGGACACCGGCAACCAGAGTCTCGCCTTGAAGCTCCTCGAAGGCGCCATCCGACTGCGGCCCGGCACGCCGGACCTGTACCTCGGCATTGCGTATGCCGGGAGGACCTCCGGCCTGTTGGAAGGAGCCCGCAGGGCCCTGACCCGGCGCGGTGAATTGATCGGCCCTCTGGCCTCGCCCTCCGCGTGGTTCGCAGAGACCACGTACCTCTACCTCGGCGATCAGGAAGCCTTCGGACAGGAACTCGCGCGAGCGGGAGAACTACGCCAGGATGCGAGCATCCTTTTCTACAAGGGCTACTTTGCGCTGCTCCAGGGAAACCGCCAGCAGGCCCTTGGATTCATGGTGTCCGGGAGCGATCCGGGGATGGCGCCCCCCCCCTTCCGCGATCTGTGTCGCGTCTATCGCGCCTACCTCGAAGGCAAACAAGAGGAAGGGCTGCTTGAACTCCGTGAGATCGACGAGATTCGCGGGAAACTCCGCATCCCGGACGGCGAGTGGACGTTCAAGGAAGCCGAAGCCTATTCGCTGCTGGGCAACCGGGATCGTGGCATGGACTGTGCCACCCGGGCCTTCGTGCAAGGGTTCAGCTGCGCGGCCTGGTATGAGGCTTCCCCGTTCCTGGCCGAGGTCCGGGAACATCCCCGGTGGCCGATGCTCCGCAGGAACATCCGGGAAAGGCAGGCGGTGCTGGCCGGGAGCTTCCCGCCATCGGCCTTCTCGCCTTGAATTAACGCTTGGGATATGGGGAATTCCGCGATACACTTTCCTGCTCAGGGAGTGCCCATGCTTTCGATCCGTCTTGCTCGCAATGGTGCCAAGAAGCGCCCGTTCTACCACATCGTCGTCTCCGAGAACGACCGCATTCCCACCGGCCAGGCTGTGGAAGTGCTGGGGTTCGTGAATCCCATCGCCGGCACTGGCGAAGCTGTGCGCATCGACGTGGAGAAAGCCAAGATCTGGTTGCAGAAGGGGGCCCAGCCCTCCAAGACCGTGCTCGACCTGTTCAAGAAGAACCAGGTCCTCTAGCCCGTACTCGATCCACGAAAGCCGGGCGTTGGTCCGGCTTTCTTTGTTCATCCGGGAAGCGACATGAACCTCGAAGCCTTTCTGCGTGATGTGCTGACTCCGCTGCTGGACCACCCGGATGTCCTCCGGATCGACATCTCGGGCGAAGGTAGGCGGCGCGAAGTGCTGGTCTATGCCGACCTGAAGGACCGCGGGCGCATCATCGGCAAGCACGGTCGCATGATCTCTGCGCTCCGCACGCTCTGCAAGACCGCGGGCGAGAAGGCCGGACTGGCCGTGGATCTCGAGCTGTACGACGGGGACGAGACTTAGGAGCTCTTCCATGCTGCTTGCCGGGCATCTCGCGAAGGTCCAGGGCCTCAAGGGCGAGTTCCTCTTCCACTCCGTCATGGATGAACCGGATCGTCTGGAAGGCATGCAAGGGCTGATGCTGGCCCCGCCCCACCAGGATCTGGAGCATGGCGAAGGCGAACCACCTGCGCGCCCGGTGAGCCTCCGGGGCTTCCGCTGGCACCAGGATCGGCCCTGCCTGTCCTTCGCGGATGTGCCTGATCGCACGGCCGCCGAATCATTGAAAGGCTGGTCGCTCTGGATGCCCGAAGCCGAGGCCCAGTTGAACGAAGGTGAAACCTTCCGCCACCAGTGGATCGGCTGCGAGGTCTATCTTGCCGGCTGCAAGGTCGGTGAGGTGCTGCGCCTCGACCCTGGTCCGGCCGGTTACGACATGGTCGTCATGCGTGACCTGCGGCCCGGACGGACCGGCCAGCGGGACATCCCCTACATCAAGGCCTGGTGGACGCTGGACCTGCCGCATCGTCGCCTGGACTTGGATCCCCCGGATGGATTGCTCGATGTCAATCAGGTCGGGCACTGATCATGCCCTCAGCCTTGCGGCGGTTCCAACAGACCCTCGGCATGCGCCTGTTCGGCTGGCTGAAGATCCCCCTGCTGGCCTCCGTGCGACCCAGTGTCGTGGAACTCAATGAGACCCGCTGCGTGGTGCGCATCCCACTGCGACGGCGGACCCGAAATCATCTCGGGTCCATGTACTTCGGCGCCCTGGCCATCGGCGCGGATTGCGCCGGTGGTCTGCTGGCCATGGACCAGATCAAGCGTTCCGGCGGGAAGGTCTCCCTGGTCTTCAAGTCCTTCCAGGCCACCTTCCTCAAGCGCCCGGAAGCCGATGTCTTCTTCATCTGCGAGGCTGGCCAGGCCATCCGGGACCAGGTCCAGCGGACCCTCGCTTCGGAGGATCGCATCACGGAACCCATGGCCATCCAGGCCGCAGTGAAACTGATCGACGGGTCCTTCGAGCCCGTGGCCGAATTCACCTTGGAACTGAGCCTCAAGCGAAGAGGCTAGGCGGCCCGGATCTGCAGCACGAACTTCTGGATACCCGCCAGCAGCATCTCGATGGCGATGGCCGTCAGCACGAGCCCCATGAGGCGCTCGAAGGCCATGGTGACCTGCTCCCCCAGGAAGTCTGCGATCTTCTCGGCAAATCCGAGAACCACGGCGGAGATGGCCATGGCCACGGAAAGGGCGGCCAACCACTCCCACAGGCGATGCGGATCCCGACTCACCAGCAGGAGCACGGTGGCGATGGCCGAGGGACCGGCAATGAAGGGGATCGCCAGGGGCACCAGGAAGGGCTCACCGTGGATGGGATGATCGGCCCGGCCCTCGGGATGGGGGAAGACCATCTTCAACGCGATGAGGAAAAGGATGACTCCACCGGCGATGCCGAGCGAAGTATCCGTAAGGTGCATGACCTTCAACACTCCCTGCCCGAAGAACGCGAAGAACACCAGAATCCCGAAGGCGAACAGCACTTCGCGCACGATGATCCGCTGCCGCCGGGCCGGGTCTACCTGGCGGAGAATCCCGATGAAGATCGGGATGTTGCCCAGGGGATCCGTGACCAGGACCAGGAGCACGACCGCCGAGATGAAGGTGGAGGAGTCCATCGGAGCTATTTGAGGTCGAGCTCGAAGGGTATCCGGGCATAGACCCCCTGCGGATCATTGAGGGCCGACAGGTGCTCAACCTGCAAGCGGAAGGACTCGGTCAACACGTCCACTGGCCCGGTTCTAGTCAGCTTCCGCGGCTTGCCTTGGCCGAGGTTCCGGAGCAGTTCCTTGAACATGTCGGGCTCGTGCTCGGGGCCCACGACATAGAAGTCGTTCTCGGCCTTGGCCAGCTTCGCGGCATGCCTCACAGCGTCCCCCAGGCCGCCCAGCTCATCCACGAGACCCAGCTTCAGGGCCTCCTGGCCCGACCAGACGCGACCCTGGGCGATCTCGTGAACCGCCTCCTTCTGCATCTTCCGGCCGTCGGCCACCTTGGTGAGGAACTGGTCATAGGCGTGGTCCACAAGGCTCTGGACGCGGGCGAGCTCCTGCTCATTCCTGGGGCGGGTGATCGACGGAAGCGCCAGCTTGGCAGTCTGCACGCTGTCCCAGGTGATGCCGTGGTCATTGGCCAGCTTCTTCACATTGGGCAACAGGCCGACCACGCCGATGGAACCGGTGATGGTCGTGGGTTCCGCGAATATGCGGTCGGCATAGGTGCTGATCCAATACCCCCCAGAGGCCGCGACGTAGCCCATGGAAACGACCACCGGCTTGACTTTCCTGGTGAGGACCACCTCCCGCTGAATGACCTCGGACGCGGTGACGCTCCCCCCGCCGCTATTCACCCGCAGCACCACGGCCTTGACGCGATCATCCATGCGGAGCTTCCGGAACTCGCGGCTGATCCGGTCACCGCCCATCTGGCTGGGCTTGCCTTCGCCGTCCACGATGTCGCCTTCGGCCACCACTAAGGCAATGCGAGTCTTGCCAGTCTTGGCGTCACCCGGAATGCCCGCGTAGGCGGCGAGGCTGATCTGGGGGAAGTCCTTGTCCTTCGCTTGCTTGCCGGTCTGCTTCTTCAGTTCGTCGAGCACCTCGTCATAGGGCACGACGCGCTCGACAAGGCCCAGCGCCTTCGCGTCTTCGGCTTCCAGGACGCCCTTTTCGTCGGCGATGGCCTGGAGGTCGGCCGGAGTCTTCTTGCGGTCCCTGGCAACGGTCTCCTTCCACTCGCCCCAGATGTCATCCAGCAGCTTCTGCGTCTGTTCGCGGGAGGCGTCGCTCATCTTCTCGAGCATGAACGGCTCAGCATAGGACTTGTACTTCCCAACCCGGGTCACCTGCATGTCGATGCCGTATTTCTTGAAGGCGCCGGCAAAGAACATCGGCTCGCTGACCAGGCCACTCACGTCCATCATGCCGGAGGGGTTGATGGACACCGTAGTCGCGCCCGCAACCAGGTAGTAGTCCCGTTTGGTCCAGACCATGTTGTAGGCCAGCACCGGCTTCTTGGCCTTGAACCGCTGGATGGCCTCGCGCAGCTCGCGCAGCTGAGCGGGACCCGCGGCCTGCAGGTTGCCCGTGAGGAACAGGGCCGTGATGTGTGCATCGGAAGCAGCGCGGTCCAAGGCCTCGATGATCTCCGGCAGGGCCTGGGTGGTACCGGCGCCGCCATTCAGCGCCTCGTTCAGGAGTTCGCCAGGTTCGGGGTCGCGCTCCGCATCGGTGAGGCTGGTACCAAGGTTAAAGACCAGCACAGCCTTGTCCGGAACGGTGGGCTTGTTCGAGGAACCCACCACAGCGACCAAACCGAAAAACACGAACAGAGCCAGCCCGCCGACCACCATCAGGGCCAGCAGGGTGGCGAAAAAGCTCTTGAAGAAGTCCTTCATGACGGCTCCGGAAATGACCCTTCAGGATGGCATGAACTGCGGCTCACTACCGGAGCTTGGCCGTCAGGGTCAGGAATCCGTCGAGAATCTTCGGCAGCAAGGCAGCGGTGCGGACATCGGTAGGCGCTCCATCCGCATCCAACTGCTGGTCCGCATGAGGCACGCTGATGGCCTCCGGAAGCGCCAGCGCACTCATGTTGGCGAGGGTCGCCCGCCAGGCCATGAGACCCCGCGCGCCGCCGAAGGCTCCCGGACTCGCTGAGCAGAGCAGCACGGGCAGGCCAGGCCAGGGACTGGGCTTCATGGTGCTGAGCCAGTCCACCGCATTCTTCAGGTGGCCAGGGATGCCGGCGTTGTACTCCGGCGACACGATGACCAGCCCCTGGGCCTCGCGAAGAGCCGCATGCAGCGCCACGGTCTCCGGCGAGGGGACAAGGCCATCTTCGTACAGGGGCAGTCGCAGAGCGTTCCCCGTGAAGGTCAAGACCCGGTGTTCCCTGGCCTCCAACTCCCCCGCGAGATGGCGCAACAGGCGCGCGTTGAGCGATGCGGTTCGGAGGCTTCCACCCATCAGCACCAGTTGCATGGTTCCTCCCGGAAGGTGAGCTGGTTTAATCTTGACTTAATTGGTAAACTTTTACATCCCTGGAGGATGTCATGTCCAACTACCCCGAACCCATGGTCGCCCCCATGCGCGAGGAACTTGTCCAGGTGGGCTTCAGGCAGCTATTGACCCCGGCCCAGGTGGACGAGGCCCTGCAGGAGCCCGGTACCACCTTGTTGGTGGTGAACAGCGTCTGCGGCTGTGCTGCCGCGGGAGCCCGCCCCGGAGTGACGGAAGCGCTGCGGGACCCGGGCCTGCGTTTCGACCATCTGGTCACCGTTTTTGCGGGCGTGGAGAAAGAGGCCACAGCCCAGGCGCGGGAATACTTCGAGGGCGCCATGCCCACCAGTCCCCAGGCCGCCATCCTGAAGGATGGGCAGCTGGTCCACCTCATGCAGCGTCAGGATTTCCTGGGCCAAAGCCCTGAAGAGATCGCCGCCAACCTCAGCTCCGCCTACCGCCAGACCCTCGCCGCGGGCTGATCTGAGGACGGGTCCGACCCTCAGCCCCACCTCGAAGACGAGGTCCAGGTGGACATGAAGTAGGCTGTTGGGTGGAGACCCCGAATGTCCAAGCCCCTGTCCCACTTCAGGCTCGTGGACCTGTCCTGTGTGCTCGCAGGTCCCTTCTGTACCCAGCTCCTGGCGGATTTCGGCGCCGAGGTGCAGAAGCTGGAGCCTCCCGAGGGCGATCCCACCCGGGGCTGGGGGCCCCCCTTCGAGGATGGCGATTCGGGTGAAAGCGCCTATTTCCGCTGCGCCAACCGGGGCAAGCGCAGCCGCCCCATCGACCTTCACACCGAGACAGGCAGGGCTGACCTCTTCGAATTGCTGAAGGAGGCCGATGTCCTGGTCGAGAACCTCCAGGCCGATTCCGCAGACCGCCTCGGGCTGGGCTGGAAACGGCTGCACGCAAAGTTCCCGAAGCTCATTCTCGCCTCGGTTCGCGGCTTCGCCTCGGATGTCACCGCCTCTCGCCGGGCGGGCTACGACTTCATCATCCAGGCCGAGAGCGGCTGGATGGCCATCACCGGCGAACCTGGAGGCCGACCCATGAAGGTGGGCGTTGCCCTGGTGGACGTGCTGGCAGGGCTCTACTGCGCGAATGGCATCCAGGCCGCCCTGCTGCATCGGGAGCGCACGGGCGAAGCCCTCCACATCGAAGTACCCCTCATGGAAGTCGCGCTGGCGAGCCTGGCCAATGTCGCTTCCGGCGCCCTCATGACGGGCGAGACGCCGAAGCGCTGGGGCAACGCCCACCCGCACATCGTGCCCTACCAGACCTTCCGGTGCAGCGATGGCGACGTGGCCATCGGCGTGGGCAGTGACCGCCAGTTTGAAGTGCTGGCCATGTGGCTGGGGCTGGACCTGGAGGCCCGCCCTGAATGGAAGAAGAACCGGGGTCGCGTGAAGGACCGCGAGGAACTCGTCTCCCTCATCGAAGCCCGCACCCGGACCGGCAGCGTGGAGGAAGTGCTCGCCGTCTGCGAAGTCAACGCCATTCCCGCCAGCCGTGTCCGCAGCGCGGATGAGGTGCTGTTCCGCCAGGGCAGTGTCCTCCACAACCTACTGCAACCTCTGTTTGAGGAGGAGACCAACACCATGGTCCCGACCCTGGCCTCCCCCGTTCTGCTCAACGGGGAGCGGGCCTGCTCCCCGCTGCCACCGCCCCGCTGGAATCCATGAAGCAGACCCCACGCCTCATCCCACTCGGGGCCCGACTGCCAAATCAGAAGGCCGAGGCCAGGCTGCGCCAGGCCTGGACCTTCGTCGTGGGCCCGGCCCTCGCGGACCGCACTCGTCCCCTCCGCGTGGAGCGGGACATCCTCATCATGGGCTGCTGGGAACTGTCCCGCATCGCCACCCTTCGGGAGGCAGCCGCCACTGTCTGGCCCCAGATGCGCGACCGCATCCACCGCGCCCTGGGTCTGAACCTCCTGGGGCTGCAGATCGTACCCTGCGATCCACCGGCCGAAACACCCGAGCGCACGGAAGACCCCGATCCCCTCCGCCGTGCCCTGCGCCTCCTCGAAACCCGCCGCCGGGAACGCATCCGCCTCGGACTCGAGCGGGAATAGCTGCAGGCTGGACGCCCCCACTCATTTCCAGTACAGTCAAACCTTCGTCGGGGCGTGGCTCAGCCTGGTAGAGCGCTCGGTTCGGGACCGAGAGGTCGGAGGTTC
>CAIYNT010000009.1 GCA_903927605.1 uncultured Holophagaceae bacterium
CTGCTCCGCGCCATCTCCTCCAGGCGCGTCCTCTGATTTTCGGTGAGTTCTACTCGCCCAGCATGTGCCATGTCGCCCCTCAGTATCAGGTGCGGCATGTTGAATAATAGTTACCTGTATTTTTGGCGGACTACACTAGGTTCTGGGGAGTCAAGGTCAGGGGCACGTTCACGGTCGTGACGACGCTCAGGTAAGAGCCCTGAGGAGGCTGAGGGTTGACCGTGTAGGTGGAGGTGGCCGTTGCGGTGCGCGTGCCGTTGGTGGCGGTCACCGTGAAGGTGTAGGTACCCGGTGTGGTCGGTGTTCCCGTGATGGTGCCATTTGCATTCAGCGTGAGACCGGCCGGAAGGCTTCCGCCGGTAACCGCGAAGGTTGTGGTCACACCGGGGGTGGGGTTGGTCACCGTCGGCGCCTGGGTGGCGATGGCTGTTCCGACAGGGAAGGTCTGGGGGGAAGTGTAGCCCAGAGTCAGCGACCCGGCGGGCACCACGGTGTAGGTGGCGGTGGCCGTGGCAGTGCGGGTTCCATTTGCCACTGTCACGGTGAAGGTGAACACGCCAGGGGTCGTGGGCGTTCCCGTGATGTTCCCCGTACCAGCATCCAGGCTGAGGCCCGTGGGCAGGGTCCCGCTGGTGAGGGTGTACGTGGTCGCCACGCCTGAAGTGGCATTGGCCAGAGTCGGTGACTGCGTGGCAATGGCCGAAGCGGCGGCGAAGGTCGCCGGTGTGAGGTAGGACAAGGACAACGCTGCGGCCGACATGATGGTGTAGGTCGGAGATGAAGTGGCGGTCCGCGTGCCATTGGTGGCAGTCACGGAGAATGGGTAGACACCGGGTGTCGTGGGCGTACCGGTGATATCCCCGGTCCCAGCATTCAAGCTCATCCCCGGGGGAAGACTGCCGATTGAGACGGCGTAGGTCGTGGAGACCCCTGGCGTTGGATTGATCAGCGCGGCCGATTGGGTGGCCGCGGCGAGTCCCGCTGTGAAGGTCTGGGGCGTCACGTAGTTGAGCCCCAAGCTGCCCACTGGCGTTACGGTGTAGGTGGCGGAGGCCACCGCGGTCCGGGAACCATTGGTCGCAGTGATGGAGAAGGGATAGACGCCAGGCGTCGTGGGCGTACCGGTGACGGTGCCGTCCGCATTCAACGTCAGACCCGCCGGCAGGCTGCCGGAAGTGACTGCGAAGGTGCTGGTAATCCCAGCAGTGGCCTGTACCAGAACCGGGGCCTGGCTGGCGATCGCGGTGCCGGCGGGGAACACCTGGGGGGTCGCATAGCTCAGCGCCAGCGGCAACGTGGACACGACGGTGATCTGGATGGTCTGGCTGGCCGTGTTGGCGGCGTTGGTCCCACGAATGGTCAGGGTGTAGACGCCAGCGGACGTCGGAGTGCCAGTGATCTGACCCGTAGCGGGGTCCAGATTGAGGCCCGGCGGCAGCGTCCCGGAGGTCACCTCATAGAGGCTGGGGACGCCACCGGAAGGATTGGGCGGATTGACAGGAATGGCCGTGCCTACAGCGTAGGCGTTCGAGGCTTGGTAGTTCAGGCTGAGAATGGGCGTGGCCTTGGCACAGTCAGCGCACCAGGATGAGCTTGTGCAGGCGATGGGACCCAGGGTGAGGATGGACATCGCCAGGGCAAGAATCAGTTTGGAATGGAAACGCACAGAAACTCCCGAACACACAGAAACAGCCCGCCGATCAGTGTGATAAAGAAGGGCCTTGACAGTATTAGGGACTGATAGATCCCTATTGCCTTACAATTTCTCACAGATCCCATATGCTTGATGCAGGGCGGCCGAAACGTCGGAGCCGGAGCCAGCGAGGATTCACGGAGGATAGCAACAGATGGCTGCACCCCAAACACGCGAGAACGGGAAGGTGGCCCAGAGCCCAACCCTGAAGATCCGCGTCGTTGCCTGTGAGGACCAGGTGTTAATGCGCGATTACATCGTCTCGGGACTGGGGAGCGTCGGGGTCCTGGCCGTGGGCGTCTGCGACGGGATCGAGTTGGATGCTCACCTGAGGCAGCATCAGGTCGACATCGTCATCCTCGATATCGGCCTTCCAGGTGAGGACGGGTATTCCATCACGACCCGCCTGCGCCAGGAGCATCCCCACCTGGGGATCATCATGCTCACTGCCAGGGATCAGACCGATGACAAGGTACAAGGGCTGGACTCCGGCGCGGATCTTTACTTCACGAAGACCGTAGGCATCAGGGAACTCGCATCGGCCGTGGGGAGCCTCCATCGCCGACTCAGTCTGAGCCGACCAATGCCCACTCCGGCCCGATGGCGGCTGGATGGCCTCCGCTCCTGCCTGGTCACACCAAATGGGGTGGAGGTTGCCCTGACCGACAATGAGCTTCGGTTCCTGACACCCCTGCTCGATCAGCCAGGTACTGTGGTCGACCGTGACCGCCTCTCCCAGGCGCTGGACCAGGTGCCGGATATCTATGCCATGCGCCGCATGGAGACCATGCTCAGCCGCCTTCGCACCAAGGTTCAGAAGGCGAGCCCACAGGAGCCCCTGCCCGTGCGGGCGCGTCATGGCCGGGGGTACGCATTCCTGAGTGAAGTCGCGGAACTGTCCAAAACTCCAGAGTGAATCCCCTGCACTACTGCGGGAGGATCAGCTCCGTGCGACGGTTCATTGCCCGGCCCTGATCCGTCTCATTCCCAGCGACGGGGTACTGGCTGCCAAAGCCCTGGACCTTCATGCGCTCCGGAGAGATCCCCCGGCCTGCAAGGTCCGCCGCCACAGAGCGGGCACGGTCCAGGGAGAGAGACAGGTTGAAGTCGGGTGAGCCCTGGGCATCCGTGTGGCCGCAGACAAAGATGTCGAGGCCCGGGAAATGGGTCTTCAACAGGCCAGCCTGGCGTTCGAGGAGGGGGAGGAATTCTGGTTTGAGGGTGGCCTGGTTCACCGCGAAGGTGACCCCGGCGCCGTAATCGAAAACGAGAATTTTCGCGAATCCCAGGGCCTTGGCCATGGTGGAGTGGCCAGTTCCGAACACGAAGATGACCTCCGCCTGTTGCTGGGAGAGAAAGCGGACACGCTTCTCCACGACTTCTTCATTGCGCGAAGTGGCGGTCATCGTGAGGAGGTCATCCACGGAGGGTACCTCAAGGGTGCGGGGGGTTTCCCCGATGGGACGCCCGGCCATGAACAGTGCGGCCTTCCCAGGTTCGGAAGAGATCTGGACCTGGATGGTTTGCTGCGGAACTGGCTTGGGCCGGATGCATCCAGGCCCGATCAGGAATGAAACCGCCAAAACAAGGGTTGGACTCAGGAACCTCATGGTGCCTCCGGAAAATCAACTGCGGCGGCAATGGTGGTCTCAAGGGGTTTCCCCTCGGCATCCAGAGCCGGTTTGAAACGATAGCGCAGCGCCATGGCTCTGGCAGCCTCTGCGCATTCCGGCTTGAGGGGAGACAACACCTTGCAGCGCTTGACCAGGCCATCTTCTCCGACAACCAGCGAGACATTCACCCGCAATCCGGCGCAAGCGGATGGAGTCGCGTCCGTCTGTTTCATGACCTCTTCTATCAACTGCGGATACACCACGGCCCTCCGCACGGGGACGCCTTCGGTCCCTGTTGCCAGGACCCGGGTGTGGAGACTGCTCGCCGAGGTTCTGAGTGGCGATGGCAGGTCGGAGGGTTCCAAAGGTTTCTGATCGGCCTTCAGGGGAACCGCAGAATCGGATCCCTGGATGGCGACTTGGACAGGCGTAGAAGACACGGGAACAGGACGCCGGGTCCACAACCAACCAGCCCAGCCCAGCCCAGCCATGGCAAGAGCGGCCGCCACCATGATCGATCTGGATTTCGGCCGCCTGATTGGAAGAGTGAGGTCCGCCGTGGGTTCGAAGGAACCCCGTTCTGGAACCCGCAAGGGGGCCGTCACTTGAAGGTCTGGCAGGGGGGACCTGGGAATCGGTTCCAGGCCGGCCAACAGAAGGGGGGGACCGGGTGGGAGCACCATGCTTCCAAGCACACCCACGAGGGCGGCCTTCATGTCGGTGACACTATCCCAACGCTTGTTCCGGTCCCGGGCCAGGGCCCGCATGATGATGCGGGAGATGTCCGGGCCGAGATCGGGGCGATGCCGTTCCAAGGATTCGGGATCCTCGTTGAGCCTCAGCACCAGGGTCTGGAGCAGGCCATCGGAGGTGAAGGGAAGGCGGCCCGAGAGCGCCTTGTAGAGCGTGATCCCCAGGGAGTACTGGTCCGTCCGGGCGTCCACGGTCTCTCCCAGGGCCTGTTCCGGAGAGACATAGGCCGGCGTCCCCATCAGGAGCCCAGTTCTCGTCTTCAGGACATTCTCCCCGCTCTTGGCGATGCCGAAGTCCGTGAGGTAGGGGTGGCCCTGAAGATCGAAGAGGATGTTGGCGGGCTTGATATCCCGGTGGATCACACCACGGGCATGGCTGAACTCCAGTGCCTCAAGGACCGGAACAGCCATGCTCATAAGCATCGCTGCATCCATGAGCCGGCCCCGATCCACCAGCTCTTCAAGGTTCGGCCCATCCACCAGGGACATGGAGTACCAGTGGATCCCACCTTCCCGACCAAAGCCGTGGATCTTCACGATGCCGGGATGATCCAGCGAGGCCGCAATCCTGGCTTCACGCGCGAAGCGCTCGGAGGCGCCTTCGTCCAGAAGCCCATCGGAAAGGACTTTCAGGGCCTCTCTGCGGTCCAGAGCGAGATTGCGGACCTCGTACACAGTTCCCGAGCCGCCTGCTCCCAGCAAGGACAGGAAGACGTACCGACTGGCCATCAGACCTGCGAGGCGGGCCATGCGCGGATCTGGCTGGATTCTTCGGATCATTGCCGCTTTCCGGGAGCCAAGGCCTCATTCTACAACGGAGTCCGTGGCTGGACTGTGCGCCAGTCTTGGCTTCCCGGCTACTCTGGACCTTCCTATATGTCCGATTTCCTCGTCCGCCTCCCCGGCCTTCCGCCCTTCCGGCTCACGAAGGCATCTTCCTCGCTCAAGGTCGGGCGGGCCCCTGACCAGGACATCGTCATCGAGGACTCCGCCATTTCCAGAACGCACGCGAGGCTGTTCTGGAATGACGGAACCGTCTGGTTTGAGGATCTGGGATCCCGGCACGGGAGTTACATCAACGATGAGCGCATCCGGTCTCCTAGACGCGTCACACCTTCGGATGCCCTCAGGGTGGGCCCCCTGAGCCTGATCCTCGAAGAGCTCCCCCGGGTGCAAACAGCGCCGGGCCCTGGGGAGGAGGAAACCCAGTCCCTCCCGGTCGAGGAGATCCAGGGTTGGCGGACACGACGGGAACGAGCGGAAGGATTCTCTAATTGGAGGGAAGCCCTCGACCTCTTCTATGAGTTCAGCCTGCTCCTGCTGAATGACCAGACCACTGAACGCCTGCTGGAAGACATGCTCTCCCGCCTGTTCATCTTCCTGGATGCAGGCCATGGGGCCATCCTGCTCCCGGACGAGACAGGACAGCTCACCCTGCTCGCATCACAAAGCAAAGCAGAGGTGGGCGAAGTCTTCTCCAGGCCGTCTGACGACACCGTGAATGCCGCGGTGGAACGCCGGGAAGCCATGCTGTTGAGATCGCCGAACCCCCTGCATGCGACAGGGCCTGGCCCGGTCTCTGAACATGACACATCGAGCGCGATGGCGGTGCCCCTGGAACATGCCGGAGAGGTGCTGGGCCTTTTCTACTTCGACACGAGCGGCACTCGACCACCGTTCGCCGAGGATGATCTCCGGACCGTGGCCTCCCTCGGACACCTGGCGGCGGCAAGGGTTCTTCAGCAGCGCCTTTCCGAAGAATTGCGGCGGAAACAGAACATAGAGCGGGAACTCCAGGCAATCGAACGGACCGCTCAAGTCAAGAGCGAATTCCTGGCCCACATGAGCCATGAGATGCGTACGCCGATGAACGCGATCCTGGGATTCCTCCACCTTGCCATGGGCGAAGAGGTGTCACCGGACCTCGCGGACTATCTCAGGAAGATCGAACACTCGGGACGGGCCCTGCTGGAACTCCTCGACCACATCCTGGACCTGTCCAAGATTGAAGCCGGCAAGCTCGAACTGGAAAGCGCCCCCTTCAGGATCGAGGACGTGCTCCACCAGGTGAGCGACTTCCTGGGCCAGACGGCCAAAGGGAAGGGATTGACCCTGGACCTGTCTCTGGATGAGGGTGTACCTGCCCTGCTGCTGGGCGATTCGCTGCGTCTCCGCCAGGTGCTTCTGAACCTGGTCGGCAATGCCCTGAAGTTCACCGAGAAGGGTGGCATTTGCGTGCGTGTGGGGCAGTTGGAGACGTCCCACGGAGAGGCCCGATTGCGCTTTTCGGTGGAAGATACGGGCATCGGGATGACACCGGTCCAGGTGGCAAGACTCTTCTCACCGTTCACCCAGGCGGATCCCAGCACCACCCGCCGGTACGGGGGAACCGGCCTGGGGCTCGCGATCTCCAAGCGGCTAGTGGAATTGATGGGTGGGAAGATCCAGGTGGAGAGCAGACCAGGCGTAGGGAGCCTGTTTGCATTCATGGTTGGATTCCGGGTGGCGTCAGACCAGGCTGCCATCCCGGAGACGCCACCGGGTCCCCGACAGGACTGGCGTTCCAACCTGGCTGGCCGACGGGTGCTGGTCGTGGAGGACAACACCATCAGCCGTGAACTGACCGGGATCCTACTGAAGCAGGTGGGCATCCATGCGGACTTGGCAAGCAATGGCAGCCAAGCCGTGAGGCTGGCCTCCGAAGCCGACTACGATGCCATCCTCATGGATCTCGAAATGCCCGGCATGGATGGGTTTGAAGCCGTCAGACGCATCAAGTCCGGCCGGCGGAACCAGAAGCGTCCCATCATCGCTGTGACGGCGCATGCCTATTCCAGCCACCAGAGCAGGTGCCTGTCCGAAGGCTTGAACGATTGCCTCACCAAGCCGATCGCTCCCGACCTGCTCTATGAAACACTGCAGCGCTGGATGGGGACGCCGTCAGGAGAGGCTCCTGCCCCTTCGCTCCCCGCCCAGAGGGATGACACCAGCGTGGGAATTCCGTCCGGGCTGGACGGGATAGCCGATGTGGTGGATCTCCCGCTTGCTCTGCGCCGACTGGATGGCCAGAGAGACCTCCTGTTGAAATTTCTCTGCACCTTCGCAGAGGACCCTGTCGATGCAGATAGCATCCGAATCGCCATGGTCGCTGGGGACCGCCGCAGAGCCTCAGCCCAGGCCCATGCCATCAAAGGCATCTCGAACACCCTGGCCATCATCGGTGTCGCTGAGGCCGCCGGTGACCTTGAGCACTGTCTGCTTGATCCAACTGGCGAATGGCAACCCGTCTGTGATCGGCTGCATCAGGCCCTGGAACAATTCCGGAACCAGTTAGGGTCGCTGCCAGGATATCCTGGCCTGAAATCCTGAAAGGTCATTCATGCGAAGCGTCATCACCGGAACCGGCATCGGCGTGCCTCGAAATGTCGTCACGAATGAGGCCTTATCAAAACTCATGGATACCTCGGACGAATGGATCCGGGTGCGCAGCGGCATCCAGGAGCGGCGCTATGCCGATCCGGGACAGGGCTCCACGGCCCTCGGTGTGATCGCGGCTGGGAACGCCATCGCTGATGCAGGTCTTGTGCCGGGCGACATCGATGCGGTCATCTTCGCCACCATGACTCCGGACTACGTGCTTCCGGGCAACGGTCCCCTGCTCCAGACCGCGCTCGGTTTGGGGGACATCCCCACCTTCGACATCCGCCAGCAGTGCAGCGGCTTCCTCTATGGCCTGGAGCTCGCGGACCTGTTCCTCCAGAGCGGCCGCTATCGGCGGGTGCTGCTGGTGGGCGCCGAGGTCCACACGTCCTTCATGCCCTGGCATCTCGGCTGGGATACCCTCATCGGCCAATCGACACGGGAGATCACGGAGGCTGAACGAGCCGAGAACACCACCAGCCGGGACCGGACGGTCCTCTTTGGTGACGGGGCCGGCGCCGTGGTCATCGAGGGCCGCGAAGGAACGGCTGGCCTCGGCCCCATCCGCCTCCACACCGATGGCACCGGCGCCGGGGTGTTGACCATGCTCGGCGCCAGTTTCAAGCGCCGACCCTTCGTATCGCATGAACAAATCGACGCAGGCGACACCCTCCCGTTCATGTCCGGCAAGGAGGTCTTCAGGTCCGCCGTTACGCTGATGCCCCAGGCCATCCGCGAGGTCTGCGAAGTCGCCGGTGTGGCGGTCGAAGCCCTGGACCTGGTGCTCGTTCATCAGGCCAACCTCCGCATCATCGAGGGCGTGCAGAAAGCCCTCGGCCTGCCGGCGGCCAAGGTGCCCCACAACATCGAGCGCTACGGCAACACTACCGCCGCCACCCTGCCGATCCTGTTCCACGAGTGCCGCCAGCAGGGCCTCATCCAGCCCGGCATGAACCTGATGTTCACGGCTCTGGGTTCTGGCCTCCATTGGGGTGCAGCTCTCTACCGATCCTGATCAGTTGCCCATTGCGCATGAACGGATCTAGAATGCCGGTCATATCCCAGGAGTCCTCATGCGTGTGCGCCCTCTGGCTTTGGCCCTGCTTGTCCCTGCCCTGATCCTATCGGCAGCCTCTCCCAAGACTCGGTCCTCGGGCTTCGTCAAGTCTGCTAAGCAGGCCAAGGCCATCGCCGAACAGGACACGGGCGGGAAGGCCACCAGCGCCCGGCGCATTCCCCTGAACGGCGCCTCGGGCGGATGGGAGGTGGACGTGCGGATGCCCTACGAGGACCGGGGCTGGCGTTGCATCATCGATGCGGATACCCGCATGGTCCACACCAAGACCCGCATTGACCAGCCCGGCAGCAAGGGCAAGGCGGAAGGGTCGATCCGCGTGATCAAGGGAACCCGCTGACCCAGTTCCCCGACCGGTGCCGACCGTTCGCCGGTATTTACAGCCTGAAGCCATGTCCGACTTGACAGTCCGGCCTAGAATCGTACGCGTGGCCGATGCCACGAGGAGAACAACCCATGGGGCTGATGGACTGGGGCAAGGCCCAATTCATTGAAATCATCGAGTGGCTCGACGATTCAAACGACACCCTGGCCTGGCGCTTCCCCGTGCGGGACCAGGAGATCAAGAACGGTGCCAAGCTGGTCGTTCGCGAAAGTCAGGAGGCCGTCTTCGTCAACGAGGGCCAGCTGGCGGATGTGTTCAAGCCGGGCACCCACACGCTCAGCACCCAGAACCTGCCGGTCCTGGCGGACCTGAAGGGCTGGAAGTACGGCTTCGAGAGCCCGTTCAAGGCCGAGACCTACTTCACCTCCACCAAGCTCTACAACGACCTGAAGTGGGGCACCTCGAACCCGATCATGATGCGCGACGCCGACTTCGGCATGCTGCGCATCCGGGCCTTCGGCATCTACTCCATCAAGGTGGCGGACAGCGGCACCTTCCTCAAGCAACTCGTCGGCACCAACGGCGTCTATACCGTTCCGGATGTCTCCGAACAGCTCCGCAAGACCATCATGAGCCGCTTCACCGATGTGCTGGGCGAGGCGAAGGTGCCGGCTCTGGATCTGGCGGCCCACTACGACCAGCTTTCCGACCTGGTGAAGCAGAAGCTCCAGGATGAGTTCAAGACCATGGGCCTCGAGCTATCCAAGTTCTTCGTGGAGAACATCAGTCTTCCGGAAGAAGTCGAGGCCATGATGGACAAGCGCACCGGCGTGGGCATGATGGCTCCCGTGATGGGCGCCTACACGCAGATGCAGGTGGCCGAGAGCATCCCCCTCGCCGCCCAGAACCCGGGTGGCGTGGCAGGCATGGGCATGGGTGTGGGACTGGGCTTCGGCATGGGCAACATGATGGGCCAGCAGATGGCCGGAGCGGCCCAGCAGATGGGCCAGCAGGGTTTCCCTGCCGGAAGCGCACCAGCCGCTCCCGCTCCCTCTGCACCCGCGAAGTCGCTCAAGGATGAATTGATGGAATTGAAGGATCTCTTCGACAGTCAGCTCATCAATCAGGCCGAGTACGACACTCAGCGGGCCGCCATCATGAAGAATCACGGCATGGCCTGATCCACGTTCCTTGGTTACATCCGGGCAGGGCGGCGCGAGCCGCCCTAGCCATGTCCATGACACTCATGGTGACTGTGTTGATCGTGGTCCTCGGCCTCATGCTCATGCACGAACCGGTGCTGGTGTCGTTCGGACATGGCCGGGGTTTCGAAGTGCAGCGTCACATGGCGCACGCCGAACCGTTCGGACAGCACGTGCTCGATGCGATTCTGGTGGGCCTCCGTGTCTTCCAGGCGCTCGGTATCCACGATGATGTGGGCGGTGCAGACCGTCAGGTGGCTGCAGACGCGCCAGGAACGCAGATCCTCGACACCACGGACTCCGGGAAGTCCGATCAAGGCGGCCTTGGCCGCCTCCTGGTCGAAGGCCGCCCGGTGCATCAGAATGCCGACGGCATCCCGGAGAAGGAAGAAGGCGCCCCGCAGGATGAACCCTACGATGACCACGGCCAGAAGGGGATCCACCCAGCGCCAGCTGGTGAAGTGGATGACCACCATGCCGACCATGACAGCCAAGTTCGCCAAGCTGTCGCCGAGGGCATGCAGGTAGGCGCTCCTGAGGTTCAGGTCGTGCTGCTGGCGGGTGCCCTGGGAGGGAACGAGGACGTGGGTCGCGGCCAGATTGAGAAAAAGGCCCAGGGCCGAAAATCCAATGGCCCACCCGAGCCGGATGGGCTGGGGGTTCCGGACTCGACTCCAGGCCTCAAACAACACGGCGACCGCCAGGACCACCAGCAGCAGGACACCAAGCAGGGTGTTGAAGATCTCCAGGCGATGCCATCCATAGTTCCACTGTTCGCAAGGTTCGCGGCGGTTGGCCACCCGGATGCTGCCCATGGAGAGCAGGTTCACCACCGCGTCATTCAGGTTCTCCAGGCTGTCGGAAACCAGCCCCAGGGATCCGGTCCATAGGCCGCCCACCCCTTGCACCAGGAAGTTCAGCCCGAAGATCAGCGAGCTCAAGGCCAGCCGACCCGTGGTGGTGGGGCCGTGGGTGTGGGCCATCATTCGCCTCGGTAGTGGGGCTTACGTTTCTCGCGGAAGGCGGCCAGACCCTCCAGGCGGTCTTTCGTGGAGAGCACCTGCGCGTAACAGGCCTGCTCAAAGGCAAGGCCTGAAACCAGGTTCAGCTCCAATCCCCGGTTCACGGCTTGTTTCGCCAGACGCAGCGCCAAGGGTCCGTTCGGGAGGATATCGCGGGCCAGCGCCAGGGCGTCAGGTAATGCTTCACCGGCCGCAACCAACCGGTCCACGAGACCCAGCCGACTCGCCTCCTCTGCCCCGATCCGGCGGGCCGTGAAGATCAATTCCTTGGCCCGCGACAGTCCGATGAGCCGGGGCAGGCGCTGGGTGCCCCCTGCACCGGGAATGATGGCCAGGGCCGTCTCGACCAGGCCCATCTTCGCCTCGGATCCCGCCACCCGAAGATCCACCGCCAGTGCCAGTTCCAGCCCTCCGCCGAAGGCCCCGCCCTCGATGGCCGCGAGGGTCGGCATGGGCAGATCCCCCAGCTCGCTGAAGGTCGTGCGGATGCTTTGGACGAACGCCGCCGCCTCGTCAGGGGACATGGCCCTGCGCTCCTTCAGATCCGCGCCAGCACAGAAGATGCCAGGGACAAGGCTGTGCACCACCACCACCCGGACGGCCGGATCGAGGCGGAGTCCGGCCAAGGCCTGCCGAAATTCCGTCAGGAGTTGGCGACCGAGTGCGTTCTTGGCAGAAGGGCGGTCCAATCCCACCAGGACGATGCCCGCATCCGATCCCTCCAGGTGCTCAACCCGGACCTCCATCAGTCAAACTCGACGATGGGATCCCCCTCGTTGAGGAACTGGTCGGGGGCCACGAAGACCTTCTTGACCGTCCCCTCCTCTGGACTGCCCACTGGAATCTGCATCTTTTCGGTATCCCCTGCGGGGATACGCGAAGCCTCCGGCACTATCGCTGAATGCACGAGGTAGCTCATGACAGCTCCACGATGGGATCCCCTTCGTTCAGGAACTGGTCGGGGACCACGAAGACCTTCTTGACCGTCCCATCCCCTGGGCTGCCCACTGGAATCTGCATCTTCATGGACTCGATGATGACCAGATCCTGGTCCTCGCCCACGGTGTCGCCCTCGGTGACACAGACTTCAAGTACCTTCCCAGCCATTTCGGCTCGCACCACGGCCATCCAGTCACCCCTCGAGGACAATGGCCCAGTGTAGCGACCCTGCGTGCTATTCGTCCCGGTCGGAATCCCCAAGCACCACGAGGTCATCGTCTTCATAGGCGAAGTCGCCTTCCTCGAGGAGGATCTCCCGGACCTTCCCACCCTCCGGGGCATTGATGTAGAACGAGGTGCGGGAGGAATCCGTGCCCTCGAGAATCATCAGGGGCTCATCCTCTTCCACTTCCTGGCCGGGGCGGACAAGGACGTCCACCACGTAACCCGGCCATTCCGCCCGCACGATCATGCTGCCCCCCTTTGCCGCCTCGCGACCTTGGCGGGGAGAGTATGGCGCCACGGGCCTCCGCGCAAGCCCCGGAAGCCTTTCTTTTCGTCACAAGTCTTGTCTGGGATACTGGAGGGCTTGGAGGATGGAATGGCTGTCGCCTGTGGCATCGTGGGTCTGCCCAATGTGGGGAAATCCACCCTTTTCAACGCCCTCACCCGCGCGGGCGCGGCTTCGGCCAATTATCCCTTCTGCACCATCGAACCCAACACAGGGGTAGTGGATGTACCGGACCCCCGCCTGGCGCCCCTCGCGAAGATCGTCAATCCCCAGCGCATCCTCCCCGCCGCCCAGGAGTTCGTGGACATCGCGGGTCTGGTGCGGGGCGCCAGCAAGGGCGAAGGACTCGGCAACGCCTTCCTGGGCCACATCCGCGAGACGGACGCCATCGTCCAGGTGGTGCGCTGCTTCGAGGACTCCAACGTCACCCATGTGGAGGGCGGCGTGGATCCCGAGCGGGATCTGAGCATCATCGAGACCGAACTGGTCATCAAGGATCTGGACGCCGTCGAGAAGGGCCTGGACCGCCACCGGAAAGCCGCCAAGACCGGGAACAAGGAGTCCCTAGCCATGGTGGCCGTGCTGGAGCGCCTATTCGCCGCCCTGAACGACGGGAAGTGGGCCAGGACCGCCGGCCTCTCTGCGGACGACAAGACCCTGGTGAAGTCCTACGGCCTGCTCACCCTCAAACCCACCCTCTTCGTGGGCAACATCGGGGAGGAGGACATCCGGAACCCCGAGGGGAATGTCCACTATCAAAAGCTCGTAGCCCTGGCGGCGGAGCGGCAGGCCCCCTGCATCCCCATCTGCTCCAAGCTCGAAGCTGAAATCCAGGATCTGCCCGAGGAGGATCGGCCCCTGTTCCTGGAGGAGGCCGGCCTGTCGGAACCCGGACTGAACGTGCTCATTCATGCCAGCTATGACCTCCTGGGCCTCCAGACCTACTTCACCGCAGGCGTCAAGGAAGTCCGGGCCTGGACCATCCATAAGGGCGACACCGCCCCTCAGGCCGCCGGCGTCATCCACACCGATTTCGAGAAGGGCTTCATCCGGGCCCAGGTCATCGCCTACGAGGACTTCATCCAGTTCGGCGGGGAGCAGGGTGCCAAGGACGCGGGGAAGATGCGGACGGAAGGGAAGGACTATGTGGTCAAGGACGGGGATCTGATGAACTTCCTGTTCAATGTGTAGGCCCTTCCGGGCTATCTCGCCTCGATGGGCATGTGCCGCAGGCGTTCCACACGCGCTGTCATGGGAGGGTGCGTGGAAAAGAGGCTCATCAGGCCTCCCCCGCTGAGCGGGTTCACGATCATCATGTGGGCTGAGGCTGGCTCTGCATGAGCCATGGGTTGCTGCCGATTGCTGCTTTCGAGGCGTTCGAGGGCCGTGGCGAGCATGTCAGGCCGGCCTGTCAGGTGGGCGCTGTACTCGTCGGCCAGGTATTCGCGGGACCGGCTCACGGCCATCTGCAGCATGAAGGCTGCCAGGGGCCCGAGGATCATGATGGCGATGCTGGCAACCGGATTGGAGCGGCCCTCCTCGTCCCGGGCTCCGAAGAAGCCGGCAAACCGCGACAGGAACATGATTGACTGCGCCAGCACCGCCGCCAGGCTGCCGATGAGGATGTCCCGGTGCTTGACATGGCCCAGTTCATGCCCAAGGACGGCCTCCAGCTCGGGCCTGCTGAGGATCCGCATGATGCCTTCCGTGACTGCCACCACGGCGTGCTCGGGATCCCGCCCCGTGGCGAAGGCATTGGGCGTCTCATCGGGAATGATCGCAATCCGGGGCATGGGCAGACCGGCCCGTTGGGCCAGGTTGGCCACGATGGCATGCAGTTCCGGCGCCTCGGCCTGGGTGACGGGCTGGGCGCCGTAGCTGGCCAGCACGATCTTGTCGGAAAAGAAGTAGCTCACCCCATTCATCACCAGGCCGATGGCAAGCGCCAACACCATGCCGGACTGGCCTCCGAGCATCCCGCCGATCCACACCAGCAGGCCCGTCATGGCCACGATGATGAGTAGGGTCTTCGCCTGGTTCATGGACCTGCCTCCTGGTTCCAGGATACGCAACGAATCAAGAGCGGTTCACTGCATGCGTTTGATAACCACCAGGGTCACATCATCCCGGAATTTGCCATCACCAAGGTGCTGGAAGGCCTCGACCAGCAGTGCCTCGAAGATTTCCGCTGCCCCGGCCTGCGGGAGGCGCAGCACGACGTCTGCGAGGGAACCGTCCCCCAGTTCCTCGCCGGCGGCATTCTCCGCCTCCACGACTCCATCGGTGAAGATCACCAGCACATCCCCACGATCCAGGTGCGCCCGCCCTTCGCGAAAAGTGACGCCGGGCAGCAGACCCACCATCGGACCCGTGGGAGCAAGCCGGACCACTTCCCCGGCTGCCCGTACAAGCAACGGGGGGTTGTGCCCCCCATTCACGTAGCGAAGGTTGCCATTCGAGGGGTTCAGGCTGCCCGCAAACAGCGTGGTGTAGCGGTTCCGGTCCCGCACATCGTTCATGCGGCGGTTCACCCGCTCGGCCAGCTGTCCCCAGTCCTCCACCCGCCGGTCTGCCATGGCCCTCAGGAAGGCCGAGAGTTGCGTCATCATCAACGAGGCCGGAAGCCCCTTCCCGGAGATGTCCCCCACGGCGATGTGGAGGCGGTCACCCAATCCCTCGTCCCGGGCCATCCACAGGTCGTAGAGGTCGCCTCCGACGGCCTGGTAAGGCAGATTGGCCGCCGCGCATTGCCAGCCGACCGGTTCGGGCAGGGTCTTGGGCAGGAGGCTGCGCTGGATGTTGCGCGCCAGGTCCAGGTCCTTATCCATGCGCTCAGTCTGGATGCGGGCCTCCCGCAACTCCAGGCTCGACAGCTGGGACGAGGTCAGGTTCAGGAGGGTGCGGAGGAAGACCAGGTCGTCTTCGGATAGGTGACCCACGGCAGGCTCTGCCACAAAGGCGAACCCGTGACTGTGGGTCTGATCCACCAGCTCAATGGCATGGACGAGACTCCGTGCCTGCACCACTTCGTGCAGCTGCTCGCCATCCAATGCCTCGGGCAGCATGCCGAGACCCTTGGCGTGGAGCACCTGCCCCTGCGCGTCCACCACCAGCAGCCGCATGATACGGAACTCACCCATGAGCGTATTCGCCATGAGCCGCACCAGATCCCGGCGGGTCTCCACTTCGCCCAGGTTGCGGGTGAGTTCGAACACGGTATTGAGCCTGGAAAGCTGGAGGGCAAGGGCCTGGTTCTGGGAACTGCGAACGGCTTCGGCCCGGCGCCAGGCCAGGAGGGGAGCGCTGATGGAGAGCAGCAGCGGAATGGCATCGGGAAGGGCCTCTGCATGCAGGACAAGATGCCCGTACAACTCCTTCCCGTACTGCCAGGACAGCACTTGCCAGCCCTCACCTGGATGCGTGGGGAAGGCCGGCGCGGCGCCCCGGAGAAACAGCCACTTCCCCCCATCCCAAAGTCCCCCCTGGCGGGCTTTGGCGATGCCCATGGTCGTGATGCCCACCAGGTGGACCAGGTCCTCTTCACTGCTCTGCTCAGGGAAGGTTTCCAGAAAGTCGATGAGAGGGAGCAGTTCTTGGGCCCCTTCCGGCGTCTTCAGCGCCAACTGGCGGAGGCGGTCGAAGGGATTGGTCGCCATACGCAGGATCAGGCCGGGTCAGCTGATCTTCTTGATCAGGCAGCACTCATTGCGACCGGAGGCCTCGTCCGCCTTGAACTGGACCTCGTCCATGAAACGGCTCATGAGCAGGAGGCCCAGGCCCCCCTTCCGCGGATGTTTGATGTACTCCTTGGGATCCGGCAGCACCAGTTGATCGCCTCGGATGCCCTGGCCAGAGTGCCAGATGTGGATCTCGAGCGCCTCCTCGGTGAAGCGCAGTTCCAGCTCCACGCTGTGCTCGCCCTCGCCGTGATAAGCATGGAGGATGACGTTGGTCACGGCTTCGTCTACAGCGATGCTCACCTTGGCGGCCGTGGCGTCATCGAGCCCCGCCACCAGCGCGGCACGCTTGGCCAGGCCAGTCACGAGGTTCAGGTAGCGGGTCTGACTCGGGATGATGAGCCTGAACTGGGCATGGTCCACTTCCAGCGCCACGCTCAGCCCTTCTGCTCCGGCGCAGCCGCCGCCAGAGCCTGGTCTTCGTCGCCGAAGACCCGGTAGAGCTGGGTGAATCCGAGGGTGTCGAAGATGGTGAACACGTTGTCCTGGAGGTTGGACAGCAGGATGTCACCGTCATGCTCCCGCACGGTTTCGATCAGACCCATGATGGCGCCCAGGCCGGCCGAGCTGATGTAGTTCAGGTCCTTGCAGTTGAGCAGGATGGTGTAGCGTCCGCCCTGGACCAGCCTCTCCAGCGCCTCCTCAAAATCCCGGACGGTATGGGCGTTGATGAAGCCGGCCGGAAGAAGCACCGCCACATCGCCGACTTGCCTTACCGCAATGGAAAGATCCGCCATCCAACGACTCCAAGGAACCAGGGCCATCCTATCGGTTCCCCAGGAGCCTGTCCAAGTAATTGGAAGGTCCCCTGGAATGTTTGAACAGGTTCCAAATCGTCTGCCAACAGCCGGGAAAAGATCCGGAATCGGCTACCCTTGAGGCTAACCTTCACCGAGCCCCTGATGAGCGACTCCCGCCCCGTGGACCAGCCCCAGAACGATGCCTTCCGAGCCCGCCTGGAGGCATGGCTCAACCAGCAGAACCAGTCGCTATTGGAAGAGGTGATGGCCACCTGGCAGAACGCCCTGGACCACTTCCACCCCAATGAGGCACTTCTCGCCGAATTGCTTGAAGTCGCCGCGACTCCCAGCGCTCCCACCCCCACGGCTTTCCAGGATGCCGAATTGGCCTCGGCCCTGGACCTCCTGGAAGGGGCCACCAGCCAGAGCGATCTGCTAAAGCGATTGCTGGATGCCCTCGCCGCCTTGGTGGAGCGCAGTGCGATTTTCATTCTCAAGCAGGGGCTGGCTTCTCTCTACGCGCACCGGGGCTTCGAGGCAGATACGCCCTTGCGGGCAGGCGCCGTGGTGCCCCCGTCGGAGCTGGAGCACTTGATCCACGGCTCGAGCCATTCCATCCGCCGCAAGGGACCCGGATATGCAGCCTTGATCGCCCCAGTCAGCGGCTTCGAGGCCCCGGATGTGGCCATCTTCGCCCTGCGCCACAAGAAGCGGGCTGTGGCCCTGATCCTGATCGACAGCGGCCTGAGGCAGACCCTGGATCACCCCGAGCAGGCGCGGGCCCTGGTGCTCGTTGCATCGGCCATGCTGGCCTCCCTCGCTGCCGGCAGAGAGGAGGAATCCCGGTCTCGTCCTGTACCGGAAACCCATCCCAGCGCTCCGACCCAGGTCGTGCCGGAACCCATCGAGCAGGCTGCTCCTGTCGAACTCGATCCGAAGACCCGCGCCGCCGCCGAGCGCCTGGCCCGAGTGCTGGTGGGGGATGTCGAACTCTATTTCCCGGCCAAGGTCTCCCAGGCCCGGATCCAGGGGAATCTCTACGGGCAGCTCCGGGATGAACTGGAACGCAGCCGTGCCACCTTTGTGGAACGCTTCGGCGAAGAGGTCGAGACCCAATACCGGATTTTCACCACCACAGTCATCCACCAGCTGTGTGATGGCGAGATTTCCAAGCTGGGTGCCGCCCCCTGGGCCTAGGATCTTTTCTAGGTAGGGTGACAATCTGGCCCGATTCTGGTAGAACCTTGTTCCTTTGGGTTTGAACGAGGACGGGCAATGGCAGATCTTGGCAAGAAGTTCACATGTTTCCAGTGCTCGGCGAAGTTCTATGACTTCGGCAAACCGGAGGCCGTCTGCCCGAAATGCGGGGCTAACCAGAAGGCCGCTCCCGCCAAACCCAAGGCCGTGAAGAAGGAAAAGAGCGTCCACGTGATCGAGGACGATTTCACCGCCGAGCCTGAGGCTGAGAACCTGGAAGAGACCTTCAGTGAGAGTGGTGTGGCCATCGAGCGGGGCCGGGGCGAAGGCTTCGATCCCGGCGATCTGCGCATGGA
>CAIYNT010000010.1 GCA_903927605.1 uncultured Holophagaceae bacterium
CTGCTCCGCGCCATCTCCTCCAGGCGCGTCCTCTGATTTTCGGTGAGTTCTACTCGCCCAGCATGTGCCATGTCGCCCCTCAGTATCAGGTGCGGCATGTTGAATAATAGTTACCTGTATTTTTGGCGGACTACACTAGCTGATTGGGGAGTGAAAAATTTATTAAAGGTTTCTCGGGTCGGGTCCGAAGAAGGAAGGGTCGGGGGTTTCCCCCACACAATCCAGACAGCACGGATGCTGTCAAACCAACATCACGGAGGATGTTATGGTTACCATTCTTAGCAACGTCAGCGCGTTGGCCGCCAGTCGTCAGCTCGGCGTCAGCAAGCTCGGCCTGAACCAGGCCATCACGCGCCTCACCACTGGCCGTCGCGTGAACACCGCCGCCGACGACGCCGCCAGTCTCGTCAAGGGCAACAGCGCGCAGGCCGCCTCCCGGAAGGCTGCGGCTTCGGTCGTCACCGACCAGGCCGCCTACTTCACCGCCCTGAATACGGACGGCGCGAACGCCCAGTACACTCAGGACGCCTATCGGCTGGCGGAACTGGAGGGTGGTGGCAACACCGCCACTGCTGAGTACACCACACTGTTGGCGAGCATCAAGTCCGGCGTCACCGGTACCATTACCGACTCGACCTCGGCACTCACTCAGATCGCCGCGGCCCAGAACATCAACGCCACGAGCATGTCCACTGCCCTGAGCAATGCCCAGGTGGATGGCATCAACGCGGAGAACCAGCAGGGCATCGCGGACGCGTATCTTGGTGCCGACATGGGCGCCGAGATGGCCAACCTCACCAAGTACCAGATTCTGATGCAGGCTGGCACCAGCGCCTTGAACAACGCGAACCAGTCGGCGCAGACGGTCATGAGCCTCTTCCGGTAATTCGGACTTTCATGATTCCCGGGGGGGGCAGATCCAGTCTGTCCCCCCCGGGTAGTTGAACTCGGAAGGAGGGGTTATGGTCGATCAAATTGCATCTGTCGGCGGCGCTCCCATGCCGTCCGTCAGTTTACGGTCCGCCGGCTCTTCCGGCGGTAACATTGCCCCGGTCCCGGTGCCTGGAGCCTCGGCTCCCGGTGCCACTGACGCGGCCGTGGCCCAGGTCAACCAGCACTTTCAGGCGACGCAGTCGGACTTCAAGCTTCAAGTGGATCCCGGCTCGGACCGCACTGTGTTCCAGCTCATCCAGAAGGGCACGGGCCAGGTTCTGATGCAGATCCCGTCTGCGGAAGTCCTGGGTATGTCGCGCCGGATCCGTGAGATGGAAGCCCAGACGATGGGCTCTGGGACCCTGCTGGACAAGCAAGGCTAGCTTCTCCACAGTTGCCTGAGAATCGAGGTGCGGCATGGTCACGGCGACGACGAGCACGACATCGAGCATCACGTCCCTGAACGGTCTGGGTACCGGCATCGATACCACGGCCCTGATCAATGCCATCGTGGCCCAGGATGGGACTGGCGTAACCCGGTTGAAGGCCCAGCAGACCCTGAACAACAGCAAGGTCACCGCGCTGGCGAGCATGAAGACCGAGCTGACGGGGCTGGTCACCAGCATGGCGGCCCTCCAGGACAAGTTCATCGCCCCTGTGGTGACCAGCACTGACAGCAGCAACACCTATGTCAGCGCCACAGCCGGGCCTGGTACCTCGGGCAGCTATGATGTCACCGTCAGCACCGTAGCTACCCGAGGACGCCTTTCGGCGAATCTTGATTCGAACGGACTACCTACCGATCTTTCTGTGCTCAACCCTTCGGATTCCGTGAAGTCCCCTGTCTTCACGACGGGCACGTCGGCGACCTTTGCGGTCCAGGGGACGGACGGGAATATCTACAAGATCACCCTCGACAATTCCAGCAACACCCTGAATGGCCTGCGGGACCAGATCAACGCTGTAGCCGGATCCAGTGTCACCGCCTCGGTCGTGAACACGGGCAAGGGAGCCAATCCCTATCAGTTGGTGGTAATGGCCAAGAATACGGGCACCGGCAGCACCGGGGGCCTGGTCACCATCGCTGATATCACCGGCATGGGGGAAGATGGAACGGCCGGCCCTATCAACAACAACCTGGGCATCAGTGCCGGGGCGAGCACCGACTCTCTGGCGACCAAACTCGCGGGCGGGCTCAGTTCCGTTAAGGACGGCGCTGTGGCCACAGATGCCAACTTCACCGTCAACGGGATCAGCCTCACCCGCAGTTCCAACTTGGTCAAGGATGTCGTCGATGGCTTGACCTTCACCCTCAAGCAGGGCGGGCAGACGGGAGTCACCACCCTGACCGTCGGACAGGACACGGCCGGGGCCACGGCGGCCGTGCAGGATTTCATCACCAAGTACAACACCCTGGTGAAGGACTACAAGACCGCCTCCACGGCCACCAAGAACGCGGATGGCTCCATTGCCCAGGCACCCCTTTCGAACGATGCCACCACCCGCACCCTGATGAACAACCTCCGGAGCATGCTGGCTGGCGCTTCCGCGGGGTTGTCGGGCACTTCGACCTACAAGACCCTGGCCTCCGTGGGCGTGACCAATCAGCCGGACGGCAGCCTGTACTTCAATACCTACGCTTTTCAGCAGGCCATGAACACGGATCCCGCCAGCATCCAGGACCTGTTCACGTTTTCTGGGTCGTCGACCAGCCCGTCGGTATCGGTGACGGGTGGGGGGACTCAGACGGCCACAGGCAGTGTGGGTTTCACCATCACGAGGAACGTGGGCGACGGCACCCTGTGGGGCACCCTTACACCCCAAAACGGAGTGGCCAGCGACCCCATCCAGGTGATCAACGGGACCCTGTCGGGGACGGGTACCCTGGCGGGCCTGAGCCTCAGCGTCAGCGGGACTGGTACCGGGACCTTGACCCTCAGCCGGGGCGCGGGCCAGGCCGCTTCGGACCTGCTTTCGGCCTTCACCAGCACGACGGGTGGCATTGCCAATCTCCTGAAGACCATCAATACCCAGAACGCGAACCTGGTGACTCAGATCGCCCATGGCCAGTCGCTGCTCGACCAGGAGACGGCGAACCTGAAGAACAAATTCGCGCAGATGGAGGCCACGGTGGGCCAGATGACCGCGACTTCAGGGTCGCTCTTCGGGGCCTAGTGGATTTTTTTCATGACTGGTATAGGTTCCGCCGATAAAACCAGGTAGAGGATCCAATCATGAACGGCTACGCCAGAACAGCCAGTACCTATCTTGGCCAGCGCGTAATGAACGCCAGCCCCGAGCAGCAGGCGGCCCTCATCATGGAGGCGGGCCAGCTGCATCTCGGCCGGGCCATCCAGGCCCTGGGCCGCGGGGATTTCTCCGCCGCCACCAGCAGCTACATCCGGGTCGCGGAAGTCATCCAGGAAGCAACGATTCGCCTGGACCTTGAGAACGGTGGTGAAGCCGCCCACAACCTTGCCAAGCTCTATGAGCTGTGGACCCAGGGGCTCATGGCCGCAAGCCGTACCAAGAACGCGGCCATGCTCGAGGCGATGGTCGCCCGCATGGGCGAGATCCGGCAGGCCTGGGAAGAGTTCCACCAGAAGAAGGTGGGATCCCTCGGCATGCCCGCTTTCCAATTCGGAGACCGGGTCGGATGAGTGATGCTCGCGTGCGAGCGGCCATCGAGCAGATGGAAGCCTGGCTGGCGAACTTGGACTGGGTACCCGATCCCGAGGCACTGGGCCGGTGGGATACGGAATTCCAGGCGTCCCTGGCGCAGGCCGAGAAGGCACCAGGATGGACGGAGCTGATGGCCAGGGCCCATGCCGCCGGGCAACAACTCAAAGACCGCACGGTTGTGTTTGCCGAAATTCGAGATCAGCTGAGGAAGGACCTCGAGGCCCACGAACGCGGGAGTCGAGCGCTCAAGGGCTATGGGGCTAGCTCGCGCTGAGGCCAAGTCACTTCTGGTGTGGTGTCCCGCGAGAACCTGGATCATTCGAAGTGCTGGGACACCACGCTTGGCAGGGGTTTGGGGAGAGGCTCCAGGTCTGCGAGTCTTGCGAGCAGGAGCACGCACAGCGTGTGATACTTGGAGGGCAGTGCCCCCAAGGGGTGACAGATCTGGCGCGCCTGCGCGCCGGATCGCCAGAGGGGCCATGCCCCGATGGAAGCGTGCCGGCCCATCCATCCCTTGATCCATGTATTCAGGGTCAGCACACTAGGTCAGGTCTGCGACCATTTGGTGGAGTACGGCTTCCCAGTCGCCATAGCGCGGTTGCCGATAGAGGCGCAGGGTGGGATACCAGGGGCTGTCGTCCCGATCCAACATCCAACGGTAGTCCGGCTGATGGGTCAGGAGCAGCAGTGTGGGGACCCCCATGGCTCCAGCCAGATGGGTCACGGAAGTGTCCACACTGATCAGGAGGTCCAGCTCGCTCAGGGCGTAGGCGGTGTCCGCGAAGTCGCCCAGGAAGGGTGCCAAGGACACCAGGTCTGGCAGGGGCGGAAGCTCTTGGGCGCCCACCTGGAGACTGAACCAGGCCACGCCCGGCAGGGCCGCCAGTGGCGCCAGGTCCAGTGGGGGAATGGACCGCTCGTGGTCCCGCGCGTGGGCGGGGTTGCCGGCCCACACCAGTCCGATACGGGTGCGGTCCCGCGCGGGTGCCAAGAGCTCCTGGAGTTCGCGCCGGTGGGAGACGTCGGCCGGAACGCGGACATAGGGCACCGTGTCGGGAATGGTGGAGAGCTCGGTCCGGAAGATCCTGGGCAAGGACAGGATGGAGGCCTGCAGGTCGAAGGGCGGGCGGAGCTCACCCTCGGGAACCAGGCCGTCGAGGCCCTGGCACGTGCCGGCCACACTCAATACGGCGTCCTGGGCCTCCAGGAGGATTCGTCCGCCAAGAGCCTTCACCATGGGGAGGTACCTGAGGCACATCAGGGTGTCGCCCAGGCCCTGTTCGGCCCAGAGCAACAGCGTCTTGCCCGCGAAGGCCTCGCCCCTCCAGGCGGGCTCCCGGAAGGTTCTGCGCGGCCTCAAGCCGTCGGGAACAGCCAGGCGGGCTTCGAAGCGCTCCCAGCCCTGGAGCAGGTCGCCGAAGAGCAGGTCCACGAAGCTCTGCTCGTAGTCCAGGTAGGCCAAGCCAGATTCCACCTTGCGGAACCGTTCGATCTCGGCCCGGTATTCCGCCCAGCGGCCGAGGGAATAGTAGGGGCCCATCACGCTCTTGTGGACCAGGAAGCTCCGGGGTGCCAGCAGGAGGGCCTTGGCAATCTCTGCGCAGGTGAGGTCCGGGTCGCCCGTCCTGGCCAGGCAGGTGATCAACAGCAGCCGAGCCCTTATCTCATGCGGATGATCGGCCACGAGCTGGCGGAATAGCCCCGCGGCTCTTTCCAAATCACCCATAGCCATCCGTACGGAACCGAAATATGCCTGGGCGGTGAGGTTGCCGGGCTCGATCCGAAGCGCCTGGTGGCAGGCCTCCTCGGCTTTCTCAAATTGCCGGGCCTCGAACAGCGCCACACCGAGTTTGGCCCAGAGCGATGCGAACTGGGGTCTCAGCTCGGAGTATTCGCCATCCATGACCCCGGGCTGATTGGCCGCCTCCAGGACTTTCCATGCCTCAGGCAGGTCCTGTTTATCAAGCAGGCACACTGCCAGAAAGAGTTGAGCGTCCATGCGGCCGGGGTCCATCTCCAGGGCTGTCCTAAATTGTCTTTCGGCCTCCTCCAGACGGTCTCCCTGCATCAGGACAGAACCCAAGTTGAGGTGCGCCGAAAGCAGCTTGGGATCCACAGAAATCGCCGTCTCGCAGGCTTTCATGGCCTCCTTGAGATTGCCAAGCTTCAGAAGTTGGCCGCCAAAATCAGCCCAGGCCGCTGCGTGCAGGGGCGCCTTCTTCAGGAAGTCTCTGTAGGCGGTCGCGGCCTTCGGGGCATTCCCGGCAAGATCTAGGGCTTGGGCCTTCTGCAGCAGCTTCAGATGCTTCGGATTCACTCGCAGCTCCCAGTCCCAGTGAGGTATCCCCTTTTTCTCATGGAATTAGCCTGAGAGGGAGAGCCCGAACTTGGGATCCTGGGGCTGGTTTGAAGTAACGATCTGGAGCCGGACGGCCGATAAGTTTGATGGATACCGATGTCATGACCCTAACCCCCGACCCCGCCAATACGACCGTCCAGGCCGAGCCAGCCGTCATCCCCGAGCACATGGTGATCCTGCTCCTGGAGGGCGGGCAGCGGTTATTGGTGCAAATTGCAGAGGCCATCGGGGGTGGTGACTCCAGGTTGCGAGATCACATCCTCAGGAAGGTTCTTACCATCCTTGGGGAGCTCCACCGGTGCTTGAACCATGAACAAGGCGGTACGCTGGTGGACAACCTCATTCGACTCTATGAATGGTGGCGCTCCGAGATTTTCGATGCGAGCAATAAGGGTGATGTCGAGCGCTTGAATCGTGTCCGCGCCCAGATGGGCGACATCCGCCAAGCCTGGGAGCAGGTGCTCTTCCAGGGTGAGGGGATGTCTGAGAGTCCGGTTGTGTAGCGGTCTACACCATCTCCTGGCAAGCTCCCGAGCGGCCCCCTAGACGGTCCCGAACAGTCGATCCCCCGCATCGCCGAGACCCGGGAGGATGTAGCCCTTCTCGTTGAGCTGGCGATCCACTGCGCCTACGACGATGGTCAAGTCGGGGTGGTCCTTCTGGAGCCGCTCCAGCCCTTCCGGCGCTGCCAGCAGGGCCACGAGAGACAGGTTGACGGCTCCGGCGGCCTTCAACTGGCGGATGGCTTCCGAGGCGCTGCCACCAGTGGCGAGCATCGGATCGAGTACGAACACCGGGCGCGCTTCCAGGAGAGGGGGGAAGTTGCGGTAGTAGGGAACGGGGACCAGGGAATCGTGATCCCGGTAGAGGCCGAGATGCCCGACTTTCGCAGTAGGCATCAACTTCAGGAAGGAGGGAAGCAGGCCGAGACCCGCGCGCAGAACAGGCACCAGAACGGGGTCCAGGGATTTCAGTCTGAGTGTGCCCGTGCGTTCCAGCGGCGTTTCCACCACTACGGGCTCAGTGGGAAGTGCACGGGTCGATTCAGTGGCCAGGATCAGGCCCACCTCTTCGATGAGTGCCCGGAACAGGCTTCCGGGCGTCTTGCGGTCGCGGATGAGTGAGAGCTTGTGGTGGAGGAGCGGATGGTCGATTACGTGGATCGTCATGGGGACCTCTCGAGGGATCCGCCAGGTTCCAAGATGCCGTCGGCACGGCTCCAGGGCGCGGATGGTCGACCTGAAGGGTAGCAGGCAGACGCCGTGTCGGATGGCATGGGGCGGCCTCGCTCGTCCCTCGCGCCCGGGTCGCGGCTCCTTCGGTGCCGCCGATGCCGAAGTAGCAGAAGGCAGTCGCGAATTCGCGTAGAACGGCTGGTGGCGGTCGTTTCATTCAAATCGAGGCACCCCGGATTTTGGCTAATCTCCTGGATCCGACCGCGGAGAGACCCGTGCGCCTGAGCAGAATCCCATCCGGAAGAGCCGAAACGAATGGGGAGGTCACCGGGAGGTAGCGTCAAAAAAAATGAAGATTTTTTGTTTTTCTCTGTTGACCTCATCCAGATCGCTGGTTTCATGTTGAATCAGAGGAAAAACGGACGATCATCTTCCCCATAGAGCCAACAGCGAGGTATCTGAGATTTGGAGCGCCGGAAATGCTAAAGAAAGTCGCCATCTTCAAGGCCCTGGATGTGGAAATCAAGAAGCAGAGGGGCCCTGTGGCGGTGAAGGACGCTTACAAGGGGCACCACTCCCTCAAGGAAGAGCTCAGCCAGCCTGGAATCACCATTTTAGGTGAAGTCGCCGGGGGCGATCCCGGCCGCGGACAGGTCCGGGAGTCCTATAAGGCCTCGACTCACGCCAAGAGTTTGGCCGAAAACGGTGCCCGGGCCCTCTCGGTGGCCACAGACAAGTTCCTCTACTTCGGCGAGGACAAACACCTTTCCGAGGTCCGCAGCAATGTGAAGCTGCCTTTGGTGCGACGGGAATTCATCTTCGAGGAATACCAGGTCGAGGAGAGCAAGATCCTTGGCGCTGATGCCATTTTTCTGATGCCCGCTCTGCTGACGGATGAACGTCTCCAGACCCTGCTGAAATTCGCCACCAGCAAGGGTCTTGACGTGGTGGTGGAGGTCACCTCGGAAGCAGAGTTGCGCCGGGCCGTCGAGGCTGGAGCCGACATCATCTGTGCAGTTGGCCGGAACCTCGACACCTGGGCGGCGTCCTGGGAGCAGGCCGTCGCTCTGGTCAAGAAAATACCCAAGAGCTGTCTCAAGCTCGTCGAAGGCGGTATCCACCGTCTGGAGCAGATCAAGCAGATGGAAGCCCTCGGCGTCCATGGACTGCTGATCGGGGATGCCCTTCTCGATGACTATTATCCCGGCAAGCGTCTGGCCCAGATCCTGGCAGGCGTGGAGCCCCCGAAAAAAGCCGCGAAGCCTAAGGGCAAGACCGGCTCTGCCGCCGAAGCGGCGCAAGCCCCCACGGCTGCTCCTGCAGCCAAGGAACGCATATCCACCCAGCGGAAAGACACGGTCGAACCTGGCGCGAAAAATGCTAAGGCGAAGCCATCTTCCCGCACGACCCCTTCCAACCCCGCCCAAAAGGGCGTAAAGGAGCCACCCATGGCTGAACTGACCAACCCGGTCGCCACC
>CAIYNT010000011.1 GCA_903927605.1 uncultured Holophagaceae bacterium
CCGCCAGGAAGCTTCTCCGCACCCCCTCCGCACTTCCGGTCACCATCCGTCTGCCTTTCCATGTGCATCCAGGATAGCCTGCTGGTGATGCCGACTCCCCAGCCGAAAAGGCACCCCGAACTGACGCGCCTCTACGTGGCGGTGGGCTTGGGCGTATTGATCATCATGACCATCCTGGCCTACAAGACCGTGGGGAACCGCATCGCCGAGGGCGGGCTGGACGCGCCCTCGCGCTGGGCCCTCGTCGCCCTGGGTCTGGCCAACGTGCTGGCCATCGGCACCCTGCTCTTCATCGTGGCCCGCAGTGTGGCCAAGCTCTATTTCGAACGCAAGAGCGGCATCCTCGGCTCCCGTTTGCGCACCCGAGTGGTGCTGACCATCTTCAGCGTTTGCCTCGTGCCGAGCCTGATCCTCTTCATGGTGGGCCGGAACTTCATCAACAAGAACGTGGAGCGCTGGTTCAGCCCCGAGACCGAAGTCGCCATCCGCGAGGGCCGGAAGATGGCCGAGGATCTCCGGGCTGCGGCCCGGAGGCGGCTGGAGTTCGGCGTGGGGCGGCTGCTGGTTTCGGCCTCGGCTGAGCCGGCCGCCATCCGGGCTGCCGCGGGCCTGGATTTCGTCGCCTTCCTCGGAGGGCATGGTGAGGGGTCGGTCAGGGCTTTGGATCTCGACCCGGCTTGCCCGCCACCGAACTTGGATTCCTTGAATGGAGCGGGCCTTCAGGAGACCCGGGATGGCCTTTGGACGCTGCGCACGGTGCCTCGGGGCGATGGACTCTGGGTCGTGGGCGTTTTCATGCCTCGCGAACAGCTGGATCGCGTGCTGGCCTTGGAGCAGCGGTTCAAGGAGAGCCAGCAGATACGGGCGGCCAAGGACACCCTGCAGACGCTGCCCCAGAGCACCTTCCTCTTCCTGACGCTGCTTACCCTCTTCTTTGCCGTATGGTCGGGTCTGGCCCTGGCGAAATCCCTCAGTGAGCCTATCCGCGCCCTGGCCAAGGCCGCGCAACGGGTGGGGGCCGGCGATCTTGAGGTGCAGCTGCCCGAGATGGGCGAGGATGAGCTGGCCTTCCTGGCCCGCACCTTCAACGCCATGACCCGCGATCTGAAGACCAACCGGGCGGACATCGAGGCCCAGGCCGCCCGCCTGGAGCAGCAGCGCGCCTACCTGGATCAGCTGCTGGCCGCGCTGCCCGTGGGCGTCATGAGCTGGCGGGCGGACGGCGAGCTGCGCACCTTCAACGCCGCTGCGCGAGCCTGGCTGGGCCTCGAAGCCTTCGACCTCTCCGAAACCCGCTGGGCGGCCATGGCTCCCCTGCCGCGTCTGGGCCGCCTGCCTGACTTGCTGGTGGCCGTGCGGGAATCCAAGCGGGGCGTCCAGGAGGAACTGCGCTTGGGTGGCGAAGGCGAGGGACGGCCCGTGCGCGCCATCCTCGAACCAATCACGGGTGGCGGCGTGCTGGCGGTGCTGGAGGACCTCTCCCTGCTGGCCCAGGCGGAGAAGCGGGCCGCTTGGCAGGAGGTGGCCCGGCGCATGGCCCACGAGGTGAAGAATCCGTTGACACCCATCCAGCTCACGGCCCAGCGTCTGTTGCGCCGCAACCGCGAAGGCCGGCTGGATCCCGCCGCCATTCAGGAAGGAGCCGAGACCATCCTCGCGGAAGTGTCCAGCCTGTCGCGGCTGGTGGACAGCTTCAGCCGCTTCGCGCGCCTGCCCATCCCGCAGTTCTCGCCCTGCGATCCGGCGGATCTCTTGCGCCAGGTGGCCGCGCTCTATGGGCCGAACCATCCCGAGATCCGTTGGGTTCTCCGCCTGCCGGACACGCCGGTGTCGGCGCTGTGGGACGGCGACATGGTGAAGCGGGCGCTCATCAACTATGTGGATAACGCCGTGGCCGCCGTGGAGGGTAGGGGCTCGGTCCGGTTGTCCCTGTCCGTGGAGGGGGAGGCCCTGCGTTTCGATGTGGTGGATGACGGCGCGGGTGTGCCGGAAGCGGATCGTGGGCGGCTCTTCGAGCCCTACTTCTCCACGAAACGAAAGGGTACCGGCCTCGGTCTCGCCATCGTCCGCCGCATTGCCCACGATCATGGCGGCGACGCCCGCTACCAGCCCCTGGAACCTGGCAGCCGATTCAGCCTGATACTTCCCAAGGCGGTAGGAAAGTAGGTTGTGGGCTGTGGGTTGAAGGGGAGGCGGCCCTGCGGGCCGCGTCGATGGTTACCTGTGGGCTTGGCACAACGATGGTCGCTACTTTCCCACAGCCCACAGCCCACAGCCTAAAGCCTGCGGCGGCGCCGCCGCCGCAGCCAGATCCCTACCGGTCCCAGCACCAGCCAGGCCAGCAGCACGATCTTCACCAGTGGCGTCACGACCATCCCTGATCAGGCCCCAGATACGGGTTTGGCCCGGAGCTGGTGCGGGGGCGAGGGGGGACAAGGGACCCGCCGCCGCGAGCTTGCGAGGGGAGGCCGCTTGCGGCCGGGCGGCCCCCCCTCAGGAGTATCAATACCGCAGCACACTGAAGACGGGTAGGCCTTCGACCTTCTCCCGGCCGGGGAGCGAGGTCAGCTCGATGAAGACCGTGAGCGCCACAGCCTGGGCGCCGGTGCGCTGCACCAGGCGCTGGGCGGCGGCGGCGGTGCCGCCGGTGGCCATGACATCGTCCACGATGAGCACGCGGTCACCGGCCTTGAAGGCATCCGTGTGGATCTCCAGGGCGTCCGTGCCGTATTCCAGCCCGTAAGGCTCGTCGAAGGTGGCCATGGGCAGCTTGCCGGGCTTGCGGGCGGGCACGAAGCCCACACCCAGCTTCTGGGCCAGGGCGCTGCCGAAGATGAAGCCGCGGGATTCCAGGCCCAGCACATGGGTGGGCTGGAGGGTGAGGACCGGCTGGGCCATGGCTTCCACGGCTTCGCCGAAGGCCTCGGCATTCGCGAGCAGGGGCGTGATGTCGCGGAAGAGGATTCCCGGTTGCGGAAAGTCCGGCACGTCACGGACGTAGGAGCTGAGGGGGGCGGGGATGACCATGGTTACCTGCGGATCTCAAATGGATGGGGAAGGGAGGATCGCATATCCGCATCCCCCCAGTCCAGCCGTGTGACGGCCGCAAAGGTCGGGCCCAGGGTCAGCCGGGCCCGGAAGGTCAGCAAAGCGGCCTCCGGTCCTTCGGCCTCGCCACACAGGGTGTCATCGGGTTCGTTCCGGACCCATCCTGCCAGGTCGAGCCGCTGGGCCTCCCAGGCTGCAAAGCGCCTGAAGCCGACGCCCTGGACGCTGCCGTGGATCTGGAAGCTCACCCGCATGCAACTACCCTCCGAAAGCGGCGTCGAAATCGGCCTGTCGGGCCAGCGTCTCGGGACACCCCAGGTCCAGGCGCAGGGGCGTCACGCTGGCGAAGCCGCGGAAGACCGCTTCGGCATCGCTGCCAGGGGCCATGGCGTAAGTGGGTCCGGCGTCGCCGCCGATCCAGTAGTAGGGGGTGTTGCGAGGGTCTCTGCGGCGCTCCACCAGATCATGGTAGTCGCGGCTGTCCTGGCTGGTGAGCCGGAAGCCCCGGGGTTCGCCCTCGGGCAGGTTCACATTCCAGATGCGGCTGGCTGGCAGCTCCATGGCCTCCCAACGACCCAGGAACTGGGTGAGCCAGGGTTCCGCCAAGTCCAGGGATCCACCGGGGTGGATGGAGAAGGCCGCGGCCCGCGCGCCCTGGAGGCGCCCCTCGAAGGCGGCGCCCACGGTGCCCGAATAGAACACATCCTCGCCCAGGTTGAAGCCGTGGTTGACACCCGATAGCACCCAGTCAGGCTTCCGGCCCAGCACCTCGCAGACCGCCAGCAGCACACAATCCACTGGCGTCCCGTCACAGGCATAGCGGTCCGGGGCCACCTCGTTCAGGCGGAGGATGTTGTGCAGGCTCAGGGCCGAGGAGATGGCCGAGCGGTTGCGGTCCGGGGCCACCGTGACCACCCGGCCGAAGGGGGCGGCGGCTCTGGCAAGGGCCGCCAGCCCCGGCGCCCAGAGGCCATCGTCGTTGGTGAGCAGGATCAAGCGTTCGGACATGGAGCCAGTGTACCCGGTGGGTCGCACCGGGATTCACTGTCAGGATGGAATTCACCCCGTTGTTCCATGAACCCAGACCTTCCAATGTCCCCTGCGCTGCCGATCCCCCTGGGGGAGAACTTGGCTGTGGAAGGTCGCGCCCTGATCCTGGCCCGCTTGCGTGAAAGGATCGTGGCCTTCGCGGCATCCCGTTCTGCAGGCGCCCATGCAGAGGACCTGGCGCAGGAGGTAATGGTGCTGCTCCATGAAAAGTACGGGCACCTCGATCGGATGGAAGACCTGGTCCCCCTGGCCTTCCAGATCCTGCGCTTCAAGCTGACAGCGCACCGCCGGAGGGCCGCCCGAAGAGGTGAGTACGACGCAGTGGATGTGGATGTTTTCCCTCCGGCTTCAGACGCACCGGATCCCGCGATGGTTCTGGAACGCAAGGAACTGCTGGCCCGGCTCATGGGCGGCATCGCCCGCCTGGGGGGACGCTGCCGGGAGCTGTTCCGCCTCAAGCTGCAGGGGCGCAGCTTCTCCGAGATCCAGGGGCTGATGGGCGCGGCCAGCCTGAACACCATCTACACCTGGGACCATCGCTGCCGGAAGCAGTTGCTCGAATTGTTGGGCGGGAGTTGGGAAGGTGCCGCCGGAAAGGGGAGGCCGTGAATCACGCCGAGGCCGAAAAGTTGTTGGGCGGTTATGCCACAGGGACGCTCACCGAGGCGGAGCGTCAGACACTCTTTGCCGCGGCTTTGGAGCGGCAGGATCTGTTTGATGCGCTGGCGGATGAGGAGGCCCTGCGCGAGCTGCTGTCGGATCCCGCGGCGAAGGCCCAGTTGCTCGCGGCACTATCGTCGAGCGCACCGCCGAAGGTCACCCCCTTCTGGCGCCACCCCGGACTGCTCGGTGTTGCAGCCGGTCTGATCGTGGCGGCCACCGCGGGACTGGCCTACCTGCACAGCCCCGGCCAGGCACCTCCACCCCTGCGGCAGGAGGCTCCGAAGGCGATGGCCTCCGCGGCGCCGCCTGCGGCGCAGGTGCCGACCGTTCCCGCCGGGAAACCGGCGGCCGCGCCCCTGAAGGAAGCCTCCGTGCCTCCACCATCAATAACTGCAACACCCATGTTGCCGGCTCCGGCCGCCGGTGCCCCCGCCCCCGTCCGGGAGCATGGGACAGAGGCGAGGGAACTGGCCGAATACCACCGAGTGGAAGCTCAGGACAAGCTGGCCAAGAAGGTCGAAGCGCCCAGACCTGCCGCGGCGGCGGTGATGGAAGTGGTCCCCGCGCAGAAGGCCGCCTCAAGGGAACGCCTGGCAGAGGCCCGGGACCAATCGCCTCGAAGTGTGCCGGGTGGCGTGATTGGTGGCGTGGCTGCTGGGATGGCCAAGGAGGGCGGTGTGGGGACGAACGCTGCGCTGCCTCCACCCCCCACAGCTCTGAAGGCGAAGGCTGAACGCCGGGATGCGGCGGTGGTCGCGAAGGCCGGGGTCAAGCCCACGTGGAGCCTGGTGCCGAAGCCGGATGGAGGCACTCAGGTCGAAGTGATCGCTCCCCGGGACGCCCAGGTCGTCCTTCTCAAACGCGGACCTTCCGGCGTCGCCGTGCTGAAACTTCAACCCCAGACATCAGACCGAGTCGGCTTGATTCCATGGCGTGGCGAAGTCCACCTCGCCCCGGAAGATGTCCTGGATCTCTACCTGCTGAACGCCACCGTGGTCGATCCGACCCTGCTGCCAGAAACGGGCCCCGTGGATGGCTTCCGGGTCAGGATCCACCCTGGCGCGAAAAAAGATCCGAGGCCATGAAAGGGATCTGATCCCCGCGGCATTCCCTCCTGAACCGCGCCCTGCCGGCGCGGCCCACTCGGGAGGAACCCATGTCGCTGCGCCGGTCCACCACCACCCTGCTCGCCTGCTGCGCCGGGCTTGCCGCGTCCTTCCAGGGGGACGCCCAGGCCCGCAGTCGGCCCACACCGGTGCAGCTGAGGCAACCCGTGGAGGGCGAGGCGGACACCACGCACTCTCCGTACTTTTTCGTGAAGAGCGATGACACCACCGTGGATCAGCTGCCCCTGAAGACCACGTCGGCCAAGGTGGCCATTTCCGGTGTCATCGCCGACGTGAAGGTCACCCAGGTCTACCGCAACACCGGCACCAGGCCCTTGGAAGCCATCTACGTATTCCCGGGATCGACCCGCTCGGCGGTCTACGGCATGACCATGACCATCGGCGAGCGGGTGCTCAAGGCACAGATCAAGGAGCGCGGCCAGGCTCGCACCGACTATGAGCAGGCGAAGCAGCAGGGCAGGAGCGCTTCGCTGCTGGAGCAGCAGCGGCCCAACGTGTTCCAGATGAACGTGGCGAACATCTTGCCCGGCGATGAAATCCGAGTGGAGCTGTCGTACACCGAATTGCTGGTGCCGACGGAAGGCACGTACGCCTTCGTCTACCCCACGGTGGTGGGGCCGCGCTACGCCAGCAAGGCCGGCACGGATTCCAGCACTGGCGAACCCTGGGTGGCCAACCCCTACACCCATGCGGGCGAAAAACCGGCGACCACCTTCGATCTCGAGGTGAAGCTGTCGGCGGGCCTGCCCATCCAGCGCATGGCCTGCGATACCCACAGGACTTCCATCGCCTATGACGGAAGGTCCGAAGCCACGCTGCGCCTGGATCCCGGTGAGGCCCAGGGGGGCAACCGCGATGTCATCGTGAAGTACCAGCTGGCGGGCGGCGCGGTGCAGTCGGGCCTGCTGCTGGATCAAGGAAAGGAGGAAAACACCTTCCTGCTCATGGCCCAGCCGCCCAAACGCGTGATGCCCAAGGATCTGCCGCCCCGCGAATTCGTCTTCATCATGGATGTCTCCGGCAGCCAGATGGGCTTCCCCATCGAGGTGTCGAAGGTGCTCATGCAGGAGATGATCCAGGGGCTGCGGCCCCAGGATCTGTTCAATGTCATGGTCTTCGAGGGCAGCTCGGCGCTCTGGTCGCCCGCTTCCCAGCACGCCACGCCGGAGAACGCGCAGCAGGCCCTGGCCTTTGTGCGGGCACAGAATGGCGGGGGTGGCACGGAGCTGGGCAGCGCCATGCGGCGGGCCCTGGGCCTGCCCCGCGTGCCCGGCATCTCGCGCACCTTCGTGGTGTCCACGGATGGCTACGTCAGCGCCGACGGCCAGGTCTTCGACATCATCCGGAAGAACCTGGGCTCGGCGAACCTCTTTACCTTCGGCATCGGCTCCTCCGTGAACCGGCACCTCATCGAGGGCATGGCCCACGCGGGGCAGGGCGAGGCTTTCGTCATCACCAAGGCCGAGCAGGCCGCCGCCGAGGCTGAGCGGTTCCGAGCCTACGTCAGTTCGCCTGTGCTCACGAACCTGAAGCTCACCACCAACGGCTTCCACATCCAGGACCTCGAGCCCCTGCAGCTGCCGGATGTCTTGGCGGACCGCCCAGTGCTCTGCCTCGGCAAGTGGACTGGCGAGGCCAAGGGCACGGTCACGCTGTCCGGCCTGAGTGGCGCCGGGCCCTGGAGCCAGACGTTTGAAGTCGGCAAGGTCCGGGACCGAGATCACAGCGCCCTGCGCCAGCTCTGGGCCCGCCAGCGCATCCAGATGTTGTCGGACTATGACCAGTTCGGCCAGGATCGGGACCGAAAGGCGGAGGTCACGCGGCTGGGCCTCGCCTACCATCTGCTGACGGCCTACACGTCCTTTGTGGCCGTGGACACGCAGGTGCGCAACACCGGCGGATCCACCACCGTCACCCAGCCCCTGCCCCTGTCCGAGGGCGTGTCCGATGCGGCTGTGGGCGGCCTGCCCGGTAGTGTCATCGGTAGGGTGGTCGGGGGTTCGATGGCCTGTGCACCCGCGCCCATGATGAAGCGTTCCGCCCCTGCTTCCGCGGCTATCGAAGTGATGGCTGAGGACAAGGTGGCCCGGCAAGAGAAGGCAAAGGAGGAGGCTTCCACCCTTCGCGTCCGGTCCTTCTCCGGCATCACGGGCACCTCGGATCCAGCCTCCCTCCATCACGAAGTGGAAGCGCGCCTCATGGATCCCGCCTTGACCGCCGCCCTGTCGGGGCTGCCCTCCGGAACGACGCTGATCCTGAAGGTGGATGGGTTGGGGCAGGTGGTGTCGGTGACCTTCAGCTGCTCCTTCCCGGGAGCAGCTAGGGCGAAGGCCCTGCTCACCGTCTGGCGCCTGCGGAGCTGGACCGGCGGCGTGGGGGGTCACATCGAATTCACGTTGGGCTGAAGGCCTGTGTCCCTTCGGGAAGGGCATGCGCCTCCCCATCTGGGGAGGCGCGCTGGCGCAGGACCCGGATGGACCTATCCTCGTACCCATGCGATGGCCTCTGGGAGTGGCCTTGATGCTGACCTTCGGGGGATTCGACTCGGCCCAGGTCCCGCCCACCGACACTGCGGCGGAGGCCACCTTCGCGTCGGCCCGGACGCGCATGGTACGTGATCAGATCGCGGCTCGGGGCATCCAGGATGGCCGGGTGCTCGCGGCCATGGCCCGGGTGGCCCGCCACGAATTCGTACCCATCTCCCAGCGCAGCCTAGCCTACGAGGATGGACCCCTACCCATCGGCCACGGCCAGACCATCTCCCAGCCCTACATCGTGGCCTTCATGACCGCGGCATTGGACCCGAAACCCGCCGACCGAGTCCTGGAGATCGGCACGGGGTCGGGTTATCAGGCGGCGGTGCTGTCGGGCCTAGTGGCCGAGGTCTTCACCATCGAGGTCGTGGTGCCCCTGGCCCGGCGCGCGGAGGCGGACCTCAAGCGACTGGGCTACGGGAACGTGCAAGTCCGCGCTGGGGATGGCTATCTTGGTTGGCCCGAGGCCGCGCCCTTTGATGCCATCATCGTCACCTGTGCGCCAGAACAGGTGCCTCGGGCCCTGGTGGATCAGCTGAAAGTGGGCGGCCGGATGATCGTGCCCGTGGGTCCCACCGATGGCGTCCAGGAACTCTACCTGCTGCGCAAACACCCGGAAGGCTTGGAGACCCAGGCCGTGCTGCCGGTGCGGTTCGTGCCAATGGTGAGACCCAAGTGAGCGTCCACACCTAGGCGGGATTCGAGCCTGTCGGCCTTTGCTCTGCGATGGACAGCATCACCTTGATGCGAGTCCACCCTTCTGGTCCTCTCAGTGGGCCTGGGGCACGGCCAGAGGTTTTTCAGGCTGCGCTGGGGTTCCGGAAATCTCCCGAAAGGCCACATCCTTCTTGGCCTGATCCAGGAATTCCTTCTTCAGTTTCTCGTGGCGCTCAGGAATCATCTGCTTCCGGACACTGTCCTTCACCTTTTCAAAATCCGCAGGCTCCTTGGGGTGGCGGGCGATCACCTGGATCAGGTGGTAGCCGAAGGTGGTCTTGATCGGTTCTCCAACTTGGCCGATTTCCTGTTTTCGGACCGCCTCCTCGAACTCCTTGGCGAAGCGTCCGTAGGGAATGTCCGTGTAAAGACCGCCCTTGTCCTTGCTGCCGGGATCGTCCGAGTAGTCCTTCGTGAGGTCCTCCAGCTTCTTGCCAGCCTTCAGTTCCTCTTGGATCTTGGCAATCTTGGCTTTGGCTTCTTCCTCAGTCGGGCCCTGGCCCCCGTTCTTCCCCTTGATGCTCACCAGGATGTGGCGGGCGGTGAATTTCTCCTGGGAGGCATAGCGCTCACTGTTGACCGTGAAGTAGGCCCGGACCTCTTCCTCGGTGGGGTTCTCGGCCTTGGCCTTCAGCTTCTGGGCGGGGCTTCCTGGCCGGTCCTCGTCCATGAGGACCCTGGCATAGCACTGCTGCTCCAGGGCGGCAAGGTAGGCCCTGAATTCCAGGGTGGTCTGGAGGTTGTCCTTCCGTCCCTTGGCCGCGAGGACTTGCAATTCCAGGTACTGCTTCTGCCCTTGGACGCGGTTGGCGGGGTTCTTCCGGATCATCTCCGCGCGGGGCCCGGCCATCAATCCCAGCCATTTGACGAAATCGCCATACAGGATCTTCTTCTTCCCCAGGTAGGCGATCACCTCCTCTTCCGGAGGTTCCGGGGCCACGGCGGCGGGTTTGCCGGGCATGGCCAAAGGCTTGGGAGTCATCGGGCTGGGCGGAGTGGGAGTCGGAGTCTGCGCGACCAGGGTCATGGCGAGAAGAGGTAGGAATAAGTTGAACATGATCGTCCCTGAGAGATGCAATCCGATCTGAAAAAGATGGCGCCAACCATTTTTACGACAATTTGGGGAGGAACCAATCCAGTGAATCTAGGCTTCACCGTGTACCGGACTTGCTTCGGCTCGTGGAGTCTGGCCGCCCTCCTTATTGTGCGGCCTCACATTGGGCTCGGATCCGGAGGCGTCTGGTTTCGCCAGCGTCAGGTCCCGCGGCCTGGGCATCGTGCTCAGACGGGCTCGGCCGTTCTCCGTTTTGGCACCGACACACCGGAGCAAGGACTCGAACGCACCCGGCCTTGCCGTGTGCCGGTCTCGCTCCAACAGCGCCCCGCGCTGTCTCCGCGATCCCACTCGGAGGTCCGGATCCTCTCGACCTATCAGTCAAAACACCAGAAGGGCCCTCGATGAGGGCCCCTCTGGTGTTTTGGTCGGCGCGAGAGGATTCGAACCTCCGACCCCTACCACCCCAAGGTAGTGCGCTACCAGGCTGCGCCACGCGCCGTGAACTACTGACTCTAGCCCCTACGGTGCCTGGGGTCAAGGTTGAGAGCGTTCGGCATACCCTGCTGTACGGTGCTTGATCAGAACCGCTTCGGTGGGACGGACAGCCGCTCATGGAGGGCCCGCACGGACTTGAGGATGGGCTGCAGGTCCGAGCTGGTGCGGAGGAGCCTCGGGATGGTGGGCCTGGGTTTCTGGGCGGGGGCGGCGGGCAATTCGTCGGCCTCAAGGCCGAGATCCAGCCGCTGGACGAGATGGCCGTGGGCCAGCAGCTCAGCGCAGTCGGCTACGGTGAGGCCTTCGGTCAGCCATCCCTTGATGCGCTTCAGGCGCGGGAGCTCGTCCACGTGGTAGTAGCGGAGGTTGCCCTTGCTGCGCCGGGGCTTGATGTCGGGAATGACATCTTCCCAGTAGCGCAGATCCTTGGGGCCCACGCCTACGAGTTGAGCAGCCTCCCCGATCTTGAACCACTTCTTGTCGCTCATGGCCTAGCTCTCCCTGGGCTCGATGCCCAGAGTCTTGAGCCGCTTGTAGAGGTTGGAGCGATCCATGCCCACACGCTCGGCGACGCGGGTCATGTTGCTGTTCTGGAGGCGCATTTCGCGCTGCAGGTACTGGGTCTCGAACCAGTCCTTGGCGTCCTTGAGGCTGGCGAATTCGGGGAAGGAGAAGGGGTCCTGCTCGGCGAGGTGGCGGGCCGCCAGGGGGCCCAGATCGCGGGGGCCGATCTCGCTGCCGCGACCCAGGATGACGGCGCGCTCCATGAGGTTCTTCAGCTCCCGCACATTGCCGGGCCAGTCGTGGCGCAGCAGCGTGTCCTTGGCTTCGGGTCCGAGGTGTTTGGGCGGGCGGCCGTACTGGTGGGCGATGCGGGTGATGAAGGCCTCGGCCAGGGGTAGGATGTCCTCGGGGCGCTCCCGGAGGGGCGGGATGCGGAGGGGCACCACCGCCAGGCGGAAGTAAAGGTCCTCGCGGAAGCGGCCCCGGGTGATCTCACCGGCCAGATCCTTGTTGGTGGCCGTGATGACGCGGACATCCACGCCCACGGCGCCGCCCCCGCCCACGGGCTCCACGCGGCCCTCCTGGAGGGCGCGCAGCACTTTGGCCTGGGTCTTGAGCGACATGTCGCCCACTTCATCGAGGAAGAGGGTGCCGCCCTCGGCTTCGCGGAACTTGCCTTTCTGATCCCGGATGGCGCCGGTGAAGGCGCCTTTCTGGTGGCCGAACAGCTCGCTCTCGATGAGCTCCTCGGGGATGGCGGCGCAGTTCACTTCGACGAAGGGAGCGTCCTTTCGCGCACTCTGCGCATGGAGGAGGCGGGCCACCTCCTCCTTGCCGCTGCCGTTCTCGCCGGTGAGCAGCACGCGGCCCTCCGTGGGTGCCACGAGGGCCACGTCGGACAGGAGCCGCTTCATGGCCGGGCTGTCCGCCAGGAAGAAGCGGCCGCCCTCCACTTCGGCCAGGAGCCGCTGGTTCTCCTGCTCCAGCTTCGATTGCCGCAGGGCGTTGCCCACCACCAGGAGCAGGCGGTCGAGGTCGATGGGCTTCTCGAGAAAATCGAAGGCGCCGAGCTTCGTGGCCTGCAGGGCCGTGTCGATGCTGGCATGGCCCGAGATCATCACCACCGGCAGCTCAGGTCGGATCTGCTTGGCCTGCTTCAGGGTCTCCAGGCCGTCCTGGCCCGGCAGCCACACATCCAGCAGCATGAGCTGGAGCCCCTCCCCATCCGGGTTGTGCAGCAGGTCGATGGCCTGCTCGCCGCGCTCGGCCTTTACCACATGGTAGCCCTCGTCCTTCAGGGCTTCGCCCAGGGACCGCCGGATGCCCGGCTCGTCATCCACCAGGAGGATGGTTGTGGGGGCGCGCATGAACCCATGCTGGACGCGGGACAAGCCTTTGTCCAGCAGGGGGTTGACGGGATTTCCGCCAATGCCTTTCTGGCCAGCGAAAGCTGCTTCTTCGGCCTGCTATCGTGGGAGCCGCAAAGGGAGGGCGGGATGACCGATCCAAGACCACTGCCGTCTCCGGAGGAGGATGACGCCGTATCGCCGATCATCGGCCACCCGTTGCAGCGGCAGGTGCTCGTCTGCACAGCCAAACACTGTGCGGCCCGTGGTTCCGAAGCCGTGCTGGAAGCCCTCAAGGCCCAGCTGATCGAGGAGGACCTGCTCTTCCACAAGGGCAACCGGGCCGGTGCCGTGCAGTGCAGCCACTGCGGATCAGTGGGCTTCTGCGCCATCGGTCCCGCTGTGCTGGTGTACCCCGATGGGGTCTGGTACGCCCATGTGACGCCGGCTGATGTGCCCGAGATCATCGAGAGCCACCTGAAGGGCGGCGTGCCCGTGGCGCGCCTGGTGCGGAAACGGCTGGGTTGATTCCAGGTTCTTCCGGGATTTCTGAGACAGCAGGAACGCGGCTGTCATCGGGCCGCCGTGAGAACATGGAGCCATGCTTGTGGACGCGCACTGCCATCTCACGGGTTCCTACTTGGCTGCGGACCAGGTGGAAGCCACGCTCCTGCGGGCCCGAACCCACGGCGTGACCGGCTTCATCGCCGTGGGCACGGATCTGGAGGATTCCCGGGTCGTGTTGGACCTGGCCACCCGGATCCCGGGCATCCAGGCCAGCCTAGGCGTGCACCCCCACGAGGCGAAGAGCTGGTCGCCGGAGGTGGCGGCCGCCCTGCGGGAACTGGTGGCCGATCCTTCGGTGCGCTTCATCGGCGAGACGGGCCTCGACTGGCACTATGACCTGAGTTCGAGGGAGGACCAGAAGGCTGTGTTCCGGGCCCAGATCCGCCTGGCGAAGGCCATCCGGAAGCCCCTGATGATCCACACCCGGTCGGCCCCCGAAGCCACCCTCCGCATCCTGGAGGAGGAGGGGGCCGATGCGGTGCGCGGCATCATCCACTGTTTCAGCGAGGACCGTGCCTTCGCCATGCGAGCCCTGGACCTGGGCTTCTATCTCAGCTTTTCGGGCATCGCCACCTTCAAGAAGGCCGAGGCGGTGCGGGACGTGGCGGCCTGGGCCCCCTCAGACCGCATTCTGGTGGAGACCGATGCGCCCTTCCTCGCGCCGGTACCCTACCGGGGGAAACCCAATGAGCCGGGCTTTGTGAGGTTCACCGCCGAGACTGTGGCGGAATTGCGGGGGATCCCCGCCCTGAAACTGGCAGAACTGACCACTCGCAATCTGGAGGCCCTGTGCGGCTGGGCACCCTCCTCATGACCGGGGCGGCTCTGGCCGCGTCCAGCCTCATCGCCCAAGGGCATCCGTCCCTCTCCTGGGAGCGGATCTCCCCCCTGGATTGGCAGGCAGGGCCAGGCCCGGTTCGAGTCGAAACACCTTGGAACCCGACGCCCTCGACGGGCCCTTTGCAGGCCAGGCTCACCGGGGACGGCACCCTCAGCGTCCGTGATGCCCGGGGGATCATCCGGCTCAAGACCGGCCTTCCCGGGCGTCCCCTGAAGGCCTGGCGGGATGGGGGATTGCCTCTTGATCCGCCGTCCGGCTCCTGGTTGTTCCCCGCGGACTCGCCGCTGAGTCAGGGGCTGGGTGGGCTGCGGTGGTGCGCAGAAGACTTCCGGCCCTTCCTCCGCGGCCTGCTCTGGATCCTTGAGGACGGCGAAGGCTTCCTGACGGTAGTCCATCCCGCCACCGCGTGGGCGGTGCATCTGCCTCTGCCGCCGGGGCGGGATCTCAGTCTGCACTTTCTTCCGGACCGGTTGGAGGTGTTGGCCGGAGAAGTGGACCGGGGAGCCCCGCGACAATGGTCCATCCCCTGGATGGGTCTGCTGCCGCGCCTGGCGGCCTTGGGCCCCCATGTTGACCGCTCCAAGACTGCTGGGACTGCCCTTATCCCCTTCCCCAAGGATTGAGGCTTTAGAGGTCGTAACAACACCCGACGATGCCGCGATGAAGCCAAGCGGGATGCACCGCCAGGAAGGGCCCGCAGGGCAACGTGGTTCGTTGTTCAAGGGACCTGACGCCGCGGGGCGCCCGGGCCTGGCTTCATCCCTCCGGGCGAGGGGTGGCGGGCGTCACCACGCTTCGTCAGGCTCGTTTCGCGTAGTACCCGCTACGCTGCCACTCGCCTTCCTTGCTTGGCTCGCCCGGCACCCCTCGCGCGGCGCCGTGGGGTATTGTTACGACCTCTTAGTAAGGCTGGCGATTCAGTTGGCACGACCCTGGCTGTTCACACCCTTGGAACCGACCCATCGGGACACGGCATCCATTCCTGTGGAGGGCCCATGAACTCGACTTTCCCTTACTCCAGACTCGCTGCACTGCTGCTTCCCGCAGTCCTTCTTGTGGCGGCTCCCCAGGGCCTGCCGCCCTCTCCAACGCAGCCTCCACCGCCATCTCCGACCCAAGTGCCACTGCCACCGGGCGAAGAAGATTCCTATCAGGGCGAAGCACCGGAACGCTATGCCATGGTACGGGCTGTGGAGGGCGAGGTCCACATCCGCAAGGGCGATCTGGATGAGTTTTTGAGCCGAGGCACACCCATTGCAGAAGGCGATGTCGTGGAAAGCCGCGGCCGTGGCGTTCTGCAACTGGGCGATGGCACCCGCGTGGCTTTCGGTGGTGCCACGCGCTTCACCGTGGCGACCCTCTTCACCGATCGGAAAGGCGAGAAGCAGGTGCTCCTCCGCCTGGACTACGGGCGGCTTCGGGTGCTCTTGGGGGGCCAGACCGATGCCCGTTTCCGCGTGGATACACAGTCGGGTTCAGTCACCTGCTTCGACAAGGGTGCCTTCAGCATCGAGGGAGAACGGGACAGAATCGTGCGGCTGAAAGTTGTGAGCGGCCGCGTATCCTTCGCCAACGATCGGGACGAAGCACGGATCACTGCGGGCGAGCGGTTGACGGTGTACAGCCCTCAGGACGGTCTCGATCGGGTGCGCGGTTTCAACACCTATGACGGCGATGACTTCGACCACTGGAGTGATCGCGCCGTGGTGGTCCAGCGCGGCGAGAGCTGGGATCGGGTGCCGACCGAACTCCGCTATTATGCCGACGAACTGGACAACCATGGCCGCTGGCTCCATTCGGACGAATTCGGGGATGTCTGGCAGCCGGCCGGGGTCGCCGAGGATTGGCGCCCCTACTACGATGGACGCTGGGCCCCCTACCCGGGTGGCATGACCTGGGTGTCAGACGAACCCTGGGCCTACGTCGCCTACCATCATGGCCGCTGGCACTGGGCACTGGGCCGTGGGCGCGGGCTGGTTCTGGATCCCGGGAGTCAACTACAGCCCGGCCTGGGTGGCCTGGAACTACACGCCCGGCTACTGCGGCTGGGCGCCCCTCGGCTACTACAACACCCCCTGCCACTGGGGCTATGGCGCCTGGGGTGGTGGCTACGCCTGGAACGTGGTGTCCATCAACTTCATCAATGCGCCGAACGTCCACACCCGCATCTACGCAGATGCGCGCCTCATCCGCACCTTCAACGGCGGGCCCGGGATGGGTCGCGACCTCCACGCCCTTTGGCAACGCTCTCCGTTGATGGTCTCGAGCAATGAATTCCGCAATCCCGGCCAGATCCAGACGGCCTTCCGTCCAGAGGTTCATCGTGAGCGGCTGGTCACCTACGAGCGTCAGGCCCAGACAACCACGGGACGGACCATCCTCCGTCGCGACCTGACGCCCCCGCCGAATGCCGGAGCCCGCTTCCAGAGTGGCGGCGACCAGCCCAGGCAGCCTTTCGAGAACCGTGGCCGGGTGGCCAATGAGCACGCCATGGCGCCCCGTCCGCATGTCGACGAGCGCCGCCCCGATCCCGCCCCAAGGGATCGTGGCCTGGATGCCCGGCCTGTGCCCACCAGGCCGCTGGACCCGACCCCCCGTGAGCGCACAGTGGAGCCGCGTCCCAGAATCGACGAGCAACGCCCTGATCCCGTTCTGCGGGAACGCCCGGCGGAACCGCGTCCCCGGCCCATGGATGAACGGCGCGTGGATCCAGTATCCCGGGAAAGGGGCCTCGAGCCCAGGCCCCGGTTGGAGGAACACCGCCCGGAGGCGCCGATGGCCGAACGGGAACCCCGCCCGGCACCCAGGAGGGAAGAGGCGCCCCGCGAGCGCCCGAAGGAAGAGAAGCATCAATAGGGTTTGGCTTTTCCATCATCCAGACATGCAACAGGGCCCCGTTTGGGGCCCTGCTGTTGACGCCGCCGTGCCACGGCAGCGCAGTGCCTAGGCTACTTCGATCGGGTAGATGCCCTTCTGGATCAGCTCGCTGGCGATGCGTCCGCGCAGGCGGGCGCTGCTGGTGGGGTGGAATTCGGTAAAGGCCTTCACACCGGCCAGGGCGTGGCGCAGGGCCTCGCCTTCGACCACGTCGGCGCAGAGCATCCGGGCATTGCCGTGGACCTTGTGCCAGCTTTCGTTCACGTAGAGCTCCGTCATGTCCCGGGCGATCTGCGCCCAGCGGTGGCCCTCCTCTACCATGCGCTCGGCGCGGACCACGGCGCTTTCCATGGCGTAGATCTCCATGAGCATGTCGCTCATGCGGGCCATGACCTCCTGGTTGTCCACCAGCTTCTGGCCCAGTACCTGCACGGCAAGACCGGCCGCCAGCATGCACTGGCGCTTGCTGAGTTCCACGCCATGCTTGAGGCGGGCGAGGGGGCCCGTGAAACTCTCGGCCTTGATGGGATTCGAGATCTCCTTGGCCACCTGCTGACCGAACTGCATGAGGGGCAGGCCGCCCTTCATCGCCCGCTTGAGCAGGGTGCCGGCGATGAGCAGGCGGTTGATCTCGTTGGTGCCCTCGAAGATGCGGTTGATGCGACAGTCCCGCTCGGCCTTCTCCGGAGGGTATTCGGCGCTGAACCCGTAGCCGCCGAACGCCTGCACCGCCTCATCCGCCACCCAGAAGAGGGCTTCGCTGCCCCAGACCTTCGAGATGCTGCACTCGATGGCGTACTCATCGATGGCGGCCATCTTGTCGGCACCGGCGGTGGGGCTGTTCCAGCTGGTGGCGTGGAGGGCATCGTCGAGGTAGCCGATGGTGCGGAAGTTCAGGGCTTCGCAGACGAAAATCTTGGTGGCCATGTCCGCCAGCTTCTGCTGGATGAGGCCGAAGGAGTTGATGGGCTTGCCGAACTGCTCCCGCTCTCCGGTGTACTTGATCGTGTATTCGAGAATCCGCTTCATGCCGCCCTGGCTGCCCAGGCCGAGCTTGAAGCGGCCGATATTCAGGATCCCGAAGGCGATCTTGTGGCCCTTGCCCAGCTCGCCCAGCAGGCGGTCCTTGGGGATGCGGCAGTTCTCCAGGATGACCATGCGAGTGGAACTGCCCTTGATGCCCATCTTCTTCTCTTCCGCCCCGGTGCTGATGCCGGGATCAGTCTTCTCGACGATGAAGGCACTGAAGTGCTGGCCGTCCACCTTGGCGAAGATGATGAACACATCGGCGAAACCGGCATTGGTGATCCACATCTTGGAGCCATTCAGCACCCAGGTGTCGCCGTCGAGCACGGCGGTGGCCTTGGCGCCCAGGGCGTCGGAACCGCTGCCGGCTTCGGTGAGGGCATAGGCCGCCAGCCACTCGCCGGTGGCGAGCTTGGGCAGGTAGGTCCGCTTCTGGGCCTCGGTGCCGAAGTAGACGATGGGCAGGGTGCCGATGCCGGTATTGGCGCTGTAGGTCACGGCGAAGCTGCCCTGCTTGCTCATCTCCTCGAGCACCAGCATGGCCGTGCGCTTGTCCACGTCCATGCCGTCATAGGCCTCGGGGATCTCCAGGCCCAGCAGGCCCAGCTCACCGGCCTTCTTCATGAGGGACACGGTGAGGGGGAGATCCAGCTTGTCGATCTCCTCATCCCTGGGCAGCACCTCCCCTTCGATGAAAGCCTTGGCGGCCCGGGCGAACTCCTTGGCATCATCACCGAATTCCTCCGGCGTGAACTGGGACATGGCCCCGACTGGGTTCATTAGGAAGCTACCCCCCTTGACCTGCTCGATAGCGGTGCTGCTCATCTCGGATCCTCCAGATTGGGTAGGGATCACGATGGGGGGCGAGGCGGTTCTTGGCTAGCCTCTACCTTCGGTCAACGCGGATACTTCGGGTAGGACCCGGCGTCTGTTTCAATGAAAGATTCAGGAGGCCCGGATGCCCGAGGGCAGGCAGGTGCAGCAGATGTTCTCGGCTATCGCCGGGAAGTACGATGTGCTGAACCATGTACTCTCGGGCGGCGCGGATTTCTGGTGGTGGTGGCGCATGGCCAAAGCCAGCGGGGCGGGACCGGGGAAACGGTTCCTGGACGTGGCCGCGGGTACGGGGGACTCCAGCCTGGCTCTGGCGCGGCGGGGGGCCGAGGTGGTCAGCACGGACTTCACCCACGCCATGCTCCGCCTGGGGCCCGACAAGTTTCGCCGGAAGGGCCTGTCGGACCGGATCTGGGCTTCCAGTGATGCCGACGCCCAGTGTCTGCCCTTCCGCGAGGCCAGCTTCGACGGACTCACCATCTGCTACGGCATCCGCAACGTGGAGGATCGGGCCCTGGCCTATGCCGAGTTCCTGCGGGTACTCCGCCCCGGCGGCCAGCTCACCATCCTGGAGTTCAGCAGGCCGGTGTTCCCCGGACTCAAGGCGTTCTACGACTGGTACAGCCTGAAGGTCCTGCCCCATATCGGTGCCAGGATCAGCGGCGATGCCTCGGCCTACACCTACCTGCCCGAGAGCATCCGCACCTTTCCCGATCAGCGTTCCCTGGCGGGGGAGTTGGAATCGGCCGGCTTCAGGAAGGTGGCGTGGACAAACCTCACCGGCGGCATTGTGGCCCTTCACATCGGGGTGAAGTGATTAGGCCAAGTTGTGTCGTTCCTCGACCAGCCGGTCGATGATCTGCACCACCTGGACGCTGGCTTTTTCGGCGGCTTGGAAGTGACCAAAGATGCGATTCTGCGTATCCGCATCGGAATCCCAGTTGGTGCCCAGCAGGGCGACCGCTTCGTGGACGTTCTGATGGACATCGGCATGAGGCGCCTCGAGCTTGCCGAAGGAGGGCACATGGGAGAACATCTCCGCCCCCTGGCCCTCGTAGTACCAGGCGCCGAGCCGGCAGCCGTGGTGATCGGTGCGGACCTGCTGAGCCTCACGGGAGTTCACACCCTGATTGACGATGCGATAGCCGTTTTGCATGAAGAGGAAGTGATCCATCTTCACCAGGGAAGCAAAGCTGAAGTCCTGGGCCTTGTTGATCTGGGTGAAGGAGGTCTTGGCTGAGTCTGCGAACTTCAGCACCTGCGAGCGGAACTCGGTCACGGCGCCACGGCTGCCTTCGGCCAGTTCCTTGACCCGCTCCGAATCCCGGATCATCTGGGTGGTGGCCCGGCCAAAGGACTCGATGGTGGCGGCGATGCTGGCTGCGGCATCCTTGGTGTTCTCTGAGAGCGTGCGAACCTCTTCGGCCACGACGGCGAAACCCTTGCCCACGTCCCCGGCGTGGGCCGCCTCGATGGCGGCGTTGAGCGCCAGCAGGTTGGTGCGGTCCGCCACGTCAGTGATGACCTGGACGATCTGGTTGATTTCATCACTCTTCTCGTGGAGGAGGGCGATCTGGGTATTGGTTTCAGTCACCATCTCGGCCACCTGGTTCAGGTTGGTCACGAGGTCTTCGATGGTGGTCCGGCTGCCATCGGCTTCCTGCGCAGTCCCCTTGGAGATCTGACCTACGACGTTCAGTTCCTGGGTCATGTTCAGCAGGTAGTCCTGGATGGACTTCAGGTTCCCCATCAGGCTTCCGGAGTTCAGGTCCGTGATCCGCGAGATCAGCTTTTCTTTCAGGGCCAACCGCTGTACTTGGCCAAGGCTGTCCAGGGAGACATTGATCTGAAGCATGGCGTCCTTGAAGGCACCATGAAGCCCCTGGTCCATGGCCAGGCGGTAGGTCTGGCCGAGAGTGGCATGGGCGAAGGCGGATCCGACCTCGCGGAAGTAGGCCTCCTGCTGATCGAGGAGATCGTTCAGCGCCCAGGCGAGGTCCCTGGTGGCGGACCCTATCTTGATGTGGGTGATGCGCTGGTCGAGATTGCCATCCGCCGCCTGCTTGAGGGCGCTGGTCAGCCCGTTCAGTGCCCCCAGGATACGTTGGATGGTGTAGAGGGTCAGCCCGGACAGCAGGACGATCAGGCCGTAGAGCAGCCAGGCTGGGGATGACATACTGCCCGTTCTGGAGATCGCCAGGCCGAGGATCAGGAGCAGCCCCAGGACAGTGGCGGCCAGGTAATGGACCCTAGAGCCCAAAGATAAATTCTTCATAGCTCATGCCCTTCTGTTCGAGAGTCTGGTTGAGGATGGCCATGGAGGCCTTCATGCCGGCCTGGCCGTCGCCGGCTTTGCGCTCGGCCTCCAGCAGGGTGCGGTACAGGCCTTCGACGACCTGCACGGCCTCGGGTCTTGGCTTCCGCCGCACGGAGTAGTAGCCGATGAGGTTCCCGGCCCGATCGAGGGACGGGGTGATGTTGGCCCAGACCCAGTAGAAGCTTCCATCCTTGGCCAGATTCTTCACGTAGGCGCAGATCTCCCGCTGGGCCTGGATGGTGTCCCAGAGCAGCTTGAAGACCACCCGGGGCATATCCGGGTGCCGCAGGATGTTGTGGGGGGCGCCCAGCAACTCGGCTTCGGAGTAGCCCGACATCTGGATGAAGATGCGATTGCCGTAGGTGATGATGCCCTTCAGGTCGGTCTTGGACACGATGAAGTCATCGTCTCCCAGGACCTTCTCATGCTGCGTGGGCTGGGGCCGGATGCTCATGGGCGGAATCTCCACTCGACTGGTATCGGGTCGGAGTCCCCTGGAAGCTGAGTTTTGATGCCGAAAGGGGGGGCCACCATCGGAGAAGGGGCCTCGGTCCGTCCCAGCGTCCTGCCCCCGGGTCATCAGATGAGCCGCTTCTGCCCCTTGGGATGGTTCAGCACCACCTGCTTGACCCGCTCGATCCAGGCGGGGCGGGCACCGGGCTCCAGCCGCTCATGGGGCAGGTTCCGCTCCTCAAGCAGCTTGTCCACCAGCTGGTCCACCGCTTCGGCAAAGAACGTATCGGTGTCCCGTACCCCATCCTCCGCCAGTTGGCCGGCGAAAGGCACCTTGAAGAGCAGGTCGTAGCTCTTCATCCAGTGCTGCATGAAGCGCTCGATGGGCAGCTGACGACCGCAGGCCAGCATCATGTAGGCGTAGTTGTCGAGCACGCTGCGGTCGCAGACCAGCACGTCGTGCTGGCTGCCCGAGCGGATCTCCTCCGCCATCTGCGTAAGGAAGATCCAGGTCTGGGCTTCCAGGGAGGTTTTCTGGTTGATGGGGAGCGGCGAGAGCCGCGCCACCTCCTTCACGATGTCCACATGGATGCCCTCCCGTTTGAGGGCCGCGGCCAGCTCGTAGCAGAGGGTGGTCTTGCCCACGCCGTGGGTGCCGATGAAGGCGATCTTCATGGGGCACATCCTGTGCCCCACCCCTGCGGGGCCGCGCTTTGCGCGGTGGCCCTTCGCTCCTGCTGCGGGCTCACGCCGCACCTCCTGTGCCAGGCCCTGCGGGCTTCGCCTGCGGCAAAGTGGCCCTTCGCTCCTGCTCGGCGCTCATGCGTCGCCCTCGTTTCCCTTCGAGGCTCGCCGGACCCGCATCTCATCTCGGAAAACTCCGACACAGTCCGGGCAGAGGCTGTGCGTGAAAGTGGCGTCCGTGTGCTTGGATAGATAGGACTCGAGGTTGTTCCAGTAGCCCTGGTCATCCCGGATCTTCTTGCAGTGGCCACAGATGGGGAGCATGCCTTTCAGGCTCTTCACCTCCGCCAGCGCCAGAGTCAACTCCTCGATCAGGCGCTCACGCTCTGCCTGCGAAGCCAGCTGGCGCCGCCAGGTGGAGCGGGCCATCCAGGCGAGGATGATGGAAAGGGCCACTAGGCCAGCTACGGCCATGGTGGATAGGGCTGTCTCGTGCCGCCAGGTCTGGAGGCATTCCTCCTGGCAGAGACCGACCAGGATGTAGAAGACCGGACCGGGGACCTTGCGGAATGTGTAGGTGCGCACCTGCCCGTCGATGATCGAAGGGGTCGTGAAGTGGCTGGTTTCCCGGCCGGAGCGGACGGCCACCAGGTAATCGCCGGTGATCCGGCTGTTCCCAATTCCCTTCTCCTGTCCCGGGTACCCGGGGTAGCGCGCCAACAATTCCAGATCGGCGCCGCGCAGGGAGATCGAGCCCAATCGTCCCACGTCCACCTGGGCCAGTTCCCGGGTGAGGCGGTCGAGCCGGACCGACGCGACGACCACGCCGCGGAACACGCCGGCCGGATGCTCCATGCGCCGTGCGAAGCTGATGACCCAGGCGCCGTCGGGCCCTTCCTGGGAGGGCCTGGAGACGAACAACCCCGCCTGGGGAGTCCCCCTCAGATACTGGAAGAGGGCCTGCCCGGACAGGTCCAGCGCCGCGCTTCCGTCCGCCTGATCGAAGGGCTCGAGCCGGCCCTCCGCATCCGTGGTCCTGAGTGAATCCAGCAGGGGGACCCGGGAGAACTGGGCCTGGACATGGGCCCTGATACCCCGGCTTCCAGTGGCGACATCCATGCGTTCCGCCTCATCGCGGACGGACTGGAGCACCAGGTCAATCTGCCGGACGTTGGCCAGCAGGCTCTGCTCGAGCACCAGGGCCAGATTCTGGGTGGTCACCTCGGCCCGCTCGACGTACTGGTGCCGGCTGTTGGACAGCGTCAACGCTGCCAGGGTGGCTACGATCAGGTCGAAAAGAATGACAATCCAGACCAGCGAGCGCAGCTGGTTTCGACGAGTTCCGGGCACTGTGTTAGGGGCGTTCATCGTCCGGGTTCCATCCGAGGGTCGAATGCCTGGGTTCCATCATTCCAGGAAGGGCCCTGGGTAAGTTCTGGCGTCAAATCAGGGACCTGCCATCCATGACTTCGGGTTGGGGGAGGTCAAACAGCTTGAGGAGGGTGGGCGCGACATCGCTGAGGGCTCCCCCGCTGTGGAGTTGCCGTGCTTCGAAGCCCGCGGCCACAAGGACGGCGGGGACGGGGTTCAGGGTGTGGGAGGTGTGAGGGTTGCCGTCCTCGTCCCGCATGCACTCACAGTTGCCATGGTCGGCGGTGATGAAGAGGGCTCCGCCCATGGCCAGGGTGGCGTCCGCGATGCGCCCCACCGCGGCATCCACAGCCTCACAGGCGATGGTGGCCGCAGCCAGGTCGCCGGTGTGGCCGATCATGTCCGGGTTGGCCAGGTTGCAGACCAGGAAGCGGTACTGGCCTGAGCGAATGGCGGCCTCCAGGCCCCGGCTCACGTCGGCAAGGCTCATCTCCGGCTGCAGGTCGTAGGTGGCCACCTTGGGCGAGGGGACGAGGCGGCGTTCCTCGCCTTTGAAGGGAGCCTCCTGCCCGCCGTTGAAGAAGTAGGTCACATGAGCGTATTTCTCGGTCTCCGCGGTGCGGAACTGGTTCCAGCCCTGGGCGCTGATGAGCTCTCCGAGGATTAGATCCAGGCTTTGGGGCGGATAAGCCACCGACAGGAAGGGCTCGAGTTCGATGTCGTAGGCCGTGAACGTGACCAGCTTCACCTTGGGGCGGTGTTTCGGGGTGAATCCGGCGAAAGACGGATTCACCAGGGCGTGACACAACTGCCGGGCCCGGTCGGCGCGGAAGTTGAAGAACAGTACCCCATCGCCGTCAGCGAAGGGATGGAAGGCATCAAGCCTGGTGGGCGCCACGAACTCGTCCGTCTCGCCGCGGCCGTAAGCGGCAGCGATGGCGGCCAGGGCATCCGGGGCCTGCTGGGGGGCCTCGCCATCCACGTAGAGCTTCCAGGCCTGCTCCGTGCGCTCCCAGCGCTTGTCCCGGTCCATGGCCGTGTAGCGTCCGCAGACCGAGCCGATGGTCACCAGCGGACAGGCCCGCAACTGGAAGGTGAGCCACTGGAGGAAGCCGTCGGCGCTCTTCTGGCCCGTGTCCCGGCCGTCCGTGATGGCGTGGATGGTAGTCGGCACGCCTTCCGCCTGGGCCCACTGGGCCAGGGCGGCGATGTGGTTCTGGTGGCTGTGGACCCCGCCATCGCTCACCAGGCCCAAGAGGTGGAGGCGTTTTCCGGAGGCCTTGAGTTCCCGCAGCAGAGCCCCGATGGCGGCGTTCTCCCGGAAGGTGCCCCGCCGGATGGCGGCATCGATGCGCGTGAGCTCCTGCCACACCACCCGGCCTGCGCCGAGGTTCATGTGGCCCACCTCAGAATTTCCGAACTGGCCCTCCGGCAGCCCCACCGCCTCGCCACTGGTGATCAGCTGGGTCGTGGCATAGGTCTTCCGCAGCGTGTTGAACCGGGGCATGGCGGCCACGAAGGTGGCGTCGAAGGCGTTCCGGGGGCCGTCGCCGAAGCCGTCGAGGATGAGGAGGGTGATGGGGCCTTGGATCATGGCGTGAGTCATCTCGTTTTCTCGGAGCGCTGTTTGGCCTTCAGGCCTCTGGGCAGGTCTTCCGGGACGAACCCGATGGCGTGTTCGGCATGGCCCCCCCCTTCCTCGTCACTTTGGACGGCCTTCAGGATGACTTCGAGCTTCTGCTCCAGGGCGGTGACCCGGGCGGAGAGCTCAGCCTGGGCGGTCAGCACATGGCGGGCTTCGGCAAAGGCGGGCAGCAGGGCCAGCAGGGCAGGTTCCTTGCCCGGAAGCAGGCCCGTCAGCAGGGCGGCACCGGCTTCGGTGAAAGCCAGGATCGGGGCACCCGGGATTCTCTGGCGTTCTTCGGTGGTGAGGGGGAACACCAGGGACTCATGGAACCGGTCTGGATGGGAATCGACCAGAGCTTTCAGGTCCTCGGGTTCCAATCCGAGCTGATCGGCCAGGGCCCGGTCCGGCAGGGCAGCCGTGTCGCGGAGCCAGAGCAGGCGGGAGAGAACTTCGACAGGGGTGCTCAAGGCACCTGCTCGCCATGCGGGTTCGAGAGCAGGTAGAGCACGGCCATCCGGACCGGGACGCCATTGGTGACCTGATCGAGGATCAGGTTGTTGGGGCCGTCCGCCACGTCGCTGGTGATCTCCAGACCGCGGTTGATGGGGCCGGGGTGCAGGACCACCACATCCTTCTTGGCCCGCTTCATGCGGGCCGGATTGAGCTGGAAGAAGCGGCTGTATTCGCCCTGCCCCGGGATGTAGGCGCCGGTGCCACGCTCGAACTGGGCGCGCAGCATCATGATGGCGTCCTGTCTGGGGATGATCTCGTCGAAGTCATGGCAGATCTCGATGCCAGGCCAGGTTGCTTTCAACTCCTGGGGAACCAGCGTGGGTGGCCCCACGAGCGTGACCTTGACGCCCATGCGGGTGAGCAGCCAGAGGTTGGAGCGCACCACGCGGCTGTTGCGGATGTCGCCCACGATGGCCACGCGCAGGCCTTCGAGTCGTCCGAAGTGCTTGCGCAGGGTGTAGGCGTCCAGCAGGGCCTGGGTGGGGTGTTCGTGGGACCCATCCCCGGCGTTCACGATGCTGGCCTTCATGTGTCGGGACAGCAGGGTGTGGGCACCCGGGGCGCTGTGGCGCATGACGATGAGATCCGGGTGCATGGCCTGCAGGTTCATGGCCGTGTCGATGAGGGTCTCGCCCTTGTTCAGGCTGCTGGTGTCGGCGTCGAAGTTGATGATCTCGGCCGAGAGTCGCTTCTCGGCGATCTCGAAGCTGTTCCGGGTGCGGGTGCTGTTCTCGAAGAAAAGATTGACCACCAGCTTCTTGCGCAGGGCCGGGACGATCTTGATGCTGGGCCGTTCGCAGACCTCCTCGAAGGCCTGGGCCTGGTCGAGCAGGGCCGTGATGTCCTGGGGGCTGAGGGGCTGGATGCCGAGGAGGTGCCGATGGGGGAAGACGTAGCGTTCGGAGGGCATCAGCAGGCCTCCACGGTGACGCCATCCTCGCCATCGATCTCCTTCACCCGGACGGCCACGCGGTGACCCGGGGGCACCTCCACCCGGAGTCCGGCCAAGTCGGCCTGGATGGGGAGCTCCCGACCGCTCCGGTCTGCCATGACCAGCAGCATCACCCGGTGGGGCCGGCCGTGGTCCAGGAGGGCGTCCATGGCCGAGCGGACCGTCCGGCCGGTGTAGAGGACATCATCCACGAGGACGACCGTGCGGTCCTTCAGGGTGAAGGGGATCTCTGTCGGCCTCACGATGGGGCTGCCCACCATCTCGGTGAGGTCGTCCCGGTACAGGGTGATGTCCAGGGAGCCCACGGGCACGGGGGCACCTGTGATGGCCCTCAGCAGGACGGCCAGGCGTTCGGCCAGCGGGAGACCCCGGGACCGGATGCCCAGCAGGACCACCTCTTCCTCAGGCTTCACTAGGGCCAACAGTTCGGCCGCCAGGCGCTGGAGGGTGGCCTCCATCTGGCCGGGATCCAGGGAACTGGGGTCTGGAACAGCGGGCATGAAACCTCCAGAGCGCGTCCCTGTCTGAGGAGGCGCACGGTTTCCAGTCTAGCCCAGCCGGATCCCGGCCCGGGAACCTTGGGGGCAGGATTTGCAGGATTCAAGTTGGAATCCCCCCCCTCCGATGCCCCATCTGAGGACGCCCATGAGTCAGGAACGCCGACAGTACCGACGGATCCCCCTGGAAGCCAGCCTGAGCTTCCAGGAGCTGAGCTTCCACAAGGGGGAGGCCCCGGCCACATGCAACTATAAGGATGTGTCCGGCGGGGGTCTGTTGGTGGATTCACCCCGCGCCTATCCCCTGGGTGCCCTGCTCAAGCTGGAGCTGCGAGTTCCGGGTTGGGGCCGGTTTCAGAATCATTTCGGCCCGGTGCAGGACGCCGAGGTCCGGCCCCTGGTCGCCCTGGGCATGGTTGTCCGCGTTGAGCAGATGGATTCCGGCGGCTTTGAGCTGGGCGTCAAGTTCCAGAACGTCTACCCCGATGACCTTGAAGCTCTTGTGAAGTTCCTGGAGGCCACCGCGCCTCCACCCTCTCTCTGACACCCTGTTCCACCACCCTTTCCAGGAGGCCCCCGTGAAGATCCTCATCGTGGACGATTCCTCGACGATGCGGCGCATCATCATCAACACCCTGTCCCGCATCGGCTACGCGGACGTGGTCGAAGCCGAACACGGCAAGGCGGGCC
>CAIYNT010000012.1 GCA_903927605.1 uncultured Holophagaceae bacterium
GGGGGGGGGGGGGAAGCCTCTTGGTGCGCCGCAGGCGGCGCGACCTTTGATTCAGTCCGGCGCCGACCCATTTGAACGATCCAAACTGATCAATAATTGCGGCCCGCTGGGACGCCGCGGGAATCCCTTCCCACAGCCTACGGCCCATAGCCTATGGCCCCTACCCCTCCGCCTCGCTCCCCGCCAGCCCCACAGGCGTCCGGTATAGCTTCCATCCTGCCAGGGCCCAGCAGAGGGCGCCGAAGGCAAGCAGGGCGAGGATGGCCAAGGCTGGATGGGTGGTCACCTGCTCCTGGGCCAGCAGCTGGTTGGCCTGGACCTCGGCCGCGCGGCTGCCGGCCAGGCTTTCGATGTAGTGGGTGAAGGTGAGGCGCTGGAGGAGGGGCGGAAGAATCCGCACCAGCGGTTCCCAGATGAAGAAGTACAGGGCGCCCCAGAGGGTGCCCCGCTTGAAGACGAGACCCACCAGGGTCATCAGGGCCAGTTCGCCCCACCAGGCGCCCACCAGGCCCACGATGCGGCCCGGCAGCAGACCCGGATCACCCCCGAGTACCTGGAGGCCCAAAACGCCGACTATGAGCCAGATTGCGCCCCAGGCGAACCAGGGCAGGCCCTTGCCCAGGGGCAACGCCCAAGCTGGGGCGGGGCGAACAAGCAGGAGAGGCAGTGTCCGCTGTTCCAGGTCCTCGCGGATGCCCGCCGGAGCAGCCACCAGGGCCATGATGGGCAGCATCATCTTGACGAGCACCTCGTGGAAGACCTTGACCGCCTCGGCAGGACTGGCGTCTCCGCCCTTGATCTGGATGAGGGTGAAGATGAGCAGGCTGAGCCCCACGGGAAGCACCACCAGGCCCGCGAGGACCCAGCCCCGCCCCTGGAGGATGCGAGGCGCATAGCCCAGCGCCGTGGCGCGGATGGCCGTCAGGGGGGAAGGTGGGGCAATGGCTGTCATGAATTCCCCCTAGTGGGCTGTGAGGTAAGCCCGGAGTGGGCTTCGCCCGCGCCGAGCGCGGGGGTCCGGGGGGAGGCTCCATGTCCACAAGCCTGTGGCGCGTGGGAACAACGCGCAGCGTTGTGATACATGGAGTCGCGCAGCGTGGAACCCCCGGAGAGCATTAGGCGTGATCCTTAGTCAGATATTGAAAGACCGCATCCAGGTTGAGGTCCAGGGGATCCAGCGCGCGGAGCGGGATGCCTCCTTCCGCCGCGGCCTTCTGTAGGCGGGGCAGGATGTCCCGGGGCGAACGCACGGAGATCACCACCGCCCCGTCCTCCATGCGCAGACCGGCCAGTTCCGGCTGCTCCACGGCCCAGCGGGCCAACACCTGGGCTTCGCCCGTGAGGCGCAGTTCGACGGGGTGGCGATCCAGCAGCTGGCGGATCTCCGTAACCGATCCCTCCGCCAGCAGGCGTCCGCGGAACAGCAGCAGGATGCGATCCGTGAGCTGGGCGATCTCACCCAGGATGTGGCTGGACACGAGGATGCGCACACCCCTCCCCGCGAGATCCCGCAATTGGGCCATCAGGGTCAGGCGGGCCTCGGGATCCAGTCCGTTGAAGGGTTCATCGAGGATGAGCAGCTCCGGCTCGTGCAGCAGGGCCTGGGCCAAGCGGATGCGCTGACGCATGCCCTTGGACATGCGCGGGAAGGTGAGGTGGGCGCGATCCGCCATGCCGACCGTGGCCAGGGCGCGGGCCGAAGCTGTGTGCAACGCTTCGCCCGAAAGGCCGGACAGCTCGCCCATCATGCGGAGCCAGCGGTCCGCGCGCAGACCCGTGGGCAGCCGGTCGCCTTCCGGTACGAGACCGAGCCTTGAGAGCACCGCCGGGTTCCGGAAGGGCGCTTCGCCGAAGACCCGGACCTCACCACCCGAGGGGGGCAGCAGACCTGAGAGCAGTTGCAGCAGCGAGGATTTCCCTGCGCCATTGGGGCCCAGCAGCCCGGTGATGCCACCGCCGTCTGGCAGCTCGAAGGTGGTGGGACTCAGGCCCAGGATGGGGCCGTAGCGGAGGGAGGCACGGTCGAGGGAGATCATCAGATCACCACCTCGGAAGGCCGGGTGCGCCGGGCGGCCACGAAGGTCCAGAGGCCGATGTGGAGGGCGGTGCCCAGGAGCGTCGGCAACCAGCCCAGCAGGGGTTTTTCCACCCCCACCAGGAGTTGGGGCCAGGCTTCCGCCAGCACGATGGGATTCAGGGCCTGCACGGCAACCTGTCCCGTCAACCCGTGAAGCATGGAGGCCAGGGTACCCAGCCCGAGCACAAGGCCCAGCACCCAGCCGATGCCGGCCCGGGGCGTGGCGGCCATGCTGGAGGCGCCCACGGCCAGGGAGCCCATGAGCACGGAACTGATGGCCATGGCGGGCAGCAGACGAAGGGGAGCCGTGACCCAGACGGGTCCGCTCGTTCCCGCCAGCACCAGGGACATCAGCCAGGGCAGGAGGGCGAAGGGCAGCAGGATAGCGAAGGGCAGCGCCGAGGCGAAGCCCAGCTTGGCGAGCAGGTAGTCCTTGGGCGCCACAGGATGGGCATACATCAGGGGGCGCACCCGGTAGAGCGTGTCCCGGGCCACGAGTCCACCGCCCACCAGCGCCACCAGGAACCAGAGCAGGTACATGGCCGGATTCAGCAGGTCCGCCTGGAAAGCGGCGCCCTGGGTGAGGACGGTCCTCGCGAAATCCTGCATGGGCCGGAAAGCCTGATTCGTCTGGAGCAGGTGATCCACATAGATGCGCGCCACCTTCCAGAGCAGCATCAGGAGGAAGGCGAAACCGAAGAAGCGGCCGATCTTCTGGCGCCAGAGCCGCGTGAAGTCAAAGCGCATGAGTACGAGGGCTGGCGGCTGCCCCAGGCGCAGGTCAGGAGCGGGCGGCAGCGTGGGCGCGTAGATGGGCACGGCTAGGCCTCCCGCGGATGAAGGGCACGAAGGAGGACTTCGTCCAGACGGTCGTGGCGGGGTGTGACCTGCACCAGCGTGGTGTCCTGGACCTGGGCCCAACGGAAGACACCTGCGGAATCAGCCTCCTTCAGTTCCAGGTCATAGAGGCCATTCCGGGCCTCCAACACGGTGCCCAGATCCGACAGGGCGGCCTCCTGGATCGCGTCCAGTGGGTCCAGGAAGCGGATCTCCACGCGCTTCGCGAACGCCTTGCGGAGGCCGGCCATGGAGCCCGCCGCCTTGATCTGACCCTGGTCGAGGATCACCAGCTGGTCCGCCACCCGCTCCACGTCGCCCAGGAGGTGGGAAGCCAGGATGACGCCGGTGCCCAGTTCGGCGTGGACGCGCAGCACCAGGTCCAGCATGCGGCGGCGACCGTCCGGATCGAGGCCGTTAGTGGGCTCGTCCAGGAAGATCAGCTCGGGGCTGTGGACCAGGGCCTGGGCCAGCTTCACCCGCTGCCGCATGCCGGTGGAATAGCCGCTCACCGGACGGTACCGGGACTCGTCCAGCCCCACGAAGTAGAGCACCTCGTGGGCACGATCCCGGGCGGCCTCCGGTGTGAGGCCGCTGAGCTCGCCCCAGAAGGCCACC
>CAIYNT010000013.1 GCA_903927605.1 uncultured Holophagaceae bacterium
AGAATGCAGGCCACGGCGATGAAGGAGGGGATCATCTGCTTGAAGGTCTTGCCGAACTGCTCACCCATCACCGAGTACCTGATGCCCATGAAGGGGAAGGCGATGAGACCGGCGATCAGCATGATGGTGCCGGGCGTCTGGAGCCAGGTGAAGGAGTAGAGCTTACCTGGGTTGTAGATCTGGGTCTTGATGACCAGCCAGTTCCAGCCAGGGGCGGCACCGGCGAACAAGGGTTTGGTCTTGGGCAGGTTCACGGCGATGACGAGCACAGCGAGCAGCAGGTAGGGCAGCCAGGAGAGGAATAGCTCCTTGATGTGGAATTCCTTCACCACGTTTTCCGCTGGAGCATCCCCTTCAAAGAGCCACGGCTCGGCGTGCCGCTGGACCTTCAGGTAGGCGGCCGTGGCAACCAGGCAGACGAGGGCCGCCAGGACCGAAGTGAGGTCCGGACCGATGAAGTTGGAGACGAGGAACTGGGTGATGGAGAAGCTGAGGCCGGTGACCAGGATGGTGCCGAGGGCGCCCTTCAGGCCCTTCGACTTGGACATGGCGAAGACCGTGGCGAAGGCCATGATCAGGGATAGGGGTGCCATGAAGCGGCCGGTCATCTCGGAGAGCTTCATGATGTCCAGGCCCGTGGTCTTGGCGAGGGTCACGGTGGGGATGGCCAGCGAGCCGAAGGGCACGGGTCCCGTGTTGGCCACGAGGCAGACCAGCGCGGCCATCATGGGGTTGTAGCCCAGGCCAATGAGGATGCTGGCGGGAATGGCCACGGGGGCGCCGAAGCCGCAGATGCCTTCGAGGAAGGCGCCGAAGCCGAAGGCGATGAGCAGGGCCTGGGCGCGGCGATCCACGGTGAGGTTCGCCATGGCGCCCTGCATCTTGTCCATCCAGCCCGTGACCTTCAGCACGTTGTAGATGACCAGGGCGCCGAAGGGGATGTACATGATCGGGAAGATGCCTGTGAGGCCTCCCTGGAGGGCTGCCAGCAGCGTCACCTTGGCCGGGAAGTGGAAGACGAGGATGGCCGTGAGGACGGTCACCAGCCACGCGATGGGCGCGACCTTGGCCGCGGGTTTCATCATCAGCGGGATGCCGATGAGCAGAACGATGAGCGGCAGCGTGGCTGCGAGGACATTGAATAACATTATCTACCTCCGGATCAGCTACCATGAACCATATATGGGTAATCCCCGGGGACCAAATAAAAAATCCAAGCGGGAAAGTCCGCCTAGTTTCGTCGTCACCGGATCCGCCGGACGTTTCGGCAGGGCCATGGACTGCTAGGCGGTCCGATTGAGAACCTCTGGACCCGGCGTTCCACTGATGGCCATGGCCCGCTGCCATCGACACTAGGGAAAAAAGCCGTGCCATCAATAAGCGCAGAGGCCTAGCTTTACCGAGCAAGGATCCGTTAGCCTGAAGGCCCATGCGCATTCCATTGGCACTTAGTCTCCTGCTCTCCCTGTCTCTGTGGGCCGAGGAACCACCCATCGAGGTGAACCCCAACCGCCCCACCTTCGCCACGCCGGCCCTTACCACCCAGCCGGGTGTCGCAGAGCTGGAATGGGGTGTCCAGCGGAGCACCTTCCGCGATGACAGCACCAGCTTCGGGACCCCCACCCTCCTCAAGTTCGGTCTGGTGAAGGATCTGGAACTGCGGCTGGGTTCACCGGGATTCCTGCGGCTGGCGCCAGCCGGCGACGCGACGACTTCGGGCCTCGGTGACCTGAATCTCGGTGTGCAATGGTGCTACCTCCACGACGGGTTGTTCGGCACGGATCAGGCCATCCAACTGGCCCACACCTTTCCCACGGCCTCGTCATCCCAGGGCCTTGGCAATGGCGCCCCCATCGACATCCTCACGTTGATCTTCAGCCGGGATGCAGGCCCTTACCACATCGACGTGAACCTGCTGGAATCCTGGATCGGCCTCACGCCGGACTTGGGCGGTGGCCGAGCTACTCAGACCGCCGGCACGGTCTCCGTCACACGGAATCTCAGCGACCAATGGTCGATCACCGGCGAGTTGTACGCCATCCAGGCCACGCCCGTGAATGACCACATCGTCTCCAACCTCTGGTGCGTGGCCTACAAGGTCTCCAAGCGGCTGGTGCTGGATGCGGGCGTGGACGTGGGACTGAGCCACGGGGCGCCCCGATACACGGTCTTCACGGGACTCACGGTGGGCCTGGGGCGCTTCCGCAAGCCGTGAGTGACGCCGCCCCCATCTCCGTCAAGCGTCTGCTGGAACAGGTCAAGACGCGGCTGGAACCACCCTTCGCGGCGGTCTGCGTGGTGGGCGAGGTGTCCAACTTCCGCGGCTCCGGCAGGCACTGGTACTTCACGCTGAAGGAGGAGGGCGCGGCCCTCTCCTGCGCCGTGTGGGCCAGTCAGCAGCGCTTCCTGCAGCATCGCCCGGCGGATGGCCAGCGGGTGGTGCTGAAGGGCAGCCTGAACCTCTATGTCGCAGGTGGAACCCTCACCTTGGCCGTGACTCATTGCGAACCCGCGGGTGTGGGCGACCTGCAGGCGCGGCTGCGGCTGCTGGAAGCGGACCTCCGGGCGCAGGGACTCTTCGATCGTCCCAAACGGCCCCTGCCCCGCTTCCCCAGCCGGCTGGGTGTGGTGGCGGCCATCGGGGGTGCGGCCCTGCGCGATGTGCTGGAGGTGACTGACCGCCGGGCGCCGGGCATCCACGTGCTCATCGCACCTGCGGCGGCCCAAGGGGAGCGGTGCGTGCCGGAGACCCTGCTGGCGATCCAGGAAATTCAGGATCCGCACTGGGGCTGCGAGGCCCTGTTGCTGGTGCGTGGGGGCGGCAGCCTGGAGGATCTCTGGGCCTTCAACGATCCGGACCTCGTCCGGGCCGTGTCGGACTGCCGGATCCCTGTCGTCACCGGCGTGGGCCACGAGATCGACACCACCCTGGTTGACCTCGCGGCGGACCATCGGGCGGCCACGCCCAGTCAGGCCGCGGAACTGGCGACGCCGGATCGCTCGGCCCTGGGCGCCGACTTGCGCAGGCGCGTGGAGGCTCTGACGGCCAAGACCCTGTGGCGCCTGCGGGGGCTGGAGACGACCCTCAACCTGCTGGTGGACCACGGCCTGAACCGGTCGGAGCCGCTGGCGGTAACTTCGGCCCGGTGTGGGACCCTAGCTCAGCGCCTGGCTCTGGTCCATCCCAGCCGGCGACTGGATGGGGTGGCAGCCCGGCTGGCCCTGGTCCGCCAGAGGCTGGCCCACGTCGGCTCGACCGCGGCCGGGGATCTGGACCTGCCCCGCATCCTCGATGCCCAGCGTCGCTTGAGCCCTGCGGCCCTCCGGACCCTCCAACGGCGGGATCAGCGCCTTGCCGTGCTGGCGGAACGGCTCCAGGGCCTGGACCCCAAGGGTCCGCTCCACCGGGGGTTCGTGCTGGCCATCGGACCCGATGGGCGGCCCGTGACCCGGGCCGGGACCCTCCCCTCCGGGGCCAGCCTGCGCCTGCGCTGGGAGGATGGCGAGCGCAAGGCCACGCTGGACTGACGGAACTCAGGTCTGGCCTGGGCGGAGCCGACAGGAAGACAGGCCGGTTCATGCTGATAGAACTCTCTCCCACCACATTGCTACGACGAATCCTGCTGCCCTTCCTCCTAGTGGGCAGCCTGGTGGTCCTGAAGGCCAACCCCCGGGTGGTGAAGGTCGGGGTCTTTCCAAATGCACCAGCCGTCTTCATGGGGGAGGACGGGATCGCCAGGGGCTTCTACCCGGACATGCTCCGGGAAGTGGCAGCCAAGGAAGGCTGGGACCTGCAGTTCGTCCCAGGCACCTGGCAGGAGGGCCTGGACCGCATCCGCTCCGGAGAGATCTCCCTTCTCTCCATGGTGGCCCGCACTCCGGAACGGGAGGCCTATCTGGACTATGGCGCCGAGTCCTCCTTCACGGTCTGGAGCCTGCTCTACGCCCGCCCGAAGTCCGGAATCGAGTCCGTGCTTGACGTCCAGAACCGGCATGTGGGCCTGATGAAGGGCGATGTCAACGGGGACCACTTCCGCAACCTGTGCGCCGGTTTCAATCTCCCGGTCGTCTACGAGACCTTCGGCAGTTTCGAGGATGTGTTCCGGGCCGTGGAGTCCGGCCACCTGGATGCCGGAGTGGTCACCAACACCTTTGGATACTCCCAGGAATCCCGGTTCCGGGTCGAGCGCACCTCGGTGGTCTTCAGTCCCTTCAATGTCTATTTCGCTGTGGGCAGGGGCCGGGATCCGGACCTCCTGAAGGCCCTTGATGCCTATCTACGGGAAGGCAGACAGGACCAGGCCTCGGGCTACCACCATGCCCTCAAGCGGTGGCTGGCCCCTCAACCCGCCGCGGGCCTCCCAGCCTGGGCCCTCTGGCTCGGGGCTGGCTCCCTCGCAGCGCTCGCCTTGGCCATCTTCGTCGCCATGGCGTTCCGGCGGCAGGTGGAGCGGGCCACCGCTGAGATCAGGACCCTGAACGCTGGCCTGCAGCAGGAACTCGCCGAGAAACGCCGCAGGGAGGAGCAGATCCTCCATGTGGCCAGTGGCGTAGCCGGGTCCTATGGTGAATCATTTCTTCTGGACCTAGTGAGGCACTTGGCTCAGGCCACAAGCGCCGATGTGGCCTTCATCGGCGAGATCGTCCATGCAGAAGACGGTCGCCGGGTGCGCACATTGGCGGTCTACATGGACGGCGCCCCCGCTGGGAACCTGGACTACCTGGTTGCCGGGACTCCCTGCGAGCGGGCCCTCAAGGGAGAGCTCTGCATCGTGCCCAGCGGGGTGCAGGGGCAGTTCTCCCAACCGGCCTTTCTGAAGGATCTGGGGGCCCAGGGCTACATCGGCGCCCCGCTGGTGGATTCCCAGAACCGGATCCAGGGACACCTGGCGGTGATCCATCGCGCTCCCATCGAGGTACCCGGAGAAACGGCCTCCCTGCTCAGGATCTTCTCCGCCCGGGCCGCCGCAGAGTTGGAGCGGCGCGGGAGTGAGGCGGCGCGGCAGGTCCTCGAGCGGCAGATGCAGCATGCTCAGAAGCTGGAGAGCCTCGGGGTGCTAGCCGGCGGCATCGCCCACGACTTCAACAACCTGCTGACGGCCATGCTCGGGCACATGAACGTCGCACAGATGAAGCTGGCACCGGAATCGCCGGCCCATCCCCACCTGGAGAGCCTCGAACGCATCATCCATCGCGCCGCGGATCTCACTCGGCAGATGCTCGCCTACTCCGGCAAGGGCCGCTTCGTGGTACGCCCCTACGACCTAAACCACGTGGTCCAGGAAGTGACCCACCTGCTCGAGGTCTCCATCCCCAAGAAGATCGCCCTCCGCTTCAATCTGGCGCCGGGCCTGCCGTCCGTGGAGGCCGATGCCGCCCAGATCCAGCAGGTGATCATGAACCTGGTGACCAATGCGGCGGATGCCATCGGGGATCGCGAGGGCACCATCCGCTTGACCACGGGGACGCTCCAACTGGACCGGACCTACCTGGACCAGGTGTTCCAGGGCCAGGATCTCCAGCCGGGCTCCTACGTCACCATGGAAGTGAGTGACTCTGGCTGCGGCATGGCGCCCGAAGTGATGGAACGGATCTTCGAACCCTTCTTCACCACCAAGATCGCCGGCCGCGGCCTGGGCCTGTCGGCCACCATGGGCATCCTCAAGGGCCACCGGGCGGGCATGCGGATCTACAGTGAGCCGGGCCATGGCACCACCTTCAAGCTGCTCTTCCCCACCAGCGAGGCCAAGCAAGCGGAAGAAGCAACCCAGATCGCCGTGCCCGTGGTGGCGCGCAAGGCCACCATCCTCCTAGTGGACGATGAAGAAATGATCCGGGAGGCCGCCACTGCCGTACTGGAATCAATGGGGCTTACCGTGCTCTCCGCAGCCGATGGACAGGAGGCCCTGGAGGTGGTCCAGCGGCCGGATGTGAAGGTGGACCTGGTCCTCATGGATCTGACCATGCCCCAAATGGACGGCCGCGAGGCCTTCCATGCCATCCGCCGGGTCCATCCGAACATGCCGGTCATCCTGAGCAGCGGCTACAACGAGCAGGAATCCATCCAGGCCTTCATGGGTCGCGGCCTTGCGGCTTTCCTGCAGAAACCCTACACCCTGCGCGCCCTGGAACGGACCGTGCTGGAAGTGCTGGCCCGGACACCATCGGCTTGAGCCTGTGGCTGATCCATTCCCTTTGGGCCTGGTTCAGCGGCTCAAAATAAGCAAGGTGAGGTCATCGGCGAAGGGATGCCCCTGGGTGAAGGCCGCCACATCGGCGAGGATGGATGCCTGCAGGTCCACCGAGGGTTGGCCAAGCAGAGCTTCCAGACGATCCTCACCATAGAAGGTGTCATCGGGGGCTTGGGCCTCGGATAACCCATCCGTGTAAAAGATCAGGCTGTCGCCGGGTTCAAGAATCCCCTCGCAGGCTTCCAGCGCATCCTTGAACCGGCTGGCACTGAGGCCCACGCCCATTCCCCGCGGGTGCAAACGGATGACCCGGCCATCCGCACGCCGCAGGAAGGCGGACGGGTGCCCGGCCCGCACAAACGTGAACTGCCCCGTCCGGGGATGGAAGGTGCCGTAGGCCAGGGTGAGGAAGAGGCGATGTCCGTGCCCTTGGCACCAGATGGCATTCAGGCGCTCGGCCACCGCCACCGGATCGAGGGCCTGCTTGTCCAGGGCGGACAGTACCCCCTTCGTTTCCGCTGCGTAGAAAGCTGCGCTGGTACCCTTCCCGCTCACATCCGAGATCAGGAAGGCCAGGCTCCCATCAAGCAGGGGAAAGACATCGTAGTAGTCTCCAGCCACTTCGCGGGCCGGGAGGATCGTCGCGCGCACCGAGGGCAGGTGAAGGGCCGCGAGATCAGGCAGTAGGCGCATTTGCACCTCGCGCGCCACCCGAAGCTCCTCTTCCATCCGCAGACGTTCCTCCCGCTCAGAAGCCGCGGTCTGGAGGCGTGCGGCCATCTCGTTAAAGGCCGAGGAGAGCTGCGCGACCTGATCCTTCCCCCGCGGACGGATGCGAGCAGAGAAATCGCCTAGGCTGAGCCGCTTCACACCCCCATGAAGATCGTTGACGGCTCGTCCGAGGGACCAGGCCAGGACCAGCCCGAGGAAAGTCGCCAAGGCCTGGGCCAGGATGAGCCCCAGCAGGACGAGAGCGACCACCACGATGGCCTTCACAGTGCCTTCGGAGAGCGCTTGCCGCTCAGCAGTGTGGTAGCCCGCGAACAAGGCGTAAAGGTTGGTCTCTGGCGTGGCGGTGAGCACTAGGTCATGGCCCGTGGACCAGTCGGTGATCGTGAAGGCCAGGGGGGGCAGATCGAACGGGGCAAACAGAACCCTGCCCTGGAGGGGCTGCCCCACGGTCCAGGTGCCAATGGCGTCACCTCGGCCCGCCAGGATCGGTGCTTTCTGTTCCTTGCCGCGGTCACCAGTCTGGATTGTGATGACCTCGTCCCGATCACTGTTCTGCTTCCGTGGGACCAGTTGGAACCGCACCGAACCGCCAGCCATCGCCTGGATCCGGTCTCCGAGGATGCTGGCGTTCAGAGACAGGATCCGGAAGCCACCGGACTCTTTCCTTACGGCTCTCAAGTAAGCGGTGTTCTTCTGGGTGCCATCGAGGCCACCATCCAGGCGATCGGCCCAGACCATGCCGACAAAGGCGTCCGATACGCCCTCGGGGAGGCCTCGTACATGGTCCACCTGAGCGTCGCCATAGGTGCGCAGGGCCAGCCGGGCGGCGGCATCCGTGGGCTCGGCATTGGCGGCCTTCAAGGCTTCTTCCCAGGCTGTCAGAGTCTGCTGGGTTGAGCGGCTCACCTGGGCACCGAGGCCCAGCCAGCTCAAGGCCATGAGCATGAGGGCGAGAGCCACCACCGGCAGCACGGACATGAGAGCAAGGATCACCCACAGCCGCCGGGACACCCGGAACAGGATTTTGTCCCAGATCCAACGCAGCCCCCTTGTGAGAAGTACGATTCCTCCGATCCAGGCCAACGCGGCCGCGCAACCCGAGGCCACCGGCGGCAGAGCGAGCGGCAGGCCTAGGGCCAGCAGCACCCAGGGCCAATGACGCCGGAAGCGGAAGGCCGCCCAGCCGCGTCGGAACAGGTTCTGTACCCCGGCAAGCATGGTTTGCTCAGGCCATGAGCATCCCGCCATTCACGCTGAGGACCTGGCCTGTGACGTAGCCCGCCTCATCGCTGGCCAGGAAGACCACGGCAGAGGCGATGTCCGCCGCAGTGCCCAAGCGGCCCAAGGGGATCTGCTTGGTGAATTCGGTCTTCACGTCCGCGGACAGACCCGCTGTCATGGCCGTCTCGATGTAGCCCGGGGTCACTGCGTTGGCCGTGACGTTCCGGCTGGCGAGTTCCCGGGCCACGGACTTGGTGAGACCGATGAGGCCCGCCTTCGCGGCCACATAGTTCGCCTGGCCCGGATTGCCCATCTGGCCCACCACCGAGGCGATGTTGATGATGCGGCCCCACCGCTGCTTCATCATGGGCTTGGTGGCCGCCTGGATGGCGGTCCACGCGCCTTTGAGGTTGGTGTCGATCACCGCGTCCCAGTCCTCCTCCTTCATCTGGATGAGCAGCTTGTCGCGGGTGATTCCGGCGTTGTTCACCAGGATGTGGATGGCTCCATGGCGCTCTATGGTGGTAGCCACCGCGGCTCTCACTGAGGCGCCATCTGAAAGGTCAGCCACCACCACATCCGCCTTGCCACCCTCGGCGGTGATGGCATCGGCCACCTCCTGGAGCTTCCTCAGCGTTCGGGCCGCGCAAACCACCGTCGCACCCTGGGCGGCGAGCTGTTTGGCGATGGCTTCACCGATGCCCTGACTGGCACCCGTGACGAGAGCGACCTTGCCGTCGAGGCGGAACATGGGACCTCCTGAATGGGTGGGTGGACAGAATAGCAAGGAGGGGTGGAAGCGGGCCGGAGGGTGAAGGAACTGCGTTCGAGGTCTTGCCCAACCTAAGGCAGGGTGTACCTTGAGGATCTTCCCCGGGGAGGGATCCATGCTACTGATTGCCTGTCTTCTCTTGCTCCAGGCGCCTGCACCTCAGGCCCCAGCCTGGTCGGCCACCACCTATGAGGCCGCCGCCACCGACGCAAACAAAAAGGTGCTCGCCGAAGGCAAGCCCCTCACCATCACCGGGGAAATCGTCGACGTGTCCTGCTACACCCAGCTGGGTAAGCGCGGGGAGGGGCACAAGGCTTGCGGCGCGATGTGTGTGATCAACGGAGCCCCGGCTGGCATCCTGGCCGCGGACGGGACCCTGTATATCCTCATGCCCGAGCCGCACCACCCGCGGCGGGACGGCAAGGCGAGCCTGGCCAAATACCTCAGCGAGCGGATGGCCCAGACCCTCACCCTTTCGGGCATGTCTTCCGACCATGGAGGCATCCACACCCTCTTCATCCCCGTTCCCACAGAGGCGAAGTAGCTACTTCAAAGCCACCAACCACAGCGCCACCGGTGAAAGATCAGCCAGGGGTGTGTCGTCCCCGTAGTTGGCCATGGCGGCTATTCCGGAAAGGCCGGATTTCTTGCGGGTCTCCCGCTTGAACAAGTGGTTGGCCTGCGGGATCTGAATCACCATCCCCTTGAATTCAGGGGGAATCGTGTCGGGCTTCCACGTCTGGATGTCGCGGTCACCCCAGACCATGGCGCAGGGAATGGGTAGGCGTTGGGCCATACCCCAGGGATCCAGATCGAGGAGATCGCGCACGAAGCCTCGACTCTCCGGCCGGGCGAGACCGTGCGCCAGGGCCGCGATGCCAGGCGCCACACCGGACGGCGCCGGGGGCGGTTCCTGATTCTTGCGGATGGCGCCCAGGACTGATTCAAGGTAGGCCAAATTCAAAGCCGAAACTTCCGCTGGCGCGCCCGCGGCCTCCAGCTGGCCCTTCACCTGGGCCACGATGAGCTTCCCCATGCTGAGGCCCGGCATGGCCAGCAGCAGCGCCGCATCGGCTTCCCCGGCCGCCAGCAGCGACAGCAGCGCACCCTCACTGTGGCCGATGAGCAGAATCTTCTTCCCCGTCGCTTCTGGCAGCAGGCGAGCGGCCCTTATCGCTGCCCTGATGTCACCCACTTGAGCGTCCAGCGAGATGTCCAGCTTCGGATCCTTCGACCCGATGAAGCGCTTGTCGTAACGCAAGGATCCAATGCCCTGAGCCTGTAACCACGCCGCGACATCCCGCCCACCGTGGCTGGGTACGGAAATGAGCGGGTTGGACCAGTTGCGATCCGTGGGACCAGAACCGGCCACCATCACCGCAAAGTAGGGATGGGCGCCCCCAGTCTTCACGCTGCCTTTCAGGGGGAAGGCGTTAAAGCCCGGGAAGGTGATGTCGCGATTCGGCGCAGGGATCTGTGCCTGGGCGCAGGCAGGAAAGACCAGCAGGGGAAGCAGCATCGACACGGGGACCATTTTTGTCTCCACAAGTCAAAACAGGACCGACCCGGCTGTTGACAGGCCAAATAGTCCATCTTATATTACTGCCTTGACAGTGATTGCTTAGGCATTAAATGTGGGGTTCTGGTCATGAGGGCCGATCCAAGGAGGGCAGAGCTGCTGTACACCTCCGCAAACTACAACCCGGAGGACAGCGTTGGGCGCCTCATCGCGGATGTGTCCGGGCGGCTTCTGGCCGCTTTAGACGGCGAAATGACCGGCATGGGCATCACCGGGGCACAGTGGGTCATCCTGATGCGCATCGCCACCGGTTGTGGCTCCACTGCCGCCGAGCTTTGCCGCTTCAGCCGCTACGATACCGGTTCGATGACCCGCATGCTGGATCGCCTGGAAGAGAAGGGGCTGATCCGCCGCGCCAGGAGCGACAAGGATCGCCGGGTGGTGCGGCTGGAACTCAGCGAGGCGGGCCGGAACCTGTACCCCCTCATGCCGCCGGTGGCCATCAAAGTTCTGAACGCGCACCTAAGGGGGTTCTCGCGGACTGAACTGGACCAGCTCAAGGGCTTCCTGAACCGCATGCGAGCCAACAGCGAGCAGTCCATCCGGATTTCCGACAACCCCAATCACCCCTGAGGACCACCCGCATGCTGTTATCCAATCGGCCCATCCCCGCCCATCGGTCGGCCCATCCCGGCGGCGACGTATGATTCGACCAGGTTTTTTTTCAAGTCGGATGGAGGCTTTCATGTACCGCATCACCCCTCGAGCGTCTGGCGTCCCCCACGCTCTCGGCCGAGGTTCCCTGATTTTCCTGGCGTTGTTGGGTTCCACTGCAGCCTGGGCACAGGCGCCCACACCCGCACTCATCCCCATGCAGAGCCCTCTCGTCCAGCTGACGCTTGCACAGGCCATCCGGGCGGCGTTGGATCAGAATCCCCGCGTGCAGCAATCTCTGCTGACCATCGCGGAAAGTGGGGATGACCGCCGATCTGCGGCCGCAGCTCTCATGCCCACAGTTGCTGCCCAGGCCTACGGTCAGCGGAACAAGTACAACCTGGATGCCTTGATGGGCATGCCCCAACCCCATGGACCGGAAGTGGTGGGCCCCTTCAACTGGAGCCAGGTGGGCTTGGAAGCCCAAGTGTCCCTTTTCGATCTGACCCTCTGGAAGAAATGGCGGGCCTCTCAGCACTCTGAAGTCTCGGCCCACGCCCAGGGCCGAGCCGTGCGCGAAGAAATCACCGCCCTGGTGGTGGGGCAGTACTTCCTCGCCCTCCGCGCCGGCGCTTCGGTGAAGGCCGGCGAATCCCGGGTGGCGCTCGCCGAAGCCCTGGCAACACTCGCGGAGAACCAGCAGAAGCAGGGCGTGGGCACCAAGCTCGACACCCTGCGTTCGAAGGTCCAGCTCCAGACGGAACGGCAGCGGCTCATCCAGGCCCAAACTCAGCGTCTCACCGCGCTGGCCGGTCTGGCCCGCCTGCTGGATCTGCAACCTGGCACAAGCATCGTGTTGATGGATACCCTCGCGGCTCCGGCCCTGCCGGTGGGTGGATTCCAGGAGACCTATCAAGCCGGACTCACCCAGCGCCCCGAGCTCGCGGCTCTGGACGCCCGCGAGAGGGCTGCTGAAAACATGCGCGAAGCCGCCCAGGGCCTGCGCCTGCCCACTCTGGTTGCCACAGGATTCTACGGTTCCACGGCGCTACAGTCCCAGCCTTCGGCCACCACCTATCAGATATCGCTGGGCCTGCGCGTGCCGCTCTTCACGGGCGGGCTCGTGTCCGCGCAGGTGTCCCGCGCCAAGTCCGAGCAGAGTCGTGTTCAAGAAGCCCGGAAGGATATCCGCGCCCAGGTCGGGTATGAGGTCCAAGTTGCCCAGGCGGAACTCGATGCGGCGGCCCATGAGGTGGAGGTAGCCAACCTCGCTGTGGACCTTTCGACCGAAGTCCTCACCCAGGCCCAGCACCGCTTCGAGGCCGGCGTGAGCAACAACATCGAGCTGATCAACGCTCAGGACGAACTGGCCCGGGCCAATGACAACCAGATCAGCGCCCTGTACCGACTGAACCAGTCCCGCGCGGATCTGGCCCGGGCCACAGGGCAACTCGAATCCTTCTTCACCCGCTGATGGAGACTCCAATGAACCAAGAAGCTTCCACCCAGCCAGTGCCGACCCCTGAGGAACCCGCCGCCAACGGCTCCCGCGCCATGCTCGCCCTGAAGATCGGCACCCCCATCTTGCTGCTCCTCGCGGCGGGCATGTGGTTCTACTCCCGCAACCGCGTGAGTACCGACGATGCGCAGGTGGACGGCCACCTCGTGCCCGTGTCCTGCCGAGTTTATGGCACGGTCGAAAAGGTCCTGGTCGAGGACAACCAGGCGGTGAAGGCCGGGGATCCTCTGGTCGCAGTGGATCCCCACGACATCCAGACCCGCCTCGACCAGGCGAAGGCGGCCCTGGCCCAGGCCCGTTCCCAGCTTGAAGGCGCCAAGGCCGACGTCGAGAGAGCACGGGTGGCCTATCAGCAGGCCCAGAGCTCAGACCTGGAGACCGCCAAGGCCAACCTCGACTCCAAGAAGGCCAGCCTGGACAAGGCCCGGATGGACCTTCAGAGGATGAAGCCTCTGGCAGAACGCGAGGAGATCTCCGCCCTCCAATTCGACGGCATCCGAACCCAGGCCGAGGTCGCCGACGGCGATTGGCGGAGCGCCCAGCAGCGCCTGGGCTCCCTGCAACAGGAGGCGAACATCCGCAAGGTGGCCGTGGGTGCCGCAGAGGCCCGTCTGGCCTCAGCCCAGGCCCAAGTGGAACAAGCCCGGGCCACTCAGGAAGGGTTCGACCTCCAACTCGGCTACACGAACATCCTCGCCCCCGTGGACGGTGTCGTGACCCGCAAGTTCGTCGAGGCGGGCCAGACCATCCAGCCCGGCCAGGGCCTGCTCACCCTCATTCCGCTGCACAACACCTGGGTCACGGCCAACTTCAAGGAGACCCAGCTGGCCCGGATGAAGCCTGGCCAGGAGGTGGAGGTCAAGGTGGATATGAATGGTGCCGTACTCAAGGGTCACGTAGATTCCATCGCCGGCTCCACGGGTTCCCGCATGAGCCTGCTGCCCCCGGAAAACGCCGTGGGCAATTTCGTGAAGGTCGTTCAGCGCATCCCCGTAAAGATCCGCATTGACGAGGAGGAAGCCAAGAAGGTGATCCTGCGCCCTGGCATGAACGTCGAGGCCACGGTAATCCTGCAATGAGACCGGGGTCCGCCCAGTGACTTCCTCCCACCGCCACATCAACCCCTGGGTCATTGCGCTCACGGTGATGATCGCGACCTTCATGGAGGTCCTCGACACCAGTGTGGCCAACGTGGCCCTGCCGCACATCGCGGGGAACCTCTCTGCGACGGTGGAGGAGACCACCTGGGTGCTGACCTCGTACCTGGTGGCCAATGCCATCGTGTTGCCTCTGGGCGGCTACTTCTCCAGCCTGATCGGCCGTAAACGCTTCTATCTGACCTGCGTGTCCATCTTCACGGTGGCTTCCCTGCTCTGCGGCATTGCGCCCTCGCTGGGTTGGCTGATCTTCTTCCGGGTCCTCCAAGGCCTCGGCGGTGGCGGCCTCCAGCCCATCTCCCAGGCCATCCTGGTGGAGACCTTCCCGCACGAGAAACGCGGCGCCGCCATGGCGGTCTACGGCATGGGTGTGGTGCTGGCACCCATCATCGGCCCGGTGCTGGGTGGATGGATCACGGACAACTTCAGCTGGCACTGGATCTTCCTCATCAACATCCCTGTGGGCCTCCTGTCTTTCGCGCTCACCAGCGCTCTGGTGCATGATCCGCCCACCTTCCACCGGATCTCCCTCAAGGAAGGCGCCCGCTTCGACTACCTGGGTATTGGCCTCATCACCCTGGGCCTGGCCTCCCTGGAGATCGTGCTGGACGAGGGTCAGCGCAAGGACTGGTTCAGTTCGGGCTTCATTGTCTTCTTCGCCATCACGGCGGCCGTGGCCCTGGTCTTCGCCGTTTTCCACGAGCTGAGGAAGCACCGTCCCATCGTGGACCTGCGATTACTGAAGGACCGGACCTTCGCCGTGTCCATCCTGATGCTCTTCGTCCTGGGCTTCGTGCTCTATGGCAGCCTGGCGCTGTTGCCCATCTTCCTTCAGACCATGCTGGGCTATACGGCCCTGCTGAGCGGCTGGGTGCTCAGCCCCGGCGGCTTGGCCGTGATGGTGATGATGCCGGTCGTGGCCATGCTGCTGAAGAAAGTGGATACCCGCTGGCTCATCGGCATCGGGTTCTTCACCTGCGGCCTGGGCCTCATTCAGATGTCCGGCTTCAATCTGCAGGTGGACTTCCAGACGGCCATGGTCTCGCGCGTGGTGCAGAGCCTCGGCTTCGCTTTCCTCTTCATCCCCATCAACGTCTCCGCCTTCCAGCACATCCCACCGGAGAAGACGGCCTATGCGACTGGCCTCATGAACCTGGTCCGCAACATCGGCGGCAGCACGGGCATCGCCCTCGCCACGACCATGCTCGCCCGCCGATCCCAGTTCCATCAGGCCAACCTCATCAGCCACCTGTCGCCGGGGGACCCGGCCTACCAGGGCTTCATGGACCGAGCCGCGCAACTCGGCGTGTTACGGGGAGGCCTGTCCCCAGCGGACGCCACCCACATGGCTCAGGGCGTCGCCTATGGCACCGTGATCAGGCAGTCGAGCATGATGGCCTTCGCCGACACCTTCTGGTTCATGGGGGTACTCTGCTTCGTGCTCTTCCCCTTGCTCTTCCTCATGCGGCGGAGTCGCGCTACGGGGCCCATAGCCATTGATTAGAAGCGTCCAGCAAATTCCGACGAGGCCGCGAGGCGGAGTTTTGTAAGGCAATCTAATGCCCTGGTACCATGGGCCATGAACCTGCGGAACCAACCCATCTCAGAGCGTGCCTTCTCCACCTTCGTGATCCTGGCCCTGGCGACCTTTCTCGCCGGGGGTTTGGCCTTCACCCTCCGCCAGGATCGCGGGCGACAATCCGCTCCAGCCACCCAACCCCACCTCCTGGCCGCCCTGGAAGGCATCATGGCCCCCAATGTCAGTGCGGCCGAAACCGACACGTTCCGTGTCTGGATTCAGAGTGGCGCCAGGCGGGAGGACTTCGGGCCAGTGGGGGCCATCGTCGCGAACAACTGCGCCCGCTGCCATGGCCAAGACGGCCAGTACCCTCGCATAGCCAGCTTCAAAGATGTCCATTCCCTGGCCCTGGACAACGATTCCCTTGGCCTCTACGCCCTGATCGGGGCCCGGGCACTGCACCTCGCCCTGTTCCCCCTCGTATTTCTGGTGGCGATCGTCGGGTACCTGCGGCGCACGACTGGGGCTCACCGCTGGACGCTCGTGGGCGGGTGCGGGGTGGCGGTGTTGTTCGATATGGGGCAGTGGTGGCTGCGTCAGGGGCGTCCAGAAAGCCTCTGGGCTGCCTGGATGGCGGCCGCCGCTCTTACAGTGGCCATGTCGGCTCTGCTGATAGCAGTACTCTCGAGTCTGTGGGGGCCAGAGGCTCCCTAGCGGCTACTGGGCGGCCGGCTCGTCCACGAAATCCTCGTCAGACAGACCGCTGTCGGGCGGAAGCTTGGCCAGTTCGACCTTGACCAGTTCCTGGTGGTCGACTTCCTCGTCTCGCAGTTCCTCGAACAGGGCCCGTACCTCAGCATCCTTCAGCGCGGGCAGGGCCGACACGAAGAAGGTGTGGGCTTTCACCTCGGAGGCCAGTGCCGCCTCCATGGCCTTGCGCGGGCTCATGAACGCGCGGGCGGCATCATAGTCCGGCGCTTCGATATCGAAGATCATGGCCCGGGTGACGGACCGCGGTGCATCCCCGAAACGCTGGATACGACGGGCCAGGAGCTCCCGGCCATGCTTTGCCTCGTTCTCAACCATGTACCGGAAGAACTGCGCCGCCTGAGGGGTCCGGTGCTGGTCCATCTGCTCCGCGAATTCCGCGTAGCGCTCCTGGGCCTCATCCTCGACCAGGATGGCCAAGTCGAGGGCATCCATCAGGGACAGGTTGGCGAAATTGATGCCTTGGATGGCCATGGAACCTCCCTTACTTCTTGATGAAGAGGTCCAGGATGCGCTCTTTGGGCGGGGCATCCTTGGACAGCAGGGCCTGCCGTTCCTTGACCAGGTCGCCGTAGGTCGGCGGCGGCTCGGGATTGCGGTAGAACACGCCGAGATGCATCTTTTCCCCGTACTGCTGGGCGAGATCCATGGCGGCCAGGCGGTCCGCAGGGTTGTGCCCCAGGCTCGCCAGATTTTCACTGATGGCCTTGAGGCCCTTGATCTGCTGAGCCTCTTCGCCGTAAGTGACGCAGGGGGACTGGACGTTCACGAAGGCGAAGCCTGGATAGCGGATGGCCTCCTCGATGGTGGCCGCCATACCCACTAGGTCCGTGGGCGAGGCCTGGGCCACGAAGCCAGCGCCGTAGGCCAGCACGTAGAGCAGGGGATTGACGGGGTTCTCCAGGCTGCCGAAGCGCGAGGTGCAGGTAACTCGGCCCTTCTGCGAGGTGGGAGAAAGCTGGCCCTTGGTGAGGCCGTAGATCTGGTTGTCCATCACGATGTAGGTGATGTCCATGTTGCGGCGGATCAGGTGGGCGATGTGACCACCACCGATGGAGAAGCCGTCACCGTCACCACCCGCCGCCAGCACCAGCAGGTCCGGGTTGGCCAGCTTGATGCCCTGGGCGATGGGCAGGGCCCGGCCGTGGACGCTGTTGAAACCATAAGCGGTGGTGTAGCCGGGGATACGACTGGAGCAGCCGATGCCCGAGACGAAGGCGATCTCATGGGGCGGGCGGCCGATGGCGGCCAAAGCGCGGTAGATGCCCTGGACCACGGAGAAGTCGCCACATCCGGGACACCAGATGGGCTTGAGGTCGCTCTTGTAGTCCTTGGGCTGGAATTCGCAGGTGCCGGTTGCGCTCATGGTCGACCTCACTCCTGGGGCTGAAGTTCGCCCTCGTGGCTGCGCTGCAGCTCCGAGAGGAGATGGTGGAGGGCCGCGACGATATCGCCGGGCAGGAAGGGGTTCGCGCCGCTGCGGGACAGGGGCTGCACGCCCTTGGGCAGATCGATGTGCATCCGCAGCAGCTTGAAGGTCTGCGCCAGATGGGTCTGGTCGATGATCAGGCCCTTCTGGACGGAGGCGAAGAAGTCGTTGTAGACGCCCTCGGCCACCGGGTAGAGCAGGTAAGGCACCAGCAACTTCACGTTCAGTCCCTCGGCCTGGGCCATGGCGAGAGCTTCGCGGCACACACCGGCCACGCTGCCCCAGGCCACCATCGCCAGGGGTGCATCCGGATTACCGGTAACCTCGAAGAGGTCCTTGCGGTCCTTCAGTGGATCGAATTTCTTGGTGCGCTTGTCATTCATGCGCTGATGGACGGAGCCGCTGTTGGTCGGAGCCCCGGATTCCACATGCTCGATGCCGGACGCCAGGTAGGTGCCGCCCAGCATGCCCGGATGGCTGATGGGGCTGATGTGGTTCTCGGTCTGCTTGAAGCGGGTATAGCCCTGCAACTCCGTACCGGTGGGACGGAGGCGCTCGATGATCTTGAACTGGCTGGTATCGATGGGATCCAGGGTCTCTTTGCGTGAGGCGATCTCCTGGTCGGACAGGACGATCACCGGCGTCTGGTAGTACTCGGCGATGTTGAAGGCCTCGATGGTGATGCGGAAAGTGTCGGCCACGGAGGTGGGCGCCAGCACGGGGCGGATCACATCACCATGAGCGGAGAAGGCCGCGGCGAAGAGGTCGGACTGCTCGGTCTTGGTGGGCAGGCCCGTGGAAGGGCCACCCCGCTGCACATCGATGATCACCAGAGGCAGCTCGGCGATGCTGGCCAGCCCCATCATCTCGGCCTTGAGCGACATGCCCGGGCCGCTGGTGGCGGTCATGGACTTCTTGCCGGCGAAGGAAGCTCCCACGGCGGCACCGATGCCCGCGATCTCATCCTCGGCCTGCAGCACGGCGCCGCCGTATTTCCAGACATGGTCCGTGAAGAACTGCATGACCTCGGTCGAGGGTGTGATGGGGTAGCCGCCAAAGAACTGGCAGCCCGCGAAGATGGCAGCAGCTGCGCTCATGTCGTTGCCATCGGTGATGAGCTTCACATTGCCCTTGGTCTCGGAAGCCACGATGTTCATGCTGGCTTTGAGCGGGTGCTCCATAGCGAAGGCCCGGCCTGCGTCGAAAGCGCGCTGGTTGGCATCAACCAGTTCCTCACCCTTCTTGGCCAGCTTCTTCCGGATGCCCTTCATCACGGCCACAGCGCCGATGCCGAACCAGCCGGCGATGAGACCCAGCACCACGGTGTTCTTGGCGCGCTCGGTGCCGGCGGTCTCCTTGGCCATGGCGGCGATGGGCACCGCGATCACCTGCAGGGGTGTCACACCCACCAAGGGAATTTCGGTCTCCTTGATGTTCGTGGCGGCCTCATAGATCACCACAGTGTTGCCGCTCACCGGCAGCTCGGCGCCAAACTTGAGGAAGTCCTCCCAGTTCAGGGCCACGGCCACATCCAGATTCCCGCCAGGATTGAGGACCGGCGTGGTGCTGATGCGCACGCGGCAGGAGGACTCACCGCCGCGGATCTGCGATCCGAAGCTCTTGGTCATCACGCCGTGGTAACCCTCGGCCGCCGCGGCCTGGAGAAGCGAGTCACCGGCAGAAACGATGCCATCGCCTCCCGAACCGGCCATTCCGAAGACAAGATCCTTGCGCATGGGCACCTCCGGGAAGGGTTGTGATCGGGGAGGGCCAGACATGCTGTTCGCGGCCCGTCACCCCACACACGAATACGTGGTCGTGGCGTTCCCATTACCCTAGCCCCAAAGGCCATTGCTTTTCATCACACCTTCCCAAAGGAAGTGCTGCCACCAGGGTGTCAACCCAGCTGCGCGAGGTCTTCAGGGGCCCCCAGGCTGAGCGCCGAAATCTCCACGCCCAGGTCTTTGGCCTGGCGCTTCGCCAGCCCAGCCAGCACCTTTCCTGGCCCTAGCTCCACGAAAGTCGTGACCCCCTCGCCCAGCAGCAGCTCGAGGGTCGCCTGCCATCGGACCGCTCCCGGAATCTGGCGCACCAGGCCGTCCCGCAGAGCGCCGGGGTCCGACACGGGCACGGCATCGACGTTGTTCACCAGAGGGCAGAAGGGCGCCTTGAAGTCCAGGCCACGGAGGATGGGCTCCATGTGTGCCTTGGCCGGCTCCATGAGGGGCGAATGGAAGGGTGCGCTCACCGGCAGCTTCAGTGCTTTGCGGCCGCCCCGGGCCTTGGCGGCCTCCAGGGCCGCGTCCACGGCTTCCGCGTGGCCGGCAATGACAATCTGGCCGGGCCCATTGAAGTTCGCGGGAACCACGACCTTCCCCGTCGACCTGGCCGCCTCGACACAGCTGGCTTCCACATCCGCCAGACTCATGCCCAGCAGGGCGGCCATGGCGCCCACCCCCACGGGCACAGCCTCCTGCATGGCGCGGCCCCGTTCTCGTACCGTGCGCACCGCATCCTGGAAGCCAAGGGCCCCGAGAGCCACCAGGGCACTGTACTCCCCGAGGGAGTGCCCGGCCGCAAAGTCGGGCTTCGGCAGCCGATGGGCCCAGGCCCGAACCACCATGATGCTGTGGGTGAGGATGGCGGGCTGGGTGTGTTCCGTGAGTTTCAGAGTCTCTTCCGGCCCCTCCGCCATCAGCTTCGACAGAGGGAAGCCCAGGGCCTCGTCGGCTTCCTGGAGCACCGCCCGGGCCGCAGGCTCAGCCTCGGCTAGAGCCATGCCCATACCCACCGCCTGGGAGCCCTGCCCCGGAAACAGCCAAGCGACCTTGCTCATGGGACCTCCAACGAATGTCTTAAATTAATTCACCACGAAGACGGGAAGACCACGAAGGAGGCGGGTTTATTTCGTGGTCTTCCTGTCTTCGTGGTGGATTTTTTTTGGTTTTCGGCTGAATCAATCCTGGGGCAGCAGCAGCGCCACGCGCTCCTGGATGCGCTCGTGGAGGTGGTGCTCAGCGGCCCGCAGGGCGGCACGGATGGCGTTGCGCACGGCCTTGGCATCGCTGCGGCCATGGCCGATGATGCTCACGCCCTTCACGCCCAGCAGCGGGGCGCCGCCGTACTCCGCGTAATCGAGTTTCTTCATGAACCGCTTCATCGCCGGTTTGGCCAGCAGGCCCGCGAACTTCGTGAGAGCGCTCTCCATGAAGCTATCCCGCAGGCCGCCGATGATGCCCTCGGCCAGGGCCTCGCTGGATTTCAGCACCACGTTCCCCACAAAGCCGTCGCAGGCGATGACATCGAAGTTGCCGTTCCAGATGTCCCGACCCTCGGCATTGCCCTCGAAGCGGATTTCCAACTGGCGGAGCATGGCGGAGGCCTCCTTGGTCACGTCGGTGCCCTTGCCCTCCTCCTCGCCGACACTGAGGATGCCCACCCGGGGCCGCTCCACCCCGAGGACTTCCTCGGCGTAGACGGAACCCATCACCGCGAACTGGGCGATATGTTCGGCCCGGGACCCCACATTGGCCCCCACATCCAACAGCACCGTGGGAGTGCCTTTCATGCTAGGCAGGACGCTAGCCAGGGCCGGTCGGTCCACGCCTTCGAGCTTCCCGATGACGAGGCTGGAAGCCACCATGGCGGCTCCCGTATGGCCCATGGACACCACGCCATGGGCCCGCCCCTCTCGCACGAGTTGGGCGGCGACCCGGATGGAGCTATCCTTTTTTTCCTTCAGGACACAGGTGGCCTTGTCCTCCATGACCACGGACTGGGAAGCGTGGACCAGCTCTACTCTGGCCAGCAATTCCGAAGTGAATCCATGCCGTTCCATTTCCGGGTGGATCCTGGCCAAGTCCCCGACCAGGAACAGGCGTAGCCCGGGCCAGGCCTCGAGGGCCTCCCGGGCGCCCAACAGGGTGGCATGGGGAGCGTGATCCCCCCCCATGACGTCCAGTGCGATGCGATGGCCGTCCACCGGCCGGCTCTTAAACGGACTCGGCGACGCGGACGGCCAGCTTGCCGCGGTAGAAGCCGCAGCTGGGGCAGACGCGGTGAGGCAGCTTGGGCGTCTGGCAGTTCGGGCAGGTGCTGGCGCTCATGACTTCCAGCGCGTCGTGGGTGCGCCGGCGGTCGCGGCGGGCCTTGGAATGGCGGCGCTTGGGATTCGGCATGGCTTGCTCCTAGGGATAGAACGCAAAGTTCCAGGTTAAGGGTTTCAGGATTCGGGGTCCAGCTTGATTCCCGCCAGGGCCTTCGTCAGGGCCTGATTGAGGGCCGACGGGACAAGGGCCGTCGTGGGCTGGCAGTGGCAGGGCCCCTTGTTCCAGTTCTTGCCACAGTTGGGGCAGAGCCCCTTGCAATCCTCGGCGCAGAGGGGATGCATGGGGGCCTGGAGCTCAAACTGCTCACGCACCAGTTCCGCCTCGTCCAGGCTGTCCTCTGGCAGGAAGACCACGTCCAGGTCCTGGGAGCCCAAGGTGTAGGACCCCCGGCCCACGAGATCCGCATCCTTGCTGCCCAGGAACTGGCTCTCGACCACCAGGGGCCGATCCAGGGGCGCCAGACAGCGACTGCAGGCGCCCTGCCAGATGGCCTGGCCCTTCACCTCGAGGAACACGTCGCCATCGGAAGCCAGGGCGAAAACCGACCAGGTCAGATCCCGCATGGATACTCCGCCCTCCAGCTCCACTTGCTTGGTGGAACCATTCAGGCGCAGGCCCTCCGAGGGCAGTTTGTAGAGATCAATCACTTCGGGGCTCCGGCACCACCGGCGGGGCCATCGGGGCTCGGAGCCGCACTACCCTTGGGAGTGTTGCTCACGGGAGAAGAGCCCTTCACATCCCCGGGCGTGCGGAGGATGGGACCGGCGTCTTCCTGGTTGTTGGGATCTCCGGTGCACTTCAGTTCGTAGGTGCCCTTGCTGGACTTGCCCTCATAGGGTTGCCCGAAGGGGTCCTGGGCCGACATGCCAACCTTGATGAGGCTTTCCTTCACCAGACTGGAGTTGTTGTCGATCATGGCGTCGAAACTGCCGAAATCCGGGAAATAACCGTGCTTCAGATAGTACTGATCGAGGCCCTCGGCCACGATCTTCAGGTCATCCTGGGCCTTGAGGTAACGGGCCTGGGCCGAGTGCTTGCGATACTGGGAGAACCCCAGCGTGCCCAGCACGGCGATGATCATCATCGCCACCAGCAGTTCCAGCAGCGAGAAGCCTTGGGCCTTGCGACGGGCATTGGACGGAGTCATGGTCGGGATCCGGGGAGAGGGCTCGTCTGCGGGGCATCCGAGCGTTCCAGTGTGCCAGAAAGGGCTGGAAAAGCAAGCATTCATGGGCTTCATGCCTCCTTCGCGCCTTCGGTTCCGCTCCCCTCGTCCACCACCAGGGCCGGGAAGTCCGCAGGCCAGGGGAATTCCTTGGGAAGGGCCTCCAGGCCGCCGAGTTCTGCCAGCCAGTACCGGTAGGCCCGGAAGCTCATGCCCAGCCTTTTGCCCGCCTTGGTCTTGACGCCCCCGACCTCGTCCAGGGCTCGGCGGAGGAAGTGTCCCTTCAGGGCCTGGATCCAGGCCTCAAGATCGAACCCCTCAGAGGGAATGACCAGGGGCGCGGGCCGCTCCGCCTCCGCTTGGCCGGACTGGCCGAATCCTTCTGGCAGCAGGTCCCGGGTGATGGGCCCTCCAGGATTGAGCGCCACGCAGCGCTCCATGAGGTTCTCCAGTTCGCGGACATTGCCCGGAAAGCGGTAGCAGAGCAGCTGGGACATCGCCTCGGGGTGCAGTTGCATGGGCGGTTTGCCCAGCTTCAGGCAGGAGCGGCGGATGAAGTGCTCCGCCAGCACGGGCAGGTCTTCCGGCCGCTCCCGCAGGGGCGGCAACTCGATCTGGAGGATGTTCAGGCGGTAGAAAAGGTCCTCACGGAAGTCCCCAGCTTCAGCTCGGGCTCGGAGATTGCGATTGGTGGCGGCGATGACCCGGACATCCACGGCCCGTTCCTCCGTGGCCCCAAGCCGGCGGAACCGGCGCTCCTGGAGGACCCGCAGCAGCTTCACCTGGAGGGCCAGAGGCATCTCACCGATCTCGTCGAGGAAGAGGATGCCGCCGCCGGCTTCCTCGAAAAGGCCGCGCTTCATGGCGCTGGCGCCGGTGAAGGCCCCCTTCTCGAACCCGAACAGCTCACTTTCCAGGAGAGCCTCGGGGAGTGCGCCACAGTTCACGGCCACAAACGGCCCCTGGACGCGGTCGGAATAACGGTGAATGAGCCGGGCCACCACCTCCTTGCCGGTGCCGCTCTCGCCCGTCAGCAGGACAGTGCTGTCAGCCCTGGAGACCTTGCCGATGAGGGCGTTGATCTTGCGCATGATGGGACCCACACCTACCAGCTCGCCCAGGTCCGAGGGCGGCTCAGCCTCGGGCTCCGCGGCGGCGAGCAGACCCTTGAGCGAGGCGATGAGCTCCTCATGCTTGAAGGGTTTGGTGATGAAGTCCACGGCCCCCTGGTTCAAGGCCTGGACCGTGGTTTCGGTGGTGGCGTAGGCGGTCATGATGACCACCGGTGTTTCCAGGCCCTGCTCCTTCATCCAGGTGAGCAACTCGATGCCGGAGCCATCCTTGAGCTTCAGATCGGAGAGCACCCCATCGAAGGTGGTTTCCCGCAGGGCCCGCTGGCCCTCCTCGATGCCCGACGCTGCCTCGCAACGGAATCCCGCCCCTTCCAAGGCTAGGGTCAGCACCTCCCGAAGACCTGGTTCGTCCTCCACCAGCAGGATCCGTTGGGTCGAGGCAAGGGTCATGGCAACCTGTGAATATGACGCGTTGGGTTAGTCATCCTATCCTGAACCTTAGGGGTCCCGTGAAGCATGTTGTGTTCGCCCACCGGAAGCTGTCCTTCGGGGGTGGCGAGCGGGTGCTGCTGGAACAGGTGGCGGCCCTGGCGGAGCTGCCGTTGAAAGTGTCGGTGCTTTTCCGCAAGGAGCCGGGGAAACGCGACATCGAACCCGAACTGCGCGAACGCAACCCCAATGTGGCCGATGTGATCCACCTGCCCGGTGCGGTGGGTGCATTCCGCTGGCTGTGGCGGACCCAGCCGGACCTCCTGGTCCTTTGCAACCACAAGGGAGTGCAGCGCGCCCTGCCCTGGTTGGCCCGCCTGAGGCACAGGATTCCCTGCGTCCTCACGCTGCACGAGCACTACGAGCGCCACCTGCGCAAGTACCGGGGCGTCCGGAACCTCGTGGACCGCTGGATCTGCACCTACGATTTCACCGCCGCCGTGGGGGCACACCTCAGCCAGGCGCCATGCAGCATCATCCACCCGCTCTATCCCCGGGCGGAAGTGGAACCTGCCCATGATGAGGGTCGGCGCGCAGCGCGGCGCGCGCTGCGCGTACCAGAAAATTCGGTGGTGGTGGGATATGCCGGGCAGATGGATGCTCGGAAGGCCACCTCTGACGTGGTCTGCTTCGCCTCCCGGCTTCGCGAGCAGTTGAATCGTCCGCTCCACTTGCTCCTGGCGGGTCGCGAAGACCCGGGCTACGCCCAAGAGATCCAGGACGCCCTCGAAGACGAGCGGATGTCGGGCCAATGCACCCGCACAGGGCCGCTGAAGAATCTTTCGCCCGCCTTCACCGCCCTGGATCTCTACGTCATGACCAGTCGGAACGAAGGGTTCTTCCCCATCGCCCTCATCGAAGCCCTCGAACGCGGCGTGCCGGTGCTGGCCCCGACGGTGGGCGGCATCGGCACCGTGCTGAAGGATGGCGAGGGCGGTTTCCTCCTGCAGAAACCGGATGACCGCCGACCCGTGCCGGAACCCGTGCTGTTGGCCGCCGCGGCCCGGCTCGCCCCCCTGTTGGCGGATGCCAATGGATGGGAGGTCCAGCGGGCAAAGGCCCATGCCTTCGGCACATCGCTGACCCGAAACTACGATGCCGCGGCGAAGTTCCGCGAGGTGGTGGCGCCATGGCTGTAGGCGATAGGCTGTGGGCCGTGGGGCACTCTCTCCGAAGGGTCGCTGAATGAGCGCTGTGATTCCCGACCATGCCACCTGGGTGCGCTTCCCGCGATTTATCGGGGACGCCGCCATGCAGTTGCCCGTGCTGCGCCTGCTAAGAGAGATCGGGGTCGGTCCCATCGTCGTGTGGGGACCGAAGCTCACCGTGGGCCTGGTGGAGGGCACCTGGTTCTGCGATGCAGCCCGACCGGATGAGGGAAAACCCGGTCCCTTCGCCATGGCCCGGATCCTGAGGCAGCACCAGGCGGTGCGAAGCATCCACTTCCCGAAATCCCTGCGCCCCGCCCTGGCGGCCTGGCTGGCCCGGGTACCCGAGCGCATCGGCGTGGACGAAAGTTTGGCGGGGCCCTTCAACACCCACAGCGGCCCCTTCTGGAAGGCGGAGGGGCCCTTCCTCCTCCGTTACCACGCGGTGCTGGCGCGGCGCTGGCCGGATCTGCCACCCATGCCCCACGCGGAT
>CAIYNT010000014.1 GCA_903927605.1 uncultured Holophagaceae bacterium
CGTTGATCTCTTCGTAGGTCTTCCCCTGCTGCTCCACCCAGGTGTAGTACTTCAGGTTGTGGATGGCCTTCTTCTCGGGGAAGGTCAGCTCCTTGAAGTGGTCCGTGGCCTGGCGCTCGATGCTCCCGGTGTGGGCCCTGGCGGCGTCCATGGCCGTGAAGGCGCCATGTTCGGCGGTCTGTTCGCTGAGGCGCGACCGGTACATCTCCAGGCTGTCCGTGAAGATGGTGAAGATCACGTCGTTCTCATCCAGCTCGAAGTACTTGGCCATCTTGATGGCCGCCAGGAGATTGCAGATGCCGCTGATGCCCAGCAGCTCCAACTGACCAAGGGTGGCCTTGTCCACACCCAGACCTGCGAGGTAGGCCTGACCTTCGGGCTCATTGAAGAGGCGGAGCACGCGCATGCAATCCTCATCATCGATGGCCGCCACCGCGTCCGTATTGCGGACGTTATGAACCCAGGGCACGTGCTTGTCACCGATGCCCTCGATGCGGTGGTCGCCGAAGCCGTTCATGAGGAGCGTGGGGCACTGAAAGGCTTCGGTGGCGACCGTCTTCGAGACAGGATGGAGGGACTTCAGATAGTCACCGGCTGCAATGGTGCCGGCGCTTCCCGTGGCGCTCACGTAACCCGCCAGCCGGGTCTTGTCGGTCTTGATGCCGTTGTAGACATCCTCGATGGCGGGGCCCGTGACGTTGTAGTGCCACACGGGATTACCGAACTCCTCGAACTGGTTGAAGATCAGGTGCCTGGGGTCGTTCTTCAGCTCCCAGCACTTGTCGTAGATCTCTTTCACGTTGCTCTCGCAGCCGGGCGTGGCGATCACTTCTGAGCCAATCTCCGCCAGCCAGGTGAAGCGCTCCTGGCTCATGTTCTCGGGGAGGATGGCGATGGCCGTGCAGCCCAGAACCGCCGAATCGAAGGCACCGCCCCGACAGTAGTTGCCCGTGGAGGGCCACACGGCCTTGTGGTAGTCGGGATCGAACTCGCCACTCACCAGCCGGGGCACCAGGCACGCGAAGGCCGCGCCGACCTTGTGGGCGCCGGTGGGGAAGTACTTCCCGACCAGGCCGATGATCCGCGCTTTGACGCCGGTGATGGCCGAGGGAATCTCCAGGTAGTTGGGGCCGCCGAACAGACCCGTCTTTGGATCGTTCTTCCAGGTGATGCGGAAGAGGTTGGCGGGATCCACATCCCACAGGCCGACGTGCTTCAGTCGGGCCTTGATGGCCTCGGGCGCGGTCTCGGGATGGCGCATCTGATGGAAGGTCGGGATGACAATGCCCCGTTCCTTGCAGCGTTTGGCCGTGCGCTTCACCACTTCAGCGTTGAAGGTCTTGATGATCCTGGACATGGCACTTCCTCTCGATGATTAAATGCTGAGGTTGCGGGCGCGTTTGACGATGTCGCCGAGTTTGACGGCGGGGTCCTTCACGCGCATGAGGAACATGAGGGCGCTGATGACGAAGGGCTTGTAGCTGGCCTCGTGGTAGGTCGGGATGCGGTACTGCTCGAACACTTCGGCCGACACCTCCCCCGCCTTGCAGCTCACATCCGTGATGTCCGCCGGCAGGCAA
>CAIYNT010000015.1 GCA_903927605.1 uncultured Holophagaceae bacterium
GGTTCGTCCAGCAGCAGCAGGTTCACGCCGTGGCGGATGAGCGTGGCGATGCTGAGCCGCGCCCGCTCGCCGCCGGAGAGGGCCGTGACGGGCTTGTCCACCTCGTCGCCACGGAACTGGAATTTGGCCAGGAAGCCCAGAACGTCCTGCTTCAGAGCCTGGGGATTCACCGCATGGATCTGCTGGAACACCGTGTTCCGAGGATCCAGATTCCTGTGGTGCTGATCGAAGTAGCCCACCTTCACCTGGCTACCCAGGCGGGCCTGGCCTGTGATGAAGGGGATCTCCTCGGAGATGGCTTTCAGCAGGGTGGACTTGCCGGTGCCGTTCAAGCCCACGATGCCCAGCTTCTGGCCGCGCTTGATCTGGAGCTGTTCCAGTGGCGCATAGAGGGGCTTCCCACTCCAGCCCACACTGGCGTTCTCCAGCACCATGGCCACGTCGCCGCTGCGCTGGGTCTCAGGGAAGCTGAACTTCACCTTGCGCCGATCCCGCAACGGTCTCTGGATGCGGTCGAGCTTGGAGAGATGGGTGCGGCGACCACGGGCCTGCTTGGTATTCTGCCCAGCGATGTTGCGGCGGATGTACTCTTCCTGGTTCTTGATGTAGGCCTGCTGCTGCTCGTAGTGCCGTTCCAGCAGCTCCAGTTCCTGTTCCTTCTTCTCCATGAACTCCGAGTAGTTGCCCTCGTAGACCCGCGAGCGACCCTGGTCGAGCTCAAGGATCTCAGTGGCGATCTTGTCCAGGAAATAGCGGTCATGGCTGATGATGGCGACGGTGGCGTCGGTGTCCTGGATGAACCCCTCCAGCCAGCGCAGGCTGGGCAGATCCAGGTGGTTGGTGGGCTCATCCAGCAGCAGCAGGTCCTGACCCTGGAGGATCGCCTTGGCCAGCATCACGCGGCTCTTCTGGCCGCCGGACAGGGTCTCCACGGGGCATTCAAAATCGGAAGCCGCGAACCCGAGGGACTGGAGGATGCTCTCAGCCCGGGCCCGGATGCTGAAGCCATCCAGGTGCTCAAAGGCTTCCGTGGTCATCTGGTAGCGTTCCATCACCTCGGTGAGGTCCGTCCCGGCCTCGCCCATGCGATGTTCCAGGTCCCGCATCTCGTGTTGCAACCTCTCCACGTCGCCGAAAGCCGCCAGCGCTTCTTCCAGCACGCTGCCCAGAGTCTCGGGCACCAGATCCTGGGCATAGTGGCCCATGCGGATGCCACGCTCCCTGGTCGGCTTCACGACGGTGCCGCCGTCCGCCTCCAACTGGCCCAGCAGCAACTTGAAGACCGTGCTCTTGCCGGCGCCATTGCGGCCGATGACGCCCCAGCACTCGCCTTCCTGGATGGCCCAGGTCACATCCTTGAGCACCTCTTGGGGGCCGAAGCGGAGATCCACATGGTTGAGGGAAGCGAGCATGGAGGCGGCTGTCAGCTCTCGGCAATCAGCTATCGGTGAGGGAGTGGCTGACAGCTGATGGCTGAAGGCTGACAGCTTGAAGGCCACCTTGCGGTGGCCTTCTGTTTGGTGGAGCCAATCGGGATCGAACCGACGACCTCTTGCATGCCATGCAAGCGCTCTCCCAGCTGAGCTATGGCCCCAATCGGGGAAACCCAGTATCCCACCCCTTCCGGGCTTCCGCAAGCAGGGATCAGCGGTCTGACAACTGGAGCTTCTGCCCCACCTGGATGCGGTCACCCTTCAGGTGGTTCCAGGCCCTGAGCTCTCCGGGATCGAGGCCATACCGGCGAGCGATGCTGGCCAGTGAATCCCCCTTCCGGACCCTGTGAATGCTGACAGCGGGCACCGCCTTGCTCTTTGCGACGCCGCCTGGAAGGCGCACCTCGTCGCCGGCATGCAGGGCCTTCACAGCATCGGGATTGAGGCGCATGAGGTCACCGAGAGGCACTTTGTGGAGCCGGGCGAGCTTAGCCAGAGTATCGCCCTGTTTCGCATGGAGGATCGCAGTGGCAGGAATCTCCCTCGGCTCGGCTGGGGCGGTCACATCCATGGGATGAGAGGCCACAGGGAGGGCCACCTGGACGTTCGTGAGGGGCGTGGGAACCGGAGTGACGGTGGGAACAACAGCAGGCAGCCCGGGTTTTGCCGACGCTTCTGCGGGGCGATCCAGGTCCCGGGGGGCAGCCGGTAGCGGCGGCAGAGGACGGTCCCGAAGGGCGCGGCCACTTGCATTCCCGGAGGCGAGATCCTCCTCTACCAAAGCGATGGTTGGCGGAGGGGGCACCAGCACCCGCTTGCCGGGCCGGAACTGTTTCACGGTCAGGTCGTTGGCCGCGAGGAGGTCCTCCGGTGACAGCTTGAAGCGCCGCGCGACCTTCGTGAGGGTGTCGCCCTTTCGCACGGTGTAGGTCCGGAAATCCAGCCGCTTGCCAGCGGGCATGTGGGCCAGTTGGCGCAGGCAGTCCAATGCCTTGCCAGGGGGTACACGCAGCTGGTACGTGCCTGGGGGCGTGGAGCCCCGGAGCAACTCGGGGTTCAGAATCTTCAAGGTCGTGGCCTCGGTGCCGGCACAGCGGGCCAGTACCGTGAGGCTGGTCATGCTGGAAACAGTGACGACCTCGTAGGCGTAGGGAACCAAGGGAACGATGTGAAGGCCGTAACGCTCAGGGTTCCGGCCGACCAGAATGGCCGCGCAGAGCTCCGGAACGTAGTTTTTCGTTTCGGTCCTCAGCCACCGGGACCGGCTGAGATCCCAGAAATTGCGCGTACCCAGGTTCTGGATGGCCCGGTCCAACGTCAGCGGTCCGGCGTTGTAGCTGGAGGCCGCCAGGTACCAGTCACCCGTGAGTTCGTAGAGCCGCTTGAGGTAGCGTGCGGCAGCCCGCGTGGCCTTCATGGGGTCGCGCCGCTCCTCCACCCAGGCGTTGCCACCGAGGCCGTAGATGCGGCCGGTGGACCGGATGAATTGCCACATCCCCACGGCCTTGGCGCGGCTCTTCGCTTCGTTGCGGAAGCCGGACTCGATGACAGCGAGATAGGCCAGATCCGAGGGCACGCCTTCCTCTGCAAAGATCTGCCGGATCATGGGCAGGTACATGGAGGCCCGGCCCAGCGCGTTCTCCATGAAGCCGCGCTTGGTGGTGCTGAAGAGGCTCACCCAGGTAAGCACCTTGTCATTCAGATCGATCGGGTAATCGTAGGTGGCGCCCCGCTCGGCCGAACGCACCAGCTCAAGCTCGGCTCGGAGTTCGTCGCCACTGATGGATACCACTTCCTCAGGAGCCTTGAGTCCGGGCTCGGCCTCGGGCGCCTCTTCCTCTGTGATCTGGTCCTGAACTTCCTTCAACCGTTGGAGCAGGCCCTGGATTTCGGCCTGCTTGAGCAGATCGGGGGACCAATCTGCCGTAAGAACATCGGCTTCGTCAGACCGAGCGGCGACAGTCTCCTCGTCGTCAGCCTCAACCGCCTTCTCCGCAGCCTCCACCAGTGCCCGGAGCTGCCGAGTCCGCACGACATCGGATTCAGCGGCTCGGACTGGAGCCGTGACCACCTGCACCTGGGGTGCCGGGGCCGGTGTCTGCACCGATAGCGTCCCCCAGAGGAGGGTGGCCAGGGCCAGGATTGGCACGGAGTTAATGGCTTTCCGCGCTCACCAGGGCCTCATAGGCCTTGGCGTCCAGAAGACCTGCGAGATCCCCGGTCAGCTTGACCTTCACCATCCAGCCCTTGCCATAGGGATCCTCGTTCACAGCTTCAGGATGATCCGCCAGAGAGGCATTCACATCGAGTACCTCACCGGCTGCGGGCATGTTCAGCTCGGATACCGTCTTCACTGATTCCACAGTTCCGAATTCCTCGCCAGCGGCAAAGGCATCGCCAACGTCCGGCAGATCCACGAACACCACGTCCCCCAGCGCGTCCTGCGCATAGTGCGTGATGCCCACGAGGGCCGTACCGTCGCCCGCGGGTCTCAGCCATTCGTGATCCTTGGTGTACTTCAGGTCGGCAGGGAACATGGATCCTCCAGGTTTGATCAGTTGAAGATTGGGGTGGCTGACGGCAGATAGCCGAGAGGTGATAGCTACTTCTGCCGCTTGTAGAAGGGCGTAGGGATGATTTCTGCGTCCACGGCGCGACCGCGGATCTCGATCTGGATGCGGCCACCGGTCTTGGCCAGTACAGTGGGGACATAGGCCAGACCGAGATTGATCCCGCAGGTGGGCGATGGCGCCCCACTGGTGACGAAACCAATCTGTTTTCCGTCCTGCACCACGGGCATGTGGTCCCGGGCGATGTCCCGCTTCTCCAGGGTCTTGAACCCTACGAGCTTCCGTGGTGCAGGGGCGCCCTTGGCGGCCACCAGCGCATCGTGGCCGATGAAGTCGCCCTTGTCCAGCTTCACGATCCAGCCGAGCCCAGCCTCCAGGGCGTGGATGCTGTCGTCGATCTCATGGCCGTAGAGAGCCATCTTGCACTCCAGGCGAAGGGTGTTACGGCAGCCGAGTCCCGCAGGCACAAGGCCCTGGGGCTTCCCAGCTTCCAGCACGGCATTCCAGAGCTTCTCGGTGTCGCCTGCGGCGCAGTAGAGCTCAAAGCCGTCTTCGCCCGTGTAACCCGTGCGGCTGATGAGGCACTGGATCCCGGCCACCTCGCCATGGGTGAACCAGTAGTACCCGATGGGGGCCAGCGGTGTCCTGGTGAGGGGCTGGAGGATGTCCAGGGCGAGCGGACCCTGGAGGGCGATCTGACCCGTGACCGGGCTTTCATTCACCACGGTGCAGTCATAGGCCGGCGCATGCTGCTGGACCCAGGCGAAGTCCTTGTCAGAGTTGCCCGCGTTCACCACCAGGAGGAACTCCTGCTCGCCCTCGCGGTAGACCAGCAGGTCATCCACGAAGGTGCCATTCTCGTAGAGAAAGGCCGTGTAGTGGATCTGGCCGATGTCCAGCTGCGCAACAGCATTGGGCGTCAGATGCTCCACCAGGGCCAGCGCGCCGGGGCCCTTCACCCGGATCTCACCCATGTGGCTCACGTCGAAGAGACCGGCCCTGGTGCGAACCGCCTCATGCTCGGCAATGATTCCGCCCGGGTACTGCACAGGCATGTCCCACCCGCCGAAATCCACCATCTTGGCGTTCAGGGCCCGATGGGCCGCATTGAGGGGCGTCTTCATCAGATCAGATGCGATGGTAGACATGGGCACTCCAGAAGGAACTGTCAGTCTATCGCCGGGGAACCCAGGGCAGAAGGCCCGGCAGTTCCCAACCCAGGCTCCATAGGCCCCTTGCATCCCCGCTTGTGACCAGGCGCACAGCCAGGGGCAGGACCACCACACCGGTTTCTGCGGCACGATCCAGCTCTATGGCGTAGGCGGAATCAATCTCCCGCGCAGCGTCGAACCGATCCACATCCATCCGATGCACGAAAAAGGCGATGGCCGCCCGGTGTCCCTCTCGCACCATGGCCTGGAGCTCCCGCAGATGCTTGGCTCCGCGTTCCGTGACGGCGTCCGGGAACAGAGCCCAATCACCCGTTTTCAGGGTCGTGTTCTTCACCTCGATGAACACCTGGCGGCCCTCCCCATCCAGGGCCAGCACGTCGATCCGGCTGTTCTCGGCCCCGTACTTCACCTCCGTTCGGACGCCATGCAGGCCCGGCAGGCCCGGCAGGGCATCCCTTCTCGCGGCCTCGGCAACCACCCGGTTGGGCATGCCAGTCTCCACGCCCACCCAGCCTCCCGGCCTCTCCACCGCCAGCCAGGTGAACTTCAGCTTGCGCTTCGGGTTCGCCGCGGATTCCAGCAATACCCGGTCCCCTGGCTCCCAGCAGGTCTTCATGGAGCCCGTGTTCGTGGAATGGGCCGTGACCACGTTGCCGTCCTCCAGCCGAACGTCCGCCAGGAATCGCTTGTAGCGCTGGATCAGCGTGCCGGTTACCAGACCGGTCTTCTCGATCAGGATCATGGCCAGCGGGACAAGATGAGCTCCACGGCCTCGGGAAGATCCTCGGCCACCAGATCCGCGGCAGAACTATCCACCCGAGAACCATAGCCCGTGCGCACCAACGCCACCCTGCATCCGGCCCGACGCCCGGCCTCCAGATCGAGGGCCTTGTCCCCCACCATCCAGGAGCGGGACAGATCGAGACCATGCTCTTCTGCCGCCCTCAACAGCATGCCGGGATTCGGTTTGCGCTCCGGATGATCCGCCACGGCATACTCTCCCAGTGCCTTCTCATGGTGGGGGGACGCGTAGACGGCATCGATCCAGGCATTCTCCAGGGCCAGCAGCAACTCCATGCGCTTCATGACAGCGGCGAAGTCCTGCCATCCATACCTGCCGCGGCCGATGCCACTCTGATTGGTGACCACCACAACGGGGACGCCCAGGGCATTGAGCCGGGCCACAGCGGCCGCAGCACCGGGAATCAGCACCAGCTGCTCCGGGTCGGACAGGTAATCCACCTCCTCGTTGAGGGTGCCGTCCCGGTCCAGGAAGAAGGCTGGCTTCACGGGAGCTCGTTCCATGCTGTCATCTCCATTCATTCCATCGGGAGGCCGATCCGTACAAGGGATCCCCGCTCCACGGGCACCATCTGCACGGTACCGTTGTAGGCGGCCAAGAGTTGGACGCAGGCGGGAATTCCCCCGCCGGGGCTTCGTCCAGCCCCGGTCATCGCCGGGCGCAGCTCCGGATAGGGTTCGAGAGCCCCCTCAAGCAGACGGGCCTCGATGGGGGCCCCATCGTCCTGCATCTCCATCCGGAAATGGCTTCCCCCTCCCCAAGTCCTGAGCGAGATCCGCTCGGGCTTGCCCTCCATGGCATGACCGATCAGGTGGCCGAATACCTCGGTGAAGTCCGAATAGACCCCATACAGCAGATCCCGCGTAGCCTGGAGGTTCAAATCCACCGGCAGGGACTCAGGCAGAACTCCCTCAGCCCGTACAAGATCCAGTTCCTGCCTCAAGAGGTCGTGGAGGTGGACCCATTCAGGCGAGGTCGCCTCCCGCCGACCGGCCCGCCGCAGCAGAGCCCGGACCAGCCCATCCACCTGATTGATGGCGTTTCGGATCTGATCCATGGACCGGTGGCATTCCAGGCGCCTATCCAAAGCAGGAATGTCGGGCAGGTCCATGAAGACTGAAAGCGCGGCACTCTCCTCTTTCAGGAGGGCCACGGGTACCTGGAGTCTCTGGGCCATGTTCATGAAGAGGCCCCCCAGGGCAGTCTTCTGGTTCTGGGTGCCCAGGGCCCTCTGGGCTTCCTTAAGAGCCTCGTAGGCCGATTCCAACCCCTCGTAGCTGGCGCCAAGGGCCTGACTGGTCTCGGCGAGATGGGCAATGAGCCCGGCATTCTCCAGACTGACCTGGAGGATGCCCGCATGGAGCGCCACTAATTCCGTCTCGAAGGGCTGGAAGGGCTGGTCGGCCCGGTCGGCCGCGAGGAATCCCCAGAGGCGTTGCTCCTCGGACCGGCTCCGCAGGGGCAGTACCAGGGCCTGGGTCCTGGGCGTCCAGAGCCCAAGCTCGATGCCCTGTTGCCAGACCACCGACTGTCGGAGCTCGTTCCCAAGAAGGACGCTCCCGACCGGAAGGGCTTCCATCCACGCGACCAGTGGGTGCGACTGGGGGAGTACCGCCGTTTCCTCGAACCCGTCCGGGATTAGGGTCATCCCCTGGAAGTAGGTCCCACTTTCATGCACGCGATAGGCCCGGAGCCGGTCGAGCTGCAATTCTTTATGGAGCTGCCCCAACACCCGGGACAGGACCTCGCCGTCATTCCGAATCGAAATGACGTCTTTGCTGAGCGACAGGAGACGGGAGAGGTGATGACTCCGCTGCTCCAGTTCGGTCTGGACATCCAGAAGCTTCCGGTTGCCTTCCTGGGCCTCCTTCAGTTGCGTTTCGAGGTGCTCCACGACCTGCTGGCTGAACTGGCGGAGCGCCGCCCCTTCGCGGCCCTGCTCAAGCCGGTCCCTTTGCCCACCAAGGTAGGCCTCCACCTGCCCGACGAATAGAAAGGGATCAATGGGTTTCGGGATGAATCCGTCGCAACCGGTGACCAAGGCGGTTTCGCGGTCGCTCCGCATCGTCTTGGCGGTCAACGCCACGATGAGCGTGGTGTCCATGTCGCGGTTCTGCCGCAGCTTCGTGGCAACTTCAAATCCCGACAGTCCGGGGAGGTTGATATCGAGGAGGATGAGAGCTGGCTTCAGGGCCAGGGCCATGTCACAACCCTTGAGGCCATCCTCAGCCCAGTGCATCTCGTAACCCGCCTGAGACAGTAGACGCTGCACGAGGCGCCAATTCATCGAATTGTCCTCGATGCAGAGGATGTGGAGCCGAGAATCGGTCATGCCCTGTCTCTCCCGGCGATTGGCATTTCCACAATGAAGGTGCTGCCCGCCCCTTTCCGGCTGCTGGCCGAGATGCGGCCGTTCATGAGCCACATGAACCGCTGGCTGATGGCCAGGCCAAGTCCGGTACCCCCGAAGCGGCGGGTGATGCTCCCATCGACCTGTTGGAAGGGCTTGAAGAGACGTTCCAGTTCGTTCTCCGACATGCCGATGCCGGTGTCCTCGATGCGCAGCTTGAACCTGCCCGATTCCTGGCCAGCGAAGATCGTCACGGTGCCAGCCTCTGTGAACTTGATGGCGTTCCCGGCCAGGTTCGTAAACACCTGTCGGAGCCGACCCCAGTCTCCCATCACTCGGAGGTTCTCTTCGGGGCGGTGGTACACGAGATTGATGGGACGGCCCTTCACGAGCCCCGCGGACATGGCCATGACTTCGTCCAGCAGCCGCACGGGATCGACCTCCTCCAGGTCCAACTCCATCTTGCCTGCTTCGATCTTCGAGAGGTCGAGGATCGAATCGATGAGCCCGAGCAACGACCGGCCGTTCTGGTAGATGATTTGGAGATCCTCACGCGCCTCCAGGCCCATCCGGCCCTCCGGATCCTGCATGAGCATGCCCGAGAACCCAATGATCGAGTTCAGGGGGGTCCGCAGTTCGTGGCTCATGTTCGCCAGGAATTCGTCCTTCAGCCGGTCTACTTCTTTCAGCTTCTGGTAACTGGTGAGGAGGTTGTCATTGAGGCCGCGGAGCTCCTGGGTTTTTTCGTGGACCTTCTCCTCAAGGGTGCTGGCCCAGGCCTTCAGTTCCACCCGGCTCTGTTCCAGACCCCGGGTCCGGTCCTGGACCAGCTGCTCCAGGTTGGCGCGGATCTCCTCCAGCTCCCAGATGGTCTCCATCAGCTGGCGGGTGCGCTCCTGGACCCGGTATTCCAGCAGCCGGTTCTGGCGTTCGATCTCGTCCCGGGACACCCGGAGCCGGTCGGTCATCACTTCAAAGGACTGGCTCAGGTCCTGAATCTCGTCCCGAGTATAGACCTTCACCGATACGGTCTCCAGGTTTCCCAGGGCGACCTTCTGGGCCGCCTCGGTCAGCTGGATCACCGGGCGGAGGTAGCGGTTTGAAAGAATGATCGCTCCACCAATGCCCAGGATCAGAGTGACCAGACCCACCGCCAGGCTGGCTTTGATGTTGTCGTGAACCGCCCGCTGGGTGCCTTCCGTCGTGAATCCTATGATCAAAGTTCCCACCTGGTCGGCTCTCGGTTCCTCGTAGAAGACCGGAGCCACAGCCACGAGCATGTTGTCCTCCGTCCGCGTGTAGGTGTGGGAGATGCCATCACTGAGCACCTGCCCTACGGCCCATTCGGGTGTGGTGGGTGTGCTGTCAAGGGCCTCGCCCCGGGCTCCGTAGACCGCGCTGAACCGGAAGGCCGGGATGTTCTGCACACCTTGAAGCACCTTGGCGATATCGCGGGCATTCCCGTTGCTGACGGCCGGGCCCAAGGCATAACTGGCTGTCTCGGCCACCTGGCGGGCACTCAGTTCCGCCTGGGAACGGATCTGCCGCTCCACCCAGCGCGGGTAGTACAGCAGATTGAAGGCGATGAATGAGAGGACCAGGATGCTGATGACAGCGCTCAGCTTGGTCTTGATGGAGAGGCGATACATGGATGGGGGCCTGTGGAACCGGCCTCCAGCCTAACAGTTGAGCTACAGCTTGAAGAGGTTGACCTCACGGTTGAGCATATGAACCTGGGCGCCCAGCTGTTCCACTGCACCGTTTGAAGTCTCGATGGCCCGCTCGCTCTCCAGGGCCTTCCCGAGAACCTGGTTCATCGTCTCCTTCAGGGAGATCACATGGTCCTCCTGACGGGCCAGGATCTCATGCAGGTTGCTGGCGAGGGCCCGGACCTGCTCCGTGGCCTTCGCAATCTCGTCGCTTCCCGTACTCTGTTCCTTGGTCGAGTCCCGCACCACGGCCGTGGCCTGCTGGACATTCATGGCCAGAGACAGAATGTAGTTGCTAGTCTGCTGCTGCTCCTCGATGACCGAGCGGATGGTTTCCACCTGGTTGTGGATATTCCGGTTTGCCTCGTGAATCAGGGATGCCTGCCCAGCCTGTTGAAGGGTCTCATTGAGGATGCTTTCGACCACGCTGTCCGTCTCGCTCACGGACTCGAGAATGGCCTGAAGCGCTTCCTGACTCTGGGCGACGGAATCGGCCCCGTCGCGAACGGCATCCAGGCCCAGCTCCACTTGTTGATAAGCCTTCCGGATCTCGGCTTGAAGCGTTCCAATGATCTGCTGGATCTCCTGGGTGGACCGGGCTGTTTGCTCCGCTAGCTGCTTGATTTCGTCCGCGACCACGGAGAATCCCCTGGCCTGCCCATCCCCGGTTCCGCCCTGGGAGGCGATGATCGCCGCATTCAGGGCCAGCAGATTGGTCTGCTGGGCATGATCGCCGATGTAGTCGAGGATCTTGGCGATGTCAGCCCCCAGCTGAAGCAGGGTCCGGGTGGTGCCATGGAAATCCTGCACGACCCGCTCGATGACCTGGATCTTCTCTCGATTCCTGGCCACCAGTTCCATGCCCCGGCCCGCATTGTGGATCACCTTCTTGGTGTAGCGCTGGGCGATCTTGATGCTGTCGTCGATCGCAGAGGTGCTCTGTTCCAGGTTCTCGGCGAACTCCTTGGTGTGTTCGGCATGGCCGGCGAGGTGGTCGACATTCTTACCCACGTTCTTGATGGCGACGTCGAAGTCCCGGATGGCCGACGTGATCCCCTCGACCACCATCAGGAGCTCATCCATGCTCTGATTGATCTGCTGCACGCTGGCGGCCATCTCCACAATGGTGGCATTGGTGCTTTCGGAGGCGAGGCTCAGCTCCATGGAACTCGCGCTGATCCCGATGGACGTGTCCGTCAGCTCATTGATTTCGTGGTGGAAGGCTTCGATCAGCTCCCGCTGCCCCTGATTCGACTGGCGAACCCCGTCCCCGGATTCCCGGATCAGGGTCGAGGCCTTGGCCAGGTCACGGCTGGCAGATCGGATCTGCACCACCATGCCTCGGAGACTTCCGACCATCTGGCCGAACCCCTGGACCAGGGAGGCCACCTCGTCATCACTGTAGACCGGCTCCAGGCGGTCAATGCGCCCCTCGCCCACCTGCTGGGTGTTTCGGCTCAGCAGTTGGAGCGGTTGCTGCACATCCCGAAGGATCATGTGGATGAAGTAGGTCAGGAAGATCGCAGCCAAGCCCAGGATCGCAATGTTCGGGCGCAGTGCTTTCCAGATGGCATCCGCATATTCCGCCTCAGGGATCACCGCGCGGAGTTCCGAACCGTCTGGAAGCTGCTGGAGGACCAGGATGTCCCCGCCCCCGACGGGCCTGACCTTGGACCCCAGGACGCCACCGCCCCTGGCCCCGGGTAGGCGAAGGGATACACCCCCTCCGGCCCCGAGTTTCAGCGTCCCCAGGAACGCATCCAGATCCTCAGGCGTCGTGTTCATCTCGGAAACAAAGGCCACCGAGTCTGCGAGGTTCGCCAGTTCATTTCGGGCATAGTTCGTCACCGTCGTCCGCGTGGAGGACTGAAGGATGAGGCCCGACACGAGGATGGAGACAATGAGGACACCCCCAGTGATGCCCAGGATTCCGAACCCGAACTTGGTGCGGAGGGTCGTGGAGAACCGAGCGAAAGAGCCATTGAAACCTGGTTGTCCCGCCAGGATCTTGAAGACCTTCATCAGGTTCTGTTTGACCAGGAAGTATTGGCAGATCCCCCCAATCGCAGCCAAGGACAAAAAAATGGCCGTGATGATGAAGCTGAACCAGATGCTTTGCCCTAGATGAAGTTTGATCCACAGATAGGATAAGCCGCTGAGGCCTATCGCCAGAAGGAGGAACAGCACGGAAGATGACTGCGGAAAGCGTGTCAGGGGACGGAAGAGATTGGGTCCAAGCGTCTCACCCGAAAGGGCCTTCTCAAGTTGTTGGATGTGCAGAAGGGAAATCCCGGTCACCAACCCCAGAAGGAACAGGACGGCGGCCACCACTGAAGCGGTCACATGGAAACCCGGTGGGGCGCTCAACAGGAACAGAAGGGCTGCGACAAAAAAGCCGGTCGCCCAAAGGATCACCGTGCTCCTCTGCAGACGCCCGAGGACCAACACCCGCTCTGCTGTGCCCAAATGCACAGGGGCCTGCGCCCAGAGTTCAGGCAGGGATCCAGAAGTGGAATCGGGCCGCACCATATTCGCGTATTTCGGCAGGCAGCCACCCGGGCTGTAATTCCAGCGTGGTGTTCCGATTGGTTTCAAAGACCAGGACGCCCCCAGGCGCGATCCAGGCCCGCAGCCGACTGGATTGGCGAGCCCACAATTCCGAGGCCATTTCGTAGGGTGGGTCCAGGAATATCACGGCCTGGTCCCGGAAGGCATCACCCTTCAGCCGCCGGAGGTCCTGCCGGATCGACCGGATCGGCAGCCCCGCGAGGTTCCGCTGGAGGCAGGTCCAGCCTGGTTCGCCCGATTCCACGCAGGCCACCGGCGCATACCCCCGGGAGTGGGCCTCAATTCCGACGGCCCCCGTCCCCGCGCAGAGATCCAGGAATGGGCCGGAGGCCCAGCGCTGGAGAATTGAAAACAGGGCCTCCCGGGCCCGATCCGCCGTGGGACGGACCCTCAGGTCCCCAGCCGGAGGTGCCGAAAGTCGGCGCCCTTTCAGGGTTCCGGCAACCACACGCATGGCTTGGATGCACTCCTTGGATCAGTAGGCCCACCGGAGGAGGGTTGCTCCCCAGGTGAAGCCAGCGCCGAAGGCGGCCAGAGCCACCAGATCTCCCTTTTGCATCCGATTCTCACCGAGGGCCTGATGCAGCGCGGTGGGAATGGTGGCAGTCGTGGTGTTGGCGTAGCGGTCGATGTTCACCATCATGCGCGAAGGATCCAGTTCCAGCCGCCGGGCGGCGGCATCCATGATGCGGATGTTGGCCTGATGGGGGACGAAGAGCTTGAGCTCATCCCCCTTGAAGCCGTTGCGATCCATAAGAAGCTTGCTGTTGTCGGCCATTTCGCGAACGGCGTTCTTGAACACCTCGCTCCCGGCTTGATGGATGCAATGTTCCTTCGCTGCCACGGTTTCCGCGGTGGCTGGCTTCAGGGAGCCGCCCGCGGGCATGTAGAGGAAGCGGCCACCGGAACCGTCCACCTTGTGCTCGAAATCCAGAATGCCCAGGCCTTCCTCCACTTGCTCCACGATGACCGCTCCGGCTCCATCTCCGAACAGTACTGAGGTCGCCCGGTCTTCCAGGTTGATGATGGTGGACATGATGTCCACGCCGACCACGGCTGCCCGGCGGACGGCTCCAGCAGCCACCATGCTGGCCGCGGTGGTGAGGGCGTACAGGAAGCCCGAGCAGGCGGCGTTCAGGTCGAAGCCGAAGGCATTGCTGGCGCCGACCATCTCCTGGATGCGACAGGCTGTGGCGGGGAACAAAGTATCGGGTGTCACCGTGGTGACTATGATCAAGTCCAGTTCAGAGGCCTTGAGGCCCCGGTTGTCCAGCGCCATCTGGAGCGCCGGGGCGCCCAGCTGCGAAGCGCCGGTACCGGGTTCGACCCAGCGCCGCTCGCGGATGCCGGTGCGGGTCCGGATCCACTCGTCGTTGGTCTCCATGATCTTGGACAGATCAGCATTGGTGACCACGCGGGAAGGGAAACATTCTCCGGTTCCGGTGATGCCAATGGGGGCTGCAAGACGACGGTTCAAGGGGCCTCCGGCACGAAACAATCATCATCGCATGAACGCTTCGTGACGTCAGCGATCTTCCCTGAGGCGCTGCAGCAACGTGATGAGACGATCCGGATCCACCAGAAGCAGAGACTGATCCCCCACTCTGCAGGCACCACCCAGCCAGTGTTCCAAGGGATCCCCTCGGTCGATCTCATGCCAAGCATCCGGTGGTGGGCTGATCATCCCGATCAATCGTTCGACGGGGAGGCCGAGCCGGGGACGCAGCACCGCCATCGCCGCCGGTTTACTCAGCGGGGCCTGGCATCCCGGGAGGTCTTCCCAGGCCAGCACGGGCAGGAATTCCCCCTGGTAGATCACCACCCCGTGGATCCCCCGTGGACGCCCCGGAAGGGGTGCAACGGGGGTTGGTGCCACCACCTCGCGAAGGTCGAACATCGAGAGCAACAGGTCCATTCCTGCCGCTCGGACGTGGAGCCAGGATCTCTGCTCAGACACGGGCCACCCGCCGCATCAGAGAATCCATGGCCAGTCCGAGCATCGCTTCGGGATCCAGCACCCAGAGGATGCCTTCCTCCTGGGCACTGCCCCCCATGATCCCGGCCGTGTGGGCCAGTTCCGGCAGACTTCTCAGCAATACTTCACCCCGACCCAGGATTTCATCCACACCCAGGGCCACCTGGACGCTGCGGGCGGCGGCCCCCTGCTGCCCCAGCACGATGAAGGCCCGCTGGCCCGCTGGCTCCATCAGACCGAGGCATGCCTGGAGAGATTCCAGGGGCAAGGACAGGCCGAGGACCTCCACCTGATCACCCCCGTGGCGGAGCTGCTTCCCGGCCTGGACCCGGATCACGCTGCCAAGGGGAATCCCAAAGACCTGACCCGCGCAGCGCACCTTCAGACAACTCACCACTGCTCGGCTCAAGGGAATGCTCAGCCGGATGAGGCTGCCTCGTTTGACCTCACTCGACAGGTGGATGTCTCCTCCCATGGCCTCGATTTCAGACCGGACCACGTCCATCCCGACACCCCGACCGGAGATCTGTGAGGCACGCTCCTGGGTCGAGACCCCGGGTTCCAGAGCCAGCCGATGGAGCCGTTCCGGAGTGTGGACCTGCCCCACCTTCAGGATCCCGAGTTGGATTCCGCGCAACTCGATGCGTTCCAGATCGAATCCCCTACCGTCATCCCGGATGTCAAAGCGCAGATTCCGCCCCCGCTGGGAGGCCGAAATGCGCAGGGAGCCGTTTTCGCTCTTGCCTTGGGCCAGCCGCTCGGAGGGCGTTTCAAACCCATGGTCCAGCGCGTTCCTCACCAGGTGGAGGAAGGGTTCGGAAAGGCGCCCGAGCAGGCTCCGCTCCAACTCCAAGTCCCCCCCCTGGAAGGTCAGCTTCACGGGCTTTCCGGTATCCCGACTGAGGCTCTTCACCATGGGCTCGATGCGGGAGAACAGACTTTCCACTTTGACCATCCGCATCTGGAGCAGGGCTTTCTGGACTTCGAGGAGGCCATCCTCCATTTGCGCCATCAGGGCGGCAGGCCGCTCTCCCCCGGCACCGTGGGCCTTTCGCAAAAGCAGGCTTGCGGCGTCCCGCGACTGTCCCACTTCCATGAGCCGGGCTTCCAGGGCCTCCAGGCGATGGGCGGGAAGCCGGAGGATCTCCACCTCCTGGGTCGGTGGTGAAGGGAGATTCCCAAGGGCAGCTGCCGAAGCCTCCATAGGTGGCCCTTCGACAACTTCAGAGGGCACCTCATTCCGCAGGCCTAGCGGCACCCGTGCGGGATCAGCCAGAAGAGCCGTGCCAATCAGCTCAGCCTCAAGGGCCCCAAGGACGGCTGGGTCCACCAGTGGACACGCAGCCATCAGGAGGAAAGAAAGCCCTTCCCGGCCCTCTGGCACATCCACCGGCAGCGTGGAGATCAGTTCTCCCAGCTCACCCAACGCCTCGCTGAAGCACCGGAGGCGCTCATCGAAGGTGGCGAAGTCCAGGCATACCGTCACTCCATGGATCGGCATGCCGCTCATCAGGAGGGTGGTCACGCGGGTCCGCTCGTATTCGGAGAGGGACTTCAGCAGCTCCGCTGGCAGGTCCAGCATGGAGGTCAGATCCTGGGTTCCGCCTTCCGCTGGGCGTGCCAGGGCCTCCAGCTCACCGAGTGGACGACGGAGGGCATGCAGATAGTCCTCCGGTTCCGGCCTGCCCCTCCGCAAACCGGCCAGCCCGGACTCCAGGGCCATGACACCCGCCTCCAACGTCTCGACCAGGGAATCCGTGGAACGCAGCCGCCCTTTGCGCATGAGGTCGAAAATGTCCTCCAGGCGATGGGCGCCCCGGCTGAAATTGGGGTAGCCCAGCATTCCCGCCATGCCCTTGAGCGTGTGGGTCGTCCTGAACAGTTCGTTCACCGACGCCTGGACCACATGCGCGGGCTGGGGATCCTTCATCGTGGCAAGAGTCTGCCGGGCCTGCGCGAACAGGTCCTCGCACTCTGCCCAGACGTCGTCGAAGGATTGATCCAAGAGGGGCTCCCCGATTCAGAAGGCATCGGCAGGAGACGGAAGAGTCTGGAGTCTGGAGCTTCCGGGCCTGCCTTACACTGACCCCATGCGCACTCTCGCCGTCCTCCCCTCCCGTTTCCAGGCATCCCGGTTCCCTGGCAAACCCCTGACATCCATTGCCGGGAAGCCGATGATCCAGTGGGTCTTTGAAGCCGCCAGACGCGCCGAGGGAGTGGACCGGGTGGTGGTCGCCACAGATGATGACCGCATCGCGTCGACGGTCCGCGGATTCGGTGGCGAGGCCTTGATGACGGACCCCGCCCTTCCGTCGGGTACAGACCGAACAGCCGCGGCCATGGACGCCTTGGGTGAAGCCTTCGACTGCATCCTCAACATCCAGGGCGACGAGCCAGCCATGCACCCCGACACCGTGGCCGCTGTGGTGGCCCTCATGCGCGACCAGCCGGACCTGCCCATGGGCACCGCCGCCTGTCCCTTCGCCCACAGGGATGAGCTCTTCAATCCCAACGCCGTGAAGGTGGTGGTGGATGACCACAAGCGAGCACTCTACTTCAGCCGCAGCCCCATCCCCTATCTGCGGAGCTCATCGGTCTTCGAGCCGGATTTCCGGCCCTGGATGAAACCGGAGCAGCTGGCCCACTTCAAACGTCATCTGGGCCTCTACGCCTACCGGCCCGACACCCTGCGTGCCTTCACGAAGCTGCCGCCCCATCCCCTGGAGCAACTGGAGATGTTGGAGCAGCTTCGCGCCTTGGCGGCGGGCATCCCCATCGGCGTGGCTGACACGCCCCATCTCAGCCTGGGTGTGGACGTCCCGGGCGACGTGGCCGCGGCGGAAGCGCTGCTGCGGGAGCGGGGGCTGGCGCGGTAGACTCTGATCTCGGGCCTGGTGCCCGTTCATCGGCAGGAGAGATTGTGAGCCACCATAAAGTCGTCGTGATCGGAACTGGACCGGCGGGCTACACCGCCGCCCTCTATGCCTCCCGGGCGAACCTCGCACCGCTGGTCTTCGAAGGCGTGCAACCCGGTGGCCAGCTCACGATCACCACCGAGGTGGAGAACTTCCCAGGCTTCCGCCACGGCATTGCCGGTCCCGCTTTGATGGATGAAATGCGCGAGCAGGTGATCCGCTTCGGCACCACCATCAAGCCAGAGACTGTGCTCAAGGCCGACCTGCAGAGTCGTCCCTTCCAACTCACCACCGACAAAAATGTGTACACGGCGGATGCCGTCATCATCGCCACCGGCGCCTCCGCCAAGTGGATGGGCATCGGCAAGGATGAGCAGCTTTCCCGCACCGGTGGCGGCGTCAGCGCTTGCGCCACCTGCGACGGCTTCTTCTTCCGGGGCAAGGAGATCGCCGTGGTGGGCGGCGGCGACACGGCGGTGGAAGAGGCGGTGTTCCTCACCAAGTTCGCCACCAAGGTCCATCTCATCCATCGCCGGGACAAGCTGCGTGCCTCGAAAGCCATGCAGGATCGGGCGCTTCACAACGAGAAGATCCACCCGGTTTGGAACAAGATTGTGCTGGACGTGATCACCACCACCATCGAGACGCCCATGGGCGAGAAGGTGGAGAAGATCCGGGCCCTCAAGCTGAAAGACACGGTAGACAGTTCCATATCCGAGCTGCCGGTAGAGGGTCTCTTCGTGGCCATCGGGCACCAGCCGAACACCGATCTTTTCGCAGGCCAGCTGCCCATGGACGAGACCGGCTACCTCCAGGTGGAGAAGGGCTCCAGTCGCACGGCCATTGAGGGCGTCTTCGCCTGCGGTGACGTGCAGGACCACACCTATCGCCAGGCCATCACTGCTGCCGGCAGCGGCTGCATGGCCGCCATTGATGCCGAGCGCTGGCTGGCGGAGAAGGGCCTCGCCGACTGAACCGACAGCATCTGTAGCAGCTGATCGTGGATGATCTGCATTACCATGGGGTTCCTGCCCTTGGCTCCCCATGAATCTGCTGGTCATCTCCCGTCATGACGGTCTCGTCGAGCGCCTGAGGATGGCGTTTGAAGGCGCCGGCCACCGCATCATGCAGGCCAGTGACCCCTTGGAGGCCTTGGCTCAGGATGCCTGGGGTCAGGCTCAGGTACTGCTTGTGGACTCCGGCGGCGAACCTATGGACGGCTACCGGTTGTGCCACCTGCTCCGGGGCGAGGCCCGGGTGTTGTTCCGGAATCTTCCAATTTTCTTCATTCTTGATCATGCCCCGACCGAACAGGACCTTCAGGCCCTCGAGGAAGCCGATGGGGACGGCTTCATCATGGCCGGGAGCAGCATCCAGCAGCTCCTCAACCACCTCAGCCCCGTGATGGCTGGCAGCACCTTGCATGAGGGCGGCCACTACGTGCCTGTTCTCGCTGCGGGGCTTCGTGCGGGACTCGCTCAGCGCGCTCGCGACCTGCTCCACCACTACGGGATGGAGGTCCACTCCCCGCCCACCCGGAATACAGTGGAAGCCCAGCGGGCGCTGAAAGCGCCAGTGCTGCTCCTGGGGCTTTCGGCCGGGGGGATCCAGCGTGCGCTGGCAATGCTGGCTCAATTACGGGAGCAGAACCTGCTGCCCTACACGATCCTGCTGGGACAGGTGAAGGACGAGGCCACCCAGCGGAAACTGCTCCTGGCAGGCATCTCCGATTGGGTGCCCCTGCCCCTACCCGGCCCGCGCCTGCTTCACGCCTGCAAGCGCGCCATCGAGTGGATGCACGTCCGTCGGATCCAGACCGAGTACGAATCGGCCATCCACGATCTGCGGGAACGCAGGAGCATGCTGGAGATCGAGGCCGCGGCCCTGCGTAGCGAAGTGCTCACCGATCCCCTCACCGAATTGCTGAACCGTCGCGCCTTCGACCAGAATCTGGAGCATGCCTTGCGACAGTGGGAACGGCATCGGCGCGCCTTCGTCCTGCTGCTCGGCGACGTGGACCACTTCAAGCTCATCAACGATCGGTTCGGCCATCCGGTCGGGGATGAAGTCCTCCGGCAGCTGGCCGCGCGCATCCGCTCTGCCCTGCGCAAATCTGACCTCGCCTTCCGCATCGGAGGGGAGGAATTCGCCGTGCTGCTGACAGAGACCAGTGTCAAGGCCGGAGCCGAGGTGGCGGACAAGCTGCGGCGCCGCATCGACGAGGATCCCGTGGCGCTTCCTTCAGGTCAGACCATTTTCCCCACCATGAGCTTTGGTGTGGGTGGACCCGGTGCCGTGACCATCGCCACGTTGATGGCGCAGGTGGACAAGGCGCTCTACCAGGCCAAGCACCTGGGACGGAACCGCGTGGTGGTGGCAGATCAAGGCGAATACCCGCCCCGCCCCGTCAGTACCGGTAGCTGAACAGGTCGCCCAGGCCGCGCAGAGTCAAGGTCAGATCCACCCGGTCCTCGCGGCCCCCGGACATGAGCGAGGTATTCAGCGCCACATGCGTGTATTTCAGCACGTAGGCCACACAAGGTTGCACGTAGGCGAGGGCTACCGAACTGGAGGCGAAGCCGTGGATTCGGAAATCATAATTGGCGCTGAACTCGAACCGGAACCGGTCATCCCACACCCGCTGGACCCCGCCAAACTGGACTCCCTGCTGGCGGACCATAAGCTGGTTGATGCCCGTGGAGAAGTAGGCCAAGTTGAACCGACCGCCCTCCTGGGCCTTCACATCGAAGCTGATGGCATTATCGGAGCCGCCTGCCGAGAGGTCTGAAGACCGCTGAAGACTCACCCGCCAGCGGTCATTGGGTTCGATGTCCAGGCTGGTATCCAGCGAAGCCCAACCCTTCCGGTAGGATCCATCGCTGAGGATGATGGAAGTCATGTGGAATCGCGTGGCAACCTGCAGACGCAGCAGATCTGTGAATCCACCTCCCGTTTGCGAACGCCCAAGCAGGTGCTGCTTGAGCCCAAGTTCGAAGCTCCGTTCCCCGGAGGCACTGCCATTCGTACCCGGAGCGTAGTCCACGGGATCGAATCGCTGGATGCTGCCAGTTTCGCTGTAGCGGCTGGTCTCGGTGAATCCGAAGTAGGGTTCGAGGACATGCCTGAGCTCGCCGTGGTATCCCAGGACGGACACATCTTGGAAACTGCGCCCGATCTGCGGACCTGACAGGCGCAGATGTTCGGAAAGCAGGAATCGGGTCGCCGCCTGTCCATCCACCTGGAACGGGCTGGTCGCCGGATCAACCAGGCTTCCGCTTGTTCCACCATTCGGGTCGAACACCGGAGAAGCAAGGGTGCTGCTGTAATGGGTGACCCTACCCATCATCTCGAAATCAACCCTGAACGGCCCCCATTGCCCGAGCCGGCCATGGATCCGCGTATTGGCGTCCTGGCGATTCCACGCGTAGCTCTCATTGGGTGTGGTGGTGCTGCCTTCAAGGCCATAGGCGTACCGGCCTAACCTGATCCCTCCATCCAGATAGAAGGTCCCCAGCACCGGCAGCGGAAAGAATCGGAACTCCCCCTGGGGCAGAGTCTGCCGTCGGAGTGAGGCAGGGAATTCAGGGTTGTAAAAGGGATCTCCCTGGGCGGCCGTGGTGAAGAAGCTGCGCTGCTCGGCCGCCGTCAGGCTGAGGCTCCCGAAAGTAAAGTCCCGTCCCAGGTAGAGGGCTGAATCGAAATTCATGGCACCGAGGCTGCCCAACCCACTGCCATAGTCAGCCGCCACGAGGTTATCGGAGGCCTGGTTGATATCTGCGGTCAGCTGCCAACCATCCTCTCGCTGCCAGACTTCCTTGAGGCCGAACTGGTAGCGCCGAGTGTCCAACCGTTCCGAGTGGATGGACATGCCGGAAATGCTTCCCTGATGGGTCAGATCCGGGTTCCAGCGCGCCTCCCCCGCCCACAGCGTGCCCTCTTTACTGAAGTATTCCGGCGAGAACGTGGCGTCGGCAGTGTTGTCGAGCACCTGGTAGTAGGAGATACCCACCGTGGCTCCGTAATCACTGGACATTCCCAGCTGAGGCGACAGCAAACCGGAGGTGCGCTTGGCCTCGGCCGGATACAACGCGTAGGGAAGGTAGAAGATCGGGACGGTTCCCAACTGGATCCGGGTGTTCCAGAGCGTGGCGAAGCCATCAAGATCCACTTTGAGGCTCGACAGCTTGGCCTTCCATCCCGGCTTGTCCTCCGGGCAGGGACTCAGGTCCACCTCATCAAAGTTCCAGGTGCGCAGCGTGGTGAAGGCCACATGACTGGATCGCAGCGTCCAGGTGGGCGGAAGGTCCATCTGCAGGGCCCAGGCTTCACCGGAACGGAGCGCCCAATCCATCTGCAGGCGCTCTCCTCGCAGCCTCAGATCCGGGCCTTCCAATCGGACATGGCCCTCGGCAACCAGGTGTCCATCAGAAACCCGGTATTCAATGCGGTCCGCCAGCAACAGCAGAGCCTCGGCCTGGATGGCTCCATGATCAAGGATCCAGAGATCGGCCTTCTCCTCGAGTTCCCCCCGCCAATCGAAGGGCACCCTGGAATTCCCCGGACCCCGTTCGATCTGGAAGGGGCGGAGGGGCAGCAGTTCCGCCGGTGTGGGCGCATCCAGAAGCGGCAGCGCCGGCGCAGGCGGGAGACCCTGGGCGGCAAGGAGGGCCGGCAGGGCACCCAGCAGCAGGCCTCGGCTTCCCTTCCGGAGGCGGTCCATGCCGGACTCAGTGCGTATGCGGCAGCAGCCGCGCGCTGACGAGGAAGATCCCCACCCCCGACAACAGGGCGATCGTGCTCCGGAAACCCGATACCTTCTGGACCTCCGGCAGCAGATCGGAACTGGCGACATAGAGGGTGAGGCCCGCGGTCAAGCCGAGGATCGGACCAGTCGGGAGGTGCAGCAGGGTCTGCCCTGCGGAACCGACCAGGGCGGCAAGGGCGAGGATTCCTGAGGCGAGCAGAGCGCCGCGGTTCCCGAACCCATCCACCAGGAAGATCGAGGCAATGGTGCCGCCCTCGGGAATCCGGTGGAACAGGATGCCCAGTACAACCAGTGGCCCCAGGTTGCCGTGGATGGAAAGAGCCGCCGCAATGGCCACGCCATCCATGAGGCTGTGGAGGGAAAGGCCGACGAGAGCCATGACACCACTGAGGTGTGATCCGCCAGTGTGCGTTTCCTCCCCGTAATGGAAATGCAGCGTGATGCCGTGTTCCAGGACGTGCACCAGCAGGTAGCCCCCGAGGACCCACATGGCATTCGCCTCACCACCACGACTCTCCATGCATTCGGGGATGATGCGTACGAGGGTGACCGAGAGCAGGTAGCCCGCCGCCACGCCCGACAACAGACGCATGAACTGGGCCCGGCCCTGGAGAAAGCGCACCACGCCCCAGCCACCCAGGAGGGTGGCTAGGGAAGCGAGGGGTGCCAGCCAGTAAAGGGACATGCCCGTCTACTCGGCCTTGGCTTTTTTGGCCCGGGTGGCCTTGGGCTTGGGGGCCTCCCCGATGGGTGTGGGGGCCTTTTCTTTGTCGGAAACAGCCTTGGTAGTCTTGGCCTTGGATGGGGCTTTCTTCTTAGCCGGAACCGCAGGCTCAGGGGCCGGTTCTAACAAAGGAGCAGAAGGGGGCACCGAGGTGGGTCCCGGCACCGAGGCCACCTTGGCCCGGGGCGTCCGCTTGGGTTTTGGGAGTTCGGAGGGAACCGCGGCTAACGGGGCAGGGCCCCCGATCCTGGGCCTCGGGCTGGGTGTCAGCAAGCTGGCCACCAGATCCGGCGTGGCCCTGGGAGGTTCGGGCTGAGCTTCCGGCTGGGACGCGGGAATGGAGAGATCTTCTTTCGGCACAGCTGGGTTCGCGGCTTCCGGACCCCTGTCCGCACCGGGCTTGCGGCGACGGCGACGGCGTTTGCGCTTGGCTCCATCACCCTTGGATTCGTCACCGGATTCCTCGGTGCCATCCTCGATCTCCTCATCCTCGGGCTTGGCGCTTTCAAAGAGGGCGCGCAGGCGCTCCCGCTCATCCAGGGCCGCCCGCTGCAGGTCGCGGCGGTCGTACTTGAAGGCCTCCTTCTTGGCCTCTTTGGGACCTTCGCCATGAATACCCAAGGCCTTGTCGAAGGAGATGGGACTGTCCCCACCAAGCACGACGGTTTCTTCTTCCGATGCAGCCTTCTCCCGTTGGGGCTTGACCTGGGCTTTCTCGACCGGCGCTTCCTCGGCCCGCTCGATCTCGGCGGCCATCTCGCCATAGCTCATGGACCAATCGGCCTGGATGAGGATCTTTACCTCGCTCTCCTCCTCCATCTGGATCAGGTCGCCGCGCTTCTCATTGAGCACGGTGGCGGCAATGGACGGGGCCAGTTTCACCCGGATCTCACCGATGCCGCCCTTGGCCAGGATGCCGTGCAGCTTCCGCACCACGGAGAGGGCCATGGCCTCGATGGTCTTCACCTTACCGGTGCCTGCGCAGGTGGGGCAGGACTCATGGTTCACGTGCTGGAGGCTGGGCCGGATGCGCTGACGAGTCATGACCAGCACTCCGAAGCGGTTGATCTTTCCCACTTCCATACGGGCCTTGTCGGCCTTGAGGCAGTCCACCAGCCGGTCCTGGACAGAACGGATGTGGGATTCGCGCTTCATGTCGATGAAGTCGATGGCGATGAGACCGGCGAGATCGCGCAGGCGCAGTTGCCGAGCCACCTCCTCGGCGGCCTCCATGTTGGTCTTGAAGGCCATGTCCTCCACGCCATCGCCGGAGGTCTTGCCACTGTTCACATCGATAGCCACCAGGGCCTCGGTCTGATCCAGCACCAGGGCACCCCCGCTGGGCAGGCCCACCTTCCGTCCGTAGACGCGATCGATCTGCTCCTCAAGCTGGTGGCGCGTGAACAGGGGCTTCTTGCCCGTGTAGTGCTTCAGCACATCGAGGTGCTGGGGCATGGTGCGCTTGAAGAAGGACTGGGCCGCGTGGAAGGTGTCCAGATCATCGATCTGCACTTCCTCCACATCCGCACTGAAGGTATCGCGGAGGGTGCGGGTGACGACATCGTCCTCCTGCCAGACCAGCCCGACGCCGTGGCGGTGCTTGTAGCGATTCAGCACTTCCTTGTAGGTATCCAGCAGGTACTCCAGGTCGCGCTGGAAATCCTCCTTGGTGACCCCCAGGCTGGCGGTGCGCACGATCACACCGATGTCCTCGGGGATATCCAGCGTATCGATGAGCTGCTTGAAGTGCCGCCGTTCCTCGGTGGCTTCAATCTTCCGGCTGATGCCGTTCACCGGATTGCCGGGCGTGATCACCAGATAGCGGCCCGCCAGACTGACCTGGCCGGTCATCATGGCGCCCTTCCCGCCGAGTTCCTCGCGCACGGCCTGAACGAGGATCTCCTGGTCCCGCTGGAGGACATCCTGAATGCGACCCCGACGGCCATCGCCACTCAGGTCACGCGGCAACTCACCCAGCGGAAGAAAGCCGTTCTTCTGGCCCCCGAAGTGGACGAAGGCGGCCTGGAGACTGGTGTCCACACGGACGACCCGGGCCTTGTAGAGGTTGCCCTTGATCTTCTCGTTGTGCAGGAACTCGACGTCATAATCGAACAGCACGCCGTCGATCAGGGTGGCCACCCGGATTTCTTCTGGATCCGTGGCGTTGATCATCATGGTTTTCTTAGGGCTCAAGGAAGCTCCTCTTGGGGCCCAGGCTTCTGGCTGAGGCTTACGCCCGGCAGGCTCAGCGGCCTTGGGTGTGGTGATGGGTTGGGATGGTGGATCGGGAAACCGAAGGGGGCCCTGCCCTGGCTTCGGCCACCCGTGGGGGAAAAATCGGGATGGTCGCGATCCTCGGAAAGGGGCATTGCCTCAATCGACCCGCAGGATCTTCATGCATTAAACCAACTTATTTCCACCACGGCAAGCCGGATCAGGAGGGAAGTTACAGGGATGTCACAGTCCATAACAAGGGCCTTAACTCCGGGAACCCAGGATCAGAGCCATGAAGGAGGCATCCATGAGGATCCGAATCCTGGCCCAGACCGTCCTGGCAGCCCTTGTTGGGCTCTCCGCGACCGCACAGACCGTCAAGGTGGACCCCAAGGTCTCCACCTACAATAAGGTTTCAGGCATCAGCGGAAACCTCAACTCCATCGGTTCAGACACCCTGAACAACCTCATGGCCTACTGGGTCGAAGGTTTCAACAAGAAATATCCCAATGTGAAGATCCAGGTGGAAGGCAAAGGTTCGACCACCGCGCCCCCGGCCCTCATCGAAAGCACCAGCCAGCTCGGCCCCATGAGCCGGGAAATGAAGTCCGAAGAGAGCGACAAATTCGAGCAGAAGTTCGGCTACAAGCCCACTAAGGTCGCTGTGGCCATCGACACCCTGGCGGTGTTCGTGAACAAGGGCAACCCCGTCAAGTCGCTGAGCATGCAGCAGGTGGATGCCATCTTTTCGAAGGGCCGCAAGGGCGGCTACGCCAAGGAGGTCAAGACCTGGGGCGACCTGGGTCTGACCGGCGAATTCGCCAATCGCCCCATCAGCCTCTACGGCCGCAACAGCGCCAGCGGCACCTACGGCTACTTCAAGGA
>CAIYNT010000016.1 GCA_903927605.1 uncultured Holophagaceae bacterium
CCTCGGCGACATCACCCCAGCCGAAGCGGCGCAACGATGGGATTCGCTCCAGTCGCCTACGGCTCCTTCCGCGAATCCCATCGAGATCCTTTCTAACCCCGGACTCTCACCATCCTTGGTATAGAAGTGGGGAGGACGTCACCAGGTCTTCATCTTTCCGAAGTCTTCCGAGTGCTCAAACCCGGTGGCCGGTACCTGTTTCGCACACCCAACAAATACCACTACGTAAGCCTGGTTGCACACTTCACACCCCACTGGTTCCATCACCTGGTGGCAAATCGATTGCGAAACATGGCTGCCGGAGACCACGAGCCTTATCCGACCTTTCACCGACTGAACAGCCGTGGGGCGATTTTCAGGCAGGCTCGGTTGGCAGGGCTCCTCGTAGAAGAAATACGGATGGTGGAAAAGGAGCCGTCTTATGGCTTGATGGCTCGCCCCTTGTTCCTTGGGATGATGGGTTATGAACGCGTTGTCAACGCGTTCAAATTGTTTGAAGGCATTCGTGCCAATATTTTTTGTGTCCTGAACAAGTCTGATTCTGTGAAATCGATTTAGACAAATTAATTGATTTCATGATTCCAGATGTCGGGCAACAGCAAGGGGATCCCCCATCACCTTTTAGATCTGAGAATCGGGGCAGGATTGTTGAGCCATGGTCTGGAAAGCAGCGGTGAGTCCCCGTACCGTGGCGCTGGGGCTGTAGGCCTGGATCCATTCTTTAGCCGCCCGTCCCATCTCTGAAAGCCGCTCCCGATCCTGCATGGCTGATCCAAGCAGGGCCGCCAGGGCCTCCACATCACCCGCCGTGAAGGTCCATCCGGTCTGGCCTGGAAGCACCAGGTCATGAGTTGCGCCCACCGAGTTGCTGACAAGGACGGGCCGCCCCAGGGCCATGGCTTCGTTCACCACCAAGCCCCAGGCCTCGAACCTAGACGGGAGGACGAGGAGGTCAGCGATGGCATAGTAGTGGGGTAGTTCCATCTGGTTCTTGAACCCAGTGAGGCGGACCAGGGGGAGCGGGTCCTCGGCTAGGTCGGCTTCGAGCCAGGAACGAAGGGGACCATCACCCACCAGAAGCAGATGGGGATGCAAGGCGGGAGGTAACTCTTGAAGCAAGCGCCGGTAGGCGAGGATCAAGTCCTCCAGCCCTTTTTCTGGGGCAAACCGCCCCACGAACAAAAGAATCGGCCTCCCAGGATCCAATTCCAACTGTCTCCTAATGGATTCCGTCTCCTCCGGGTGGGAACGGATGACCTCTTCGAGATGTGCATGGTCCACGGAGAAAGGGGCCAAGAAGATGCGCTCCGGTGGGGCGCCGTGTGCGAGGTAGTGGGCGCGGTTGGCCTCCCCCACGGCCAGGAACCCCTGGCAAGTGGCATGCAGGCCCCGCAGGAACCCTGCACGTGCGGTGTCCCGGGCCCAGGGCCGTTTGGGTGCGTACTGATTGGAATCACCTCGTAGGGCCACCGGGATCCCCAGCGCCCGAGCCTGGAGGACCGCCACGAGATGGACCAGGCGGTTGTAGCCATGAATCCATAGGACGTCGTAGCGCCCTTGCTTGAGGGCCGACCACAACCCAGTGTTCATGGGCAGGAGAAAGGTATTGGTACCTCGTGGGAACCAGGTACGGAGGAACTGGTGGTCGTAGCCCGCCAGAAGATCCCTGCCCCAGGAGATGGTCGTTCCAAAACCTATGTCAGTAAATGGGCGGACGCTGATGTCATTTTCGAAAAATACCTTGAGCTCAAAAGCTTGGGAGCGGTTGATCTCCTGGTAGAGCGGGGCGTAGTACTGGATGGGATGGGTGACGAGGTGGGCGACTCTCAGCATGTGTGATCCCTAGGATCGGTATTCGGGATCGTTAATACCTTGGGATCAGGCCACCAGAGGTATTTGACGAGGATGAATCCCATGAGGAGTTCCAGACTTGCATACACAGGGCAGGCCCACCCGGCCCCCGCTAAACCCCACCGCCACACAAACAGCGCCACGATGACAATGGCTGCCAGGCTGCCCACCCCCTGTTTAAGGAGCACCAAGCTGGTCCGGTGCTTGATGTAGAAGGATTGCTCGAGCAGGAATTGAAGACAGATGATCATGTTGCCGAGGATGATGCCGGGAACGGCTGGAAGCCCCACGAGATAGGCGGGTGTGAGGAAGTGCTGGATCAGCCCATTCTTGAACGTATAAAGGATCAACCCGAAGGCCAGGGAGACTACGCCCAGCGCAAGCATCCCGCGAACCAGGTTGGTCCGAAGGTCTTGGGTACGACGCTCCGCTTCCAGGCGCAAGAACAGGGGGCGTAGCGTCAGGACGAAGACCCCGTTGAGCGGCAGGAAGGGCGTGCCAAACATGGCATACATGCCCGTGTAGATCCCTGCCGAGTTAGGTCCGAGGAACCCGTTCACCAGGTAGCGGTCGCTTAGGCCCGTGACCCAGCCAGTGAGGCCAAGTCCCACCAAGGGCAGAAGGAAGGATCGATGCTGCAGGAGCCAGGTGCCAGTAGAAGGCACAGGTTCTGTGGTGAGGTATTCCGATTGAAGGCCTTTCAGGGTCCGGTCGAACCCTGTGAGTCCCAGCACGATGACTGAACCGAGGAACTGGGCGGTGATGAGGAGGAGGGGGCTTCGCTCAAGGGGCAGGCTCAGCGACAACAGCACCATGGCCGGTTTCATCGCAGCATCGAACCCAGTCCACAGGGCGTAGGCCCGGTTGCGATCCTGACAGTGGAGCAAGTTGAATCTCGCGCCCTTCAAGACCTCGGAAACGAGCAATAGGCCCAGGATGAGAACCGCTAAAACCAGGTGCCCTGAATGGATCCGCATCGCCCAGATCGCCAGTCCCAGGAAAGGCAGGACGATCAGACCGAGCCAGCGGGAGGATCGGGCCGTGGCTTGGTAGATCCACCCCATCCCATGGGAGGCGCCCTCGCGGGCCGAGGCATAGATGGCCAAGGTGGCTAGGGGGGTTAAGGCCAGACCCCGGGCCAGGGCCTGCAAGCCCAGCAGGAGTGAGGCGATGCCATAGGCTGAGACGCTGAACCCCGTGACCGATATCTTGATGAGGGCCACGCTCATGAGCACGGAAGTGCCCTGGGCGAACAGGTTCCATGGGAGAGCGCGTAGGCGCCGGGGATCTTTGCTCAATGCCTGATTACCTGGCACAAAAGATGGAAGGAACTGAATGTCCCATGATGATTAATCTAGCCTACCTCCCCAAAGCCAGAAGGCATTCATGAAATCCGCACCACCGTTGAAATCTAATGAGTGGATTACCCTAATCGAAGAGATGCCAATAAGACCACCTGATTATCGGCGACCCTCAGCCTGAGAGCCAGGTGTCGGGCCTCCCCAAAGTATAGGCGTTGCATCGATTTTCTTCGGATGTGACAAGAAGTGTCCACCACCTGAACCGATGATTTCGGGGGTGAACGCGACATGCCGAGATACGACATCCAATTCCAGAAGGGCCTCTCCCTCCGGGAGTTCATGGCCCGCTACGGCACCGAGGACCAGTGCCTCCAGGCCATCTGCAACGCTCGTTGGCCCCAGGGCTTCGATTGCCCCGAGTGCGGGTCCACGCGGCACTGCTGGCTGTCCCGTGGCCTGTTCCAGTGCCAGGACTGCCGGAAACAGACCAGCCCGACCGCTGGGACCATCTTCCAGAGCACGAAGCTCCCCCTCACGGTCTGGTTCCAGGCCATGCACCTGCTGACCCAGGGCAAGCACTCGGTCTCAGCCTTGGAACTGAAGCGCCAACTCGGTGTCCATTACGAAACCGCCTGGAACATGAAGCAGAAGATCCTCCAGGTAATGCTGGAGAGGGAGGCCCAGACCGTCCTCTCAGGCCGGATAGAGGTGGACGATGCCTATGTGGGCGGGGAACGCCACCTGGGGAAGCGTGGCCGTGGCGCCGCAGGAAAGACCCCCTTCGTCGTGGCAGTCCAGACCGATCCAGAGAACCCTGCCTCCGTCCTCCACCTGCGGATGAAGGCACTGAGGCATGTGGCTGCCAGGGACCTGAAGCCCTGGTTCGGGCATGGGTTCGCCAAAGGCTCCACGATCCTGACGGATGGCTGGCAGGCTTACAACTTCCTGGACGAAGCGGGGTTCAAGCACGAACCCCACAAGATGCCTGGCGGCTGGCGATCCGCCAAGCACCCAGCCTTTCCCTGGGTGAACACCGTTCTGGGGAACCTGAAGGGGAACATCGTGGGTGTGACCCGTTGGGTCGGGAAGGCCCACCTGGATCGCTATCTGGCTGAATTCCAGTACCGCTTCAATCGGCGGTTCGACCTGAAGTCCATGCTGTCTCGGTTGCTAACGGTGGCAGTCCGGACGCCGGCCATGCCCCAACTACTGCTGGTACTGGCCAACAGGTAAACCGTTCAACCCGGGGTAGTGAATCCGATCAATTCTGCGGCCTTCAGGAGTGCGCCATCAAATGCAAGGAAACGCACTTCGCCATCAAAAATTCCTCGAAGCATTTTCCTGGCTTCCCGCGCTGAGGCTAGGTGGATCGCATCATAGGTCCGCAGCG
>CAIYNT010000017.1 GCA_903927605.1 uncultured Holophagaceae bacterium
CCGAAGAAGAGGCCCAGGAACATCATGGGCACGGGCAGGAGGATCGGCATGAGGCCGAAGAAGATGCCCGCCACCAGGTGCTCGCCGGCGATGTTGCCGAAGAGACGCAGGGAATGACTAAGAATGCGACTCAGTAGTCCAAGGATCTCCAAGGGGAACATGAGGGGGGCCAGCCACCAGATCGGACCAGCGAAGTGGGCCCAGTATTTCCCGAAGCCCTGCTCTTTCATGCCGTGGAAATTGTAGTAGGCGAACACCACCAGAGCCGAACCCAGAGTCACGTTCCAGTTGCTGGTGCCGGGACTGAGGGCGGGAATCAGGCCGAACAGGTTGTTGAAGAAGACGAACAGGGCGATGGTCCCGATGAAAGGCAGGTACTTCTCCCCGTGATGGGCGATGTTTTCGTTGATCATGTCCTTGAGGCCGCCAACCACACCCTCGAAGACCTGCTGCAGAGGACCGGGGATGCGGGCCAGGTTCTTCCGCACAAGGGTGGTGATGGCCATGGTCGTAAGGGCCGCCAGAGCGGCGTTCAGCAGGTGGTCATAGCGCTCAAGGACGGACAGGTGCGCCCCGTGGGCGAAGCCAGGCCAGGAATGCTGGGCCAGATGCAGCACATGGGTGAGCCACTGAGCGAGCAACGATGCGTGGTGTTCCATCTGGGTCGAACCTCAATCGGGCGGTGGGGCGTCGGGTTTCTGGAAGGCCAGGCGCAGCGCTTCCAGGAGGATGCCAGCCACAAAGAGAACCACTCCCATGGCCAGCGGCAGGGCTTCCGCCGGGTATCTTTCCATCATCCCACGCAGCACCAGCGCGATCAATGCCAGTTTGCCCAGGGACAGGACCGCGTATACCCACCTCTGGCGCCGGGATGGGGTCAGCATCCGGGCGGTCAGGACCTGATGCAGGGTCCAGAAGACCAAGCTGGTCAGGGAGCCCACCCCGAAGACCAGAGCAGCGAGCCAGGACCGCAGGAGGCCCCAGAGGACAACCCCCAGGAGGGCCAGCACGATCATGGACCAAGTAATCCGCCGCAGATGATCCTCACCCTGATCCCCGCCCTTACTCACGGGGTCCCTTGCCTTCCCGGAGGCGCTTCAGCTCCGCCTCATCCCTTCGGGCCATGCGCTGGTTGACCTTGTAGAGTTCCCAGAAGGCTGCGGTGATGCCCCAGACGAGGCCCAGCCACTGGCCCAAGGCGGGATGCCCGAACCCACCACCGATCCACCGGCCGAGGAAGAACCCCAGAGCGATGCAAATCGGGAAGCTGAATCCAAGGGCCATGAGATCGCCCCAGAGGGCCCGCTCGCCCGGGTCAGAATCCTCTTTGCGCCTGAAGATCACGTGCCGCCTCTAAATGGAAAGGCGCGGGACACCCCGCCTCTTCCAGTGTACGGCTTGGCACAGCAGAGAAGCACGGCTTTGCCAGGCGTCCGGGTGGGGACCGGGGGTGTTCACGCAGCGAGGAGATCCTGGAGAGTAAAAGCAGAAGCCCAGCTTTGCCGGGCTTCTGCGCGGGGGTCCGGGGGTGTTCGCGCAGCGAGGAACCCCTGGAGAGTTTAAACCCAGAAGATCTTCCCGGCCCAGTCCAGCAGCCAGGGACCAAAGGCCGTGCCCACCAGGACCAGGGCGCAGGCCAGGGTCACGATGAAGACCGGACCGGCGCCCATGGGGGCAGCCTCGCCCTCGGGCTCTCTGAAATACATCTGGCTCACTACGCCCAGGTAGTAGTAGGCGCTCACGGCGCTGGTCAGAAGCGCAATGACGGTGAGGGTCACAAACCCCTGCTCAATGGCCAGCTTGAAGAGATAGAACGTCCCGAAGAAGCCCACCAGGGGCGGGATGCCGGCCAGGCTGAGCAGGAAGACCAACATGGCAAAGGCCAGGACGGGATGTTTGCGACCCAGGCCCTTGAAGTCCTCGATGCGCTCGCCTTCGCCCTTGCCCTGGAGATAGATCACCACCGCGAAGGCACCGGTGTTCATCACGATGTAGATCAGCATGTAGAGCCAGACGGCCTGGGCCCCGGCCTTGGGATCTCCCGACAGCACGCCCAGGAGCATGTACCCCACGTGGGCGATGCTGGAGTAGGCCAGCAGGCGCTTCATGCTCTCCTGCTTCACCGCGGCCACATTGCCCAGGATCATGCTTGCCCCGGCAATATAGCAGAGGGGCATGACCCACTCGCTGGACACGCCGTGGAAACCGGCGCCGAACACCCGCAGGAAGGCCGCCAGGGCCGCCGCCTTGGGGGCAGTGGCCATGAAGGCGGTGATGGGGGTGGGAGCGCCCTCGTAGGCATCCGGGGCCCACATGTGGAAGGGCACCGCAGCCACCTTGAAGGCCATGCCCACCAGCACCATCAGGACGCCTGCATAGACCAATAGATTGCTAGTGGTGGGGGTGAGGGCCAAGGCCTGGTTCAGGTCCGCCAGGTTGGTGGTGACACCGCCGGCAGCTCCGTAGAGCAGGCTGATGCCATAGACGAGGATGCCGCTGGAGAAGGCCCCCAGCAGGAAGTACTTCATACCCGCCTCCACGCTGGTGGCGCGGTCCCGCAGGTAGGCCACCAGGATGTAGATGCAGATGGCCATGAGTTCGATGCTGAAGTAGACCGAGATCAGGTCCGAGGCCCCGCAGAGGAAGAGCATGCCAGACAGGGAGAACAGGATCAGGGCATAGTACTCGACTGTGTGCTGCTTGAGGCTGTCCAGCAGGCGCATGCTCAGGAGCACCGTACCAGCCGTAGCGACGATGCAAAGCATCTGGAAGCCCCGGGTGAGGCCGTCCATGCGGAACATGCGCGAGAAGCCCTCACCATCGGTGGTGGCGGAAGCCAGCACCGCCGTGATGGCCAGGATCACCAGGGTGATGGGCGCCCACTTGTGCTTCTCGTTCCGGTTGAAGAAGAGGTCCCCGGGCCAGAGCATGAGCGTGGCCACGATGATGAGGAAGAGTTGGGGCGTGACCAGGTGCGTGTCCCGAAGGAGCGCTCCCAGGAGCCCCTGAGCAAAGCCGGTCATCAGTTGCCTCCGCCTTGGGCAGGAGCTTCATGGGTTGGGGTGGCGTGGGTCTCTCCATGGTTTGCACCATGTCCAGCAGGAGTCTCCTGCTCGCCACTCGGGTTCTCAGATGCTGGACCTGCGTGGTGGGGAGCAGTCATGCCCTGCATGCCCAGCTTCGCAGCGATGGCCTGCTTGGTGGCGAGCGCTTCGGCTGCGTAGTACCCGGGGGTGACCTGCTCGACCAGCTTGTGGACCGGCGCTTCCATCACGTCCATGATCGGTTTCGGGTAGAGGCCGATCCAGAACGCGGCGACCACCAGCGGGGCGAAGTAGAGCACTTCGCGCATATTCAGATCATCCATCTTCTCATTCACGGCGGTGATGGGTCCGAACATCACGCGCTGGAACATCCAGAGCATGTAGGCGGCGCCCAGGATGATGCCGAGAGTGGCCACCATGGCAGCCCAGGGGAAAGCCTGGAAGGAGCCCATGAGGATCACGCCTTCTCCGATGAAGCCGTTCAGCAGGGGCAGACCGATGCTGCTCATGGTCATGATCATGAAGATGGTGGCGTAGACCGGCATGGACTTTGAAAGCCCGCCGAAATCCGCGATCATGCGGGTGTGCCGGCGCTCGTAGACGATGCCCACCGCGAGGAAGAGCCCGCTGGTGCTGATGCCGTGATTCAGCATCTGGAAGAGACCACCCTTGATGCCGTAGGGATTCAGGGCGAAGAGACCCAGCATGCAGAGGCCCAGGTGGCTCACCGAGGAGTAGGCCACCAGCTTCTTCATGTCCTTCTGGATCATGGCCACCAGGGCGCCGTA
>CAIYNT010000018.1 GCA_903927605.1 uncultured Holophagaceae bacterium
TCCGCCGGCCGCGTGCAGAGCGTGGCCGTGCGCATCATCGTGGACCGCGAGCGGGAGATCCAGGCCTTCAACCCCGTCGAATACTGGGTGCTGAAGGGGAAGTTCGCCGCCAAGCTGCCTCCCTCCTTCTGGATGAAGCTCGTGAAGCTGGGCGGGCAGCCGCTCCAGCTGGGCAACAAGGAGACCAAGCGCCGCATCTCGGAAGCCAAGCAGGCCAGGGACCTGAAGGCCAGGCTGGAGAAGGCGGACTATCAGGTCACAGGACTTGAAACCAAGGAGAAGAAACGCAATCCCGCCGCGCCCTTCACCACCGCCAAGCTGCAGCAGGAGTCGGCCCAGAAGCTCAAAATGAGCGTGAGCCGCACCATGCAGAATGCCCAGCGGCTCTATGAAGGCGTGGACTTCGGCGAAGGCCTGGTGGGTCTCATCACCTACATGAGGACCGACTCGCCCCGCATGGCCCCCGAGGCCATCGAGGCCGCCCGCGAGTACATCGCCGGGCGCTACGGCAGGGAGTACCTGCCCGCCAAGGCCCGCGTGTACGCAGGCAAGGCTGGGGCGCAGGACGCCCACGAGGCCATCCGCCCCACAGACATCGCCCGCACGCCCGAATCGTTGCGCGGCCATCTCGAACCGGATCAGTTCCGGCTCTACGCGTTGATCTGGCGGCGGACGATGGCCTCCCAGATGGAGGCCGCCCGCTTCGACGAAACGGTAGTGCAGACCGAGGCGGAGGTGGGCAAGGACACGGCCCTCTTCGAGGCCAAGGGCGAGATCGAGCGCTTCCCCGGCTGGCTGGCGGTCTACCGGGCTGACAAGACGGAAGTGGACGCCGAGGCCATCGCCGACGCCACCAAGGGACCGGAGGAAGAGGACGAGGACGAGGAGCTGCTGCCCGCCCTCAAGCTGGGCGAGGCCCTCAAGCTCGACCAGCTCGACGCGGACCAGCAGTTCACCAAGCCGCCCGCCCGCTTCAACGAGGCCACCCTGGTGAAGGAACTTGAAGAGGACGGCATCGGTCGGCCCTCCACCTACGCCAGCATCATCGCCACCATCCAGGACCGGGACTACGTGAAGAAGCACGAGGGCCGGTTCAAGCCCACGGACCTGGGCATGACAGTCACCGAGCTGCTGCTGCAGGGCTTCCACGACCTGCTGGATCCCAAGTACACCTCGGGCATGGAGGCCAACCTCGACCGCATCGAGGAGGGCAAGCTCACCTTCAAGAAGGCCATGACGGACTTCTACGGCCCTTTCGAGCAGGCCCTGCACGACGCTGGGAAGGACATGCAGAACCTCAAGGCCGGCGTGCCCACGGGCGAGAAGTGCCCCAAGTGCGGCGACCGGAAGAAGGGCGGCGGCAAGCTGCTCAAGCGCATCGGCCGCAACGGGCTGTTCGTTGGGTGCACCAACTACAGCGCCGAAAACGAGAAGGACAAGTGCGACTACACCGCGGACCTGGAGAAGCTGGAGGAGCCCGAAGACGCGCCGGAGTGCCCGCTCTGCGGCACCACGCCCATGAACCTACGCAAGGGCCAGTGGGGCCCCTTCTGGGCCTGCCCCAACTACCCCAAGTGCAAGGGCATTGTGAAGGCCGATCCCAAGGGCATCCCTGTGCCGCCGGACGAGCCCACCGGGGAAAAGTGCCCCAACTGCGGCAAGGGCTTCGTGAAGCGGCAGGGCCGCTACGGCGAGTTCGTCTGCTGCATCGACTACCCCACCTGCAAGACGGTCAAAAAAGAGATCCTGGGCGTCCCCTGCCCCAAGTGCGGCGGCGGCCTCAGCCCCCGCAAGACGCGCTTCGGCAAGATCTTCTACGGCTGTACCAACTACCCCAAGTGCGACTTCACCGCCTGGGACAAGCCCGTCCCCGTCACTTGTCCCGCCTGCAAGAACCCCATCATGGGCGAGAAGACCAAGAAACCGAGAGGCAAGGACCCCATCCAGGTCCTCGTCTGCCCCAACTGCAAACATGAAGAGCCGATGGGCTGATGCGTTCTGACGAACGCATCCAGGGAAGGGCCACTTTGGTTTTTCTATGGCGCTGATTGCCAGGGAATTCTAAGGAAGCGCTTTCGCCAAGACCCAAGAGAGGTTGCTTTCCTTCTCTGACTTTGAGGAGGCGTCATACGACCTTGTCGACTTATGACTTGTCGATAACCTTTCGCATCCCACTTAATTGTGACCGTTTCCTCAATCTCGGCTGTAATCGAGTGGCGGCAGGGTGGCGATATAAAGTACTGGGTAGACATTGCAATCTCGCGTGCACCATAAGGATCCGTCATGCGGATACCAAGGGCCTCTGCATCAAACCGTGTCCATTTCGTGACCGGTTTGATCCTGGTTCTTGGATTGATGGCAAGCCTTTGGGTATTCAGCATCGTTCGGGGCAATGTTCTTCACGACTTGGTACGTGACTTCCAGGACGAAGGCGCATCCCAGGTCTCCAGCCTCACGACGTACCTCAATGCCCGCCTCTTGTTCCTCGATGACCTGGCCCGTCATGTCGAACTTTCCTCAAAGCCAGACCCACAGGATTTTCGCGCCTTTGTGGAAACGGAGCGCACACGCGTCAGTGGCATCCAGGCCCTGGAATGGGCTCCAATGGTCATGGAGGCAGACAGGTCAGGAGCTGAAGCGCAGATCCGCAACGGTCATCCTGGATTCACGGGTTTCACAGAACGAACCGGGGAAGGGAGCCTCCGAAGCGCTCAGCCCAGATCCACCTATTACCCGGTGTTCTTCCTCGACCCCCTGGAGGGGAACGAGGCAGCCCTGGGCTATGACTTGGGCTCCAACCCAGCGCGCCTTGCCGCGATCGAAGCCGCCCGGGATTCGGGTCAGCCCAAGGCGACGGAGCCCATCACCCTGGTGCAGGAGACTCAGCGGCAGGCTGGCTTTCTGATCTTTGTCCCCGTCTACGGCAAAGGCCTGCCGGTCAGCAGCCTCGCCCAACGCCGAAAGGCCTTCCACGGCGTGGTCCTGGGAGTCTTCCGAACAGAAGATCTCCTCACTGCGGCCTTAGATGGGAATAAGCGGAAGAGTGTCAGCGGCAAACTCAGCGACCTCGATTCGCATGGGACCGGAGGGCCACTCTACACATGGAATGGTGGCTTCAGCGTGGCAGGTCCGAAACCCACTTCCTTCGCCAGCAGGATGCCACTTTCGAGGATCCCGGCCTACCAGAGCAAGATCGTGTTCGCCGGGCGCACCTGGGAAGCTACGTTTCAGCCCAGCCCCTCCTTCATCACGAACAACCTGCATCTCTGGGTGTGGGCCATCCTGCCCACTGGGCTGCTCCTGACCGGCCTATTGGCCCTTCTGTTTCAATTGATCATCCGGCGGCGGGAGCAAGCCCTCCGGGACAGCGAAAAGAAGTTCCAGACAATGTTCCAGAGTCTGGCGGAGGGTGTGGCCCTCCATGAACTTGTCAGGGATGCGGCCGGGAACATTGTGAATTACCGGATCCTCGAAGCGAACCCAGCTTACGAGGCGCACACGGGTCTCAAGGCGGCCACCGTGATGGGCCGTCTCGGCACCGAGGCCTATGGAACAGAGGCACCGCCCTACTTGGATGAATTCAGCAAGGTCGCAATAGATGGCACCCCGTACGTCTTCGAGACCTACTTTCCGCCCATGGAAAGACACTTCCGGATTTCGGTCATCTCACCCAAGGCTGGGCAGTTCGCCACGGTGTTCGAGGACATTACCGACCGCAAGGCCCATGAACTTGAACTTGTCCGCCTGAATCGTCTCTACGACACCCTCAGCCACCTGGGACAAACCCTCATCCAGGTGAAAAGCCGAGAAGGCTTCCTCCAGGACATCTGCACAATCATCGTGGAGAGGGGGGGCTTCCACCTGGCCTGGGTAGGCTGGCTTGATCACGGCAGCCGCAAGATTCTGCCGGTAGCCAAGGCAGGCGAGGCAGTGGCGTACCTGGATGGAATTACGGTCAGTGCAGATGAGATCCCGGAAGGTCAGGGGCCCACGGGTGCGTGCATTCGCGAGGGGCGGCCCTATGTCTGCCAGGATTTCATTCATGATCCAGCTACTGAACCTTGGCGCGCAAAGGCCGAGCATTTTGGTTTGCATGGCTCTGCTGCCATCCCCATCTCTCTGGAAGGGAAGGTGGTAGGTGCCCTGATGATTTATGCCAAGGACCCGAATATCTTCCAAGGACGCGAATTGGCCTTACTGAAGGAGATCGCAGATACAGTCTCATTTGGGTTGAGTCACCTTGCTGCAGAGGAAAACCGACAGCGATTGGAGGCCAAGGCCATCCGGACCCAGAAGCTGGAGAGCCTGGGAACTCTGGCGGGCGGTGTCGCGCACAACATCAACAACGTCCTGGCCGTCATCATGTCCACCGCCAGTGCCCGTGAAATGCAGACCGGCTCGACGGATGACTTGAAGGCTTACCGAATCATCGATAGGGCCTGCAAACGCGGCAGGGACGTGGTGAAGTCGCTGATGCAGTTTGCCCGGCCGAGCCTGTATAACGTAAACCCTGTGGACTTGCACGCCCTCCTCTCTGAGCTTCACAAACTGCTGGAAAGCACCCATCAGAACCGCGTCAAGGTCGTCGAGGCGTTCTCGTCGGAGCCCGTCTGGGTTCAAGGTAATGCTGGAACCCTCAGCAGTGCCCTCATGAATCTCTGCCTCAACGCCATGGATGCCCTGCCTGCCGGAGGCACGCTTACACTCCGCACGACGGCATCCGTGGAGGGTTGGGCGGTGCTATCGGTCGAGGACAACGGGGAAGGCATGACGCCCGAAGTCCTGGAGAAGGCCATGGAACCCTTCTTCACCACCAAGGAAGTGGGCAAGGGCACTGGCCTTGGCCTGAGCAGGGCCCATGGCGTGATCAAGGCCCACGGGGGAATCCTTGAGCTTTCCAGCCAGCCCGGCCAAGGAACGGTCGTTGCCATTAGACTCCCCAGGATCCCCACCCCTGTCCAAGCTGAGGCCCTCGATCCGCAGGTTCCGGACCTGGGGTCGCTGAATATCCTCCTGGTAGACGATGATGAAGATGTCAGGATCCTGGCCGCCATGATGTTCAAAGCCGGTGGCCTGCAGGCCACCTACGCCGGAGGTGGCGAAGAAGCCATGGAATTCCTGCGTTTCAATCAACTCCCTGACCTTGTCATCCTCGATCACAACATGCCCGGAATGGATGGGGCAGAAACCCTGGAAGCGATCAGAGCCCTGCACCCTGATCTGCCGGTCCTGATTTCCTCGGGCCGCCCGGACATCGAGGATTGGGCCTGCTATAAGCGACCCAATGTGGCCATCCTCTCCAAGCCCTTCAACCTGGCTGAACTCAGGGCCAAGCTGGCCGAGATGAACCTGAACGGGAAGAACCGGACCTAGCAACGTCTGTTGAAAGAAATCTTCCTGCTCCATTCAGCTCTGAGGAGACGGGTTCGCCATACCTCAGACTGGTGGTATCGAAAGGACCCCCGTGAAGGACACGCTCCCCCTCCCTCTGCTCATCGGCACGGCCCTCGTCGTCACGGCGCTCTGGGGCTTCAACTTCGTGGTCATCGCCGTTGGGGTCCGGGAGGTCCCGCCCCTGCTGCTGGCCTGTCTGCGCTTTGTCCTGGCCGCGTTCCCGGCGATCTTTTTCGTGCGGCGACCGAAGGTCGGCTGGCGGCTGCTGGTGGCCTACGGCCTGTTCCTCGGCGTAGGGCAGTTCGGCCTGCTGTTCACGGCCATCCGGTGGGGCGCTCCCGCCGGCTTGTCGTCGGTCATCCTCCAGGCCCAGGCCTTCTTCACGGCGCTGCTGGCCGTGGCGTTCTTCGGGGAGAGCTTCCGGTGGCACCACGCCGTGGGGCTGGTGGTGTCCGGGACGGGACTGGTCTTGATGGGCTGGACCAAGACGGCCAAAGGAGCTCTCACCGTGCCCTGGCCGGCCCTGGTGCTGCTAATCCTGGCCGCCTTCATGTGGGCCGCCGCCAACCTCCTGACCAAGAAGATGGGCAAGGTCGATACCTTGGGCCTGATGGTCTGGTCGAGCTTGGTGCCGCCGCTCCCGCTCTTCGCCCTGTCCTGGGCTTTCGATGGGGGCGGCGCGGTCATGACCGCCCTGCGGCACCTGGGCTGGGTCAGTCTGGGTTCCATCGCCTACCTGGCCTTCCTGTCGACGCTGGTGGGCTACGGCCTGTGGAACTGGCTGATCGTGAAGAAGGGGGCGTCGGCGGTGGCGCCGTTTTCGCTCCTGGTCCCGGTGTTCGGGATCAGCTCGGCGTGGCTGGCCCTGGGCGAGACCCTGACCCCAAGCCACCTGACCGCTGCCGGGTTGATCCTGGCTGGTTTGGCCGTGCATGTGTTCGGCGGCAGGTTGGCCATGGATGCTCTTTTCCAGAGGGCCAGATGATGGCCGGGGGCGATGGCGACGCGGACTTCGCATAGCTGGCCCCATTCCTGGGATACTTCCCCCATGCGCCAGGACGCCCACTCCTTCCTGTCCTACTGGCGGAACGCCCGGTCCCGCACGGTGCGGGTGCTGGATGCACTGACTCCCGAGGATCTGGAGTGGGCACCGATACCGGGGGCCTTCACCTTCGGCGACCTGTTCCGGCACCTAGCCGGTCTCGAGCGCTTCATGTTCGCCGAGAACGTGCAGGGCCGCCCCAGCGCCTACCCGGGCCACGGGCCCGAGCTCGCCTCGGGGCTGGATGGCGTTCGTGCCTACCTGGACCGTTGCCACTCGGAATCCCTGGAGATCTTCGGCCGCCTTTCGGATGCGGACTTGCTGGCGCCGTGCCAGAACCCCGCAGGGGCGGAGATGGCCACCTGGAAGTGGCTCCGGGCCATGGCCGAGCACGAGGCCCACCACCGCGGCCAGCTCTACCTCATGGCCAGCCAGCGGGGCCGAACCGTGGCGCCCCTCTTTGGCCTCACCGAGCAGGAACTCGCCGCGAAATCCCTCCGGAACAGCTGAACCAGCCCCGGTTGATTCATTGGCGCCATCCCCATCCGGAACCCATCCTTGGGTTGCTTTCCACCCAAGGAGGCTGCCATGCCCACCACTAAGCTCAAGGAATTCCTCAATGCGCACGGGGTGGCCCATTGCATCATCCCGCACCCTCTGGCCTTCACCGCCACCTCGGTGGCCGGGGCGGCGCATATCCATGGGAAGGAGATGGCCAAGACGGTGGTGGTGAACCTGGACGGCCACCTCGCCATGGCAGTGGTACCGGCCAACCGGAAGGTGGACCTGGAGCGCCTGCGCCAGGCCACCGGGGCCGTGTCCGTGGAGCTGGCAGACGAGCGAGAGTTCATCGGCGACTTCCCCGAATGCGAGCCCGGCGCCATGCCGCCCTTCGGGAACCTCTACGGCATGGCGGTCTACGTGGAGCCGCATCTGGCGGAGGACGATCACATCGCCTTCAACGCCGGGTCGCACACGGAGCTGATCAGCATGGCCTACAAGGACTTTGAGCGGCTGGTCCACCCCAAGCTCGTGGACATGTAGCGCCGTTGGCCCTTGACCGTCGCCTCGCGTGATCCCTTGTGAGGCGGTGATCTTAAGCCTAGAAGAACTACCCTTCCCCCCACCGAAGAAAAGCCTCACGGCCCCAGCAGGCATCAGGATGCTGGGATACTTCCCCCATGTCCACCACGCCGCCTCCCATCCTGGTCCTGCTCCCTGGCATGGATGGCACGGGGATCATGTTCGAGCCGTTCCTGCGGGTTCTCGATGGCCTCGAAGCGCGGGTGGTGCGGTACCCGGTGGCGCTGACGTCCTATCCCGACTGCGTGGCCTTCGCGCGGGCACAGCTGCCGGTGGATCGTAGGTTCCTCCTGCTGGGGGAGTCCTTCTCGGGCCCCGTGGCCATCGCCCTGGCGGCGGAACAGCCCGCCGGGCTGGCAGGCCTGGTGCTCTGCGGCACGTTCGCGCGAAATCCCCGGCCCGGTCTGGCCTGGACGGCCCCGCTTCTCCGCGCCTTGCCGCCTTCGCGGCTGCCCCTGCCTCTGCTCCGCCGGCTGCTGCTGGACCGATGGGACTCGGGCCCCCTCGCCGTCCTTGTCCAGGCCATGCTTCCGCAGGCTCCCGTCGCCACGCTAAAGGCCCGGCTCCTGGCGGTGCTGGCCGTGGATCACACGCCCCTGCTCAGCGAGATCCAAGTCCCCATCCTCGCCCTGGTCGCCAGCCACGACCGGCTGGTCCCCAGGTCAGCCACGGACTGGATCCGCACCCATCGGTCCATCGACACCGTCACACTTCAGGGCCCCCACTGGCTCCTGCAGACCCGCCCCGAGGCCTGCGTCCAGGCCATTGCAGACTTTCAGGCGCGCAACCGGAAACCCCAGGACGCATTGCCAGGGATGTCATCGGCCGGTGATGAAGCATGATGGGTGGCCCTTCTTGCCATCACCGGTACCTGCACTTGATCTTTTCCAACTCGTGCAGGGTGAGCCGAGGCTATGGCTGTCGGTTTTTTGGTAACCACTCCGAGGCGATGGAGATGAACCGCCGGGGCAGGTGTTGCGCCTGGGTGGAAGCCACCAGGCCAGCGGCCCCAGTAGGGGCGGTGAGGGTGATGGTGAAGGTGCGGGACATGAAGGTGCGTTTGCCCGTGTCGCAGCCGGTCATGTAGAAGACCATGCCCGTGAGCTTGGTATGCCCTGCGGCGGCGCCCGGGGACATGAACGACGGGTAGAAGCCGTCGAACTGGCTTCCCGTGGTCGAGCCTGGGCAGGGCGAGGTGAAGGGGAACTGGGAGTTCTGGATCAGCTGCGGCGCGGACCAGTCCTGGCGTTCGAGGCTGGTGGCCGTGGCGTAGTACCAGGCGCCAGTCCCTCCTCCCCGGCAGATGAAGGTCAGCAGGTAGAGGCCCAGATCGTCGTTGTAGCTGATCTGCCCCATGTTCTGGATGCCTCCGGTGCA
>CAIYNT010000019.1 GCA_903927605.1 uncultured Holophagaceae bacterium
AGGCGTTTCCTTGTTCTTGCCGAGGTTGCCGCCCACGATGAGGCCCGCCGGACGCTGGCGCAGGCGGGCGGCCACCACCGCGGCACCCTCGCTGTTGAAGCCCATGCGGTTGAGGATCAGGCCCGCCTCGGGAAAGCGGAACAGGCGTGGTCTCGGATTGCCCGGCTGGGGTCGCGGCGTGACGGTGCCGATCTCCACATGGCCGAAGCCCAGGGCCTTCCAGAGCGGTAGCAGGGTGGCCCCCTTGTCGAGCCCCGCGGCGAGGCCCAGCGGCGTGGGGAAATCCAGACCGAGGGCATGGCGGCGCAGGGAGGGCGCGTGGTGCGGCTCTGGCAACCGGGGCCAAGCACAGGCGCGCTCCCCCAGCCAGAAGGCCAGATTGTGCGCGGTTTCGGGATCGAGGCGGAAGAGCAGGGGGCGGAGCGTCCCGTAGAGGTCCATCATTTCACCGTCACCGTGGCCATGGCGGTGATCTCCTTGAACTCCTCGCGCCGTACCTGGACGTGGTAGGTCCCGGGTTGGGCAGGAGCGGTGTAGATGCCCGCGGGGGTAATGGATCCGCCCCCCTGCTCCACCACGCGCCAGCCCACGGGGCCTGCTTGGGAGTGGGCACCCTCCTGGACATTGATCTCGGCCTGGAAGGTCTGGGTGGCACCAGTGCCCAAGCTGACGGCCACGGGGCGGAGGCTCAGGGTAGGAACGAATGGCTCGGCAAGCTTCAAGGGCTCGGCGCTTCCTGGGGCCTTGCAGGTCAGGGCCAGTAGGAGGGAACTTGCGGATAGGATGCGGACGAACTGAGCGTGGGACAACGCCATGCAGACCTCGAAGGGCCCCTAGGATAGCGCAGGCATGGGCCTCAGCTAGAACACTCGGAATGCCTGGAAGACGCTGAAGACCCATCCCCAGCGCAAGGATGCGTCCGGGAGTTCATTTCGCCGCGAGGCCAGCGACGCACCCACCCGGCCCGTCGAGGTGCGCCACTGGGCATCGGCCTGCAGAAACCAGGAGCCGGTGCCCGAGGGATTGCCCCGGCCCGTCGAGGTGCGCCACTGGGCATCGGCCTGCAGAAACCAGGAGCCGGTGCCCGAGGGATTGCCCTGGGCCGCCGTGGCTCGCACACCCTTGAGGCGTCCCTGTCCCTCCAGGAAAAGGGGCAGGCCCACCTCCACCGTGCGGGTGATGGACTCCCGTCCGAAGGCCGCGCCCAGCGGATCACCGTAGGTCGAGAAGCCGGCGAGGTAGGCAGGCTGGAGGATGGCCGTCTGCGCCATGGGCGAAGCGGCGCCCGCATACTCGAGCCCGAGGTCCCAACCCTCCCATATCAGCTGGAACCCACCGAGATCCCGGGCGGGGACCAGGGCTATGGCGTCGCGGTCGGGTGCGCCGCGCCGGCTGGCGTACATCGAAGCACCCCGGGCCTGGACCAGCTGGGCCAGGAAAGGCAGGCGCACCCTCAGCTCGGCCAGAGATTCGGTGCGGGTGGAGAAGGATGGTGCCGAATGGCCCAGGTCATCATGGCCACCTTCCATGCTCACGATGCCGAGGCTGGTTTCCACAAGCGCGCCAAAGGAGCCTCGCACGAGGCCGCCCCAGAGGATGGGTCGCTGGAGATCCAGGCCCGCAGCCTGGGCCTTGATGCGTGCCTCGCGAGCGGTCATCCACTCCGGAATGGGACGGTCCCCTTGCAGGCGTCCTGCGAGGGCTTCCGCCCGCCAGCGGCCCAGGGGCAGGGTGGCCTCGGGTGTGGTTAGGGAGAAGCGGGGAAAAGGCCTCGCCGCATCACCCAGCAGGTCGCCTGCGTTGAGGCCTGAACCCCAGGCGAAGGGCGCCTGCTCGAGGGCCATGCGCCAGCCCGCTTCCGTCTGGTAGGCGAAGGCAGCCCGCTGGAGGATGCCCCTGGTGTGGTCGTGGTCCCGAAGCGCCAGCATGGTCGCTGAGAGAGACCACCCACCCAGGACGTAGCGCCCCTGCAGGCCCAGGCCCCAGCCCTCGGTGCCATGGCCCAGGCCCTCGCCCCCGGTCAGCGGGGTATAGGCGCCGTCCGACCCCGCGCCGCCGAGACCCACCTCGAACGATGGCAGGGACGAGGGCGGCAAGGGTACCTGGCCCAGGGTCCAGTCCAGCCGCGCCTGTCGCAGCGCCGTGGCGCCATCCTGGTCGATGGGGGCCTGGGCGAAAGCAGGTGCAATGGCGAAGAGGGAAAAGAAAAGAAACCGCGAATGACGTAAATGGGCGCGAAGAAAAAAGGAGGCAGGGCCCGCAGGTCTGGAAACCGAGGTTTGACCCCATCTCCCTTCGCGCGCCCGCAGGGGGATTCGCGTGATTCGCGGTTCGCTGTTTTTCACGGTTCAAGGATCTTGATGAATTCGATCCTCGCGCCCAGTTCCAGGTCATCGAGGATCTTCATCGCGTGGTCGAGGTCTTCCACTTCGCCCAAGCGTGTGTATTTCCCGGTAAGGTGGGGCGTGGCGTTGGTGGTGATGAAGAACTGGCTGCCGCCGGTGTCCTTGCCCGAAAGCGCCATGCCCACGCTGCCCGGGCCGTACCAGGTCAGCGAGTCCTCGCAGCGCACCGTGTAGCCGGGCCCACCGTCCATGGTGTCAAAGGGCGAGCCCATCTGCACCACGAAGTCCGGCACCACCCGGGGCACCAGGTGACCATCGAAGTAGCCCTGCCGCGCCAGCATCACCAGGTTGGCTACGTTCATGGGGGCCACCTGCGGATCGAGCCTTAGCGTAAAGCTGCGCTTTCCGCTAAGGGAAATGCGAAGGCGTACGGGCTTGCCGCGCTCGGCGAGGCGGGCGGCCTCTTTGAGTATGGCGGCATCGGTCGGCGTGGGCTTCGGCGCGGCGGGCCAGGGTGCGGTCGGATCGAGTTTCACCAGCGCCCGCCACGCCTCGTACCGGCAGACCCAGTCGGGATGCTGGAGCCAGGGCTGTAGCTGCGTTTTCTGGCTCTCGGGCGACAGCTTCCATCGTGCAAAGCTCTGGATGAGCGTCTGCTGGGAGTCGAACTGCGTGTCGTTCCAGGTGAGCCTCGTGATCGCAGCGAGATCGGCGGGGGCCGAAGGAAGATCCTCGATGGCGGCGGCGCGGGCGACGGCATCGGAACCGGCTAGCAGGCGGGTCCTAACTTGGTCCGCCTGCTCTGGATTCTGTCGGCGCAACGTGGGAAGGAGCGCACCAAGCATCCGAGGGCTCGAAGCGCCAAGGGGCGGCTCCTGGCGCAGGGCGGATTGGAGGAAGGGAAGGGACGTCTCCAGTTTGGCCAGGGCCTGGAACCCATACCACTGGGCGAGGGGCTGAGTTGCACAAGACCAGGGATCACCGCTGACCTCGAAAGCCTCGACGGGCGCGGGGTTTGGAATGCCTTCGGACAGTCGGGAGAGAACGCCCACACAGGCTTTATCCAAGATGGACAGATCCGGGCGCAGGAGTCCGAGCCCCGACCAGGCCGGCGAATCCGGTGTCAGGGACTGGAAGGCCCGGAGAGCCAGATCCCGGCGCTGGGTCCAGGGCGCCCGGTTCCACGCATCCAGCAGTGCCAGAAGGCTGCCAGCCGTGGCCGGCACCGGCGGAAGCAGCTCCTTCTCCTTTCCTGCCATCACCAGCCGCAACCGCGCGGCCTGGGCGCGCGTGGGATCGACCTTGCCGGCCTTCTGAAGAGCATCGAGGAAGGCCTGAAGGGCCGTCGACACCTCGGCGCCATTCAGCCGCGCGGTGGCGATGGAGGCTTCCAGGTGCAGGTGGTTCGGCCAGATGGCTGCATCTGCGGAGGTGAGGCCATCCAGCGCCATCAGTGCCTTCGTGCTCTTCAGGCGGTTCAGGAAGAACAGAGCGGTGAAGCGCTCCTGGGGCGTGCGGGCGACCGTCGCCTTGGCCTCCCAGGCTTCAAGTGTGGGCTTCTCCAGTTCCGGCGGCAGCAGGGGAGAAGCCCCCGGAGCACCGATACGCTGGATGGACCTTTCCAGTCGTGCGCGGTCTGCCAGGGGCAGGGCGGCCCTCTGAGCATCGGTCCAGGTCAGTGGTTGCCGTGCCCACTCGGCCCGGATGGCGTCGCGGACCGTGAAGCACGGGGTTCCAGCGGTGGCAGCCAGGGCTAGAAGGGCCAGCAGTGGGAGGAGAGGCCTGGGGCGGGATGGGGTCATGTCAGCGCATCCGGGGTTAGGGGCGAGGCGGCCAGGGGCGGGGGAAGGCTTACTGGGCCGATGACCGTGGCGCGGAGATCCGCTCCGGGTCAGACTGGATTCGGTTCGATCCGATCCATCGTGCTCCCTGGGACGTCTTCCTGTCGATCCAGGTACCGCCGGAGAACAGTCGCGCCCCTGCTCGAGGGACTCCATGAAAGCAGTGATTCTGGCCGGGGGATTGGGCACCCGCATCAGCGAAGAGACCCAGATCAAGCCCAAGCCCATGGTGGAGATCGGCGGGAAGCCGATCCTGTGGCACGTCATGAAGATCTACGCCCACCACGGCATCAACGACTTCGTGATCTGCTGCGGCTACAAGGGCTATGTGATCAAGGAATACTTCGCCAATTACTTCCTGCACATGTCCAATGTGACCTTCGACATGGCGAACAACCGCATGGAGGTCCATCAGAACCATGCGGAACCCTGGCGCGTGACCCTGGTGGACACCGGCGAGGCGACCATGACCGGCGGACGCCTGAAGCGCGTGCGGGAGTTCCTGCAGGACGAGGAGGCCTTCTGCTTCACCTACGGGGACGGCGTGGCCGACATAGACATCCCCCGGCTGCTCGCCTTCCATCGGGAGAACAAGGTCCTGGCGACTTTGACGGCCACCTACCCGCCGGGCCGCTTCGGCGCGCTGGACATCCAGGCCCATCTGGTGACCTCCTTCAAGGAGAAACCCGTGGGGGTTGGCGGCAAGATCAACGGCGGTTTCTTCGTCCTGTCGCCCAAGGTGATCGATCTCATCCAGGGCGACGAGACTATCTGGGAGCGGGGCCCGCTGGAGACCCTCGCCGCCCGGGGCCAGCTGGCCGCCTACACGCACGAGGGCTTCTGGCAGCCCATGGACACCCTGCGGGACAAACTCCACCTCGAGGAGCTCTGGGCCTCGGGCCGTGCGCCCTGGAAGGTGTGGTGATGGACCCCGCCTTCTGGAAGGGCAAGCGGGTCTTCCTCACGGGCCATACGGGCTTCAAGGGGAGCTGGCTCTCGCTGTGGCTACAGGCTCTCGGAGCGGAGGTCAGCGGCTATGCCCTGGCCCCCGCCACCTCGCCGGCCCTGTTTGATCTGGCGCGAGTCGCCGAAGGCATGCATTCCACTCTGGGCGATATTCGGAACCTGGCCGGGCTCACCACAGCCCTGCGGGAGGCACAGCCTGAGATCGTCCTCCACCTGGCCGCCCAGGCCCTGGTGCGTGCCTCCTACGCCGATCCGGTAGGGACCTACGGCACCAATGTCATGGGTACCGTTCACCTGCTTGAGGCGGTGCGTGCCACCCCGGGTGTGCGGGCCGTGGTGGTGGTGACCAGCGACAAGTGCTACGAGAACCGCGAGTGGCTCTGGGGCTACCGCGAGGACGAGCCCATGGGTGGCCACGATCCCTACAGCAACAGCAAGGGCTGCGCCGAGCTGGTGACCAGCGCCTACCGACGCTCCTTCTTCCCACCAACCCGCCACGCGGAGCATGGCGTGGCCCTGGCCAGCGCCCGGGCCGGGAACGTCATCGGCGGCGGGGACTGGGCGGAGGATCGCCTGGTGCCGGATGCCCTCCGCGCCATCGAGGCAGGCCAGACCGCAGTCATCCGAAGCCCCGGGGCCGTGCGGCCCTGGCAGCACGTGCTGGAGCCACTCTCGGGCTACCTCGTCCTGGCGGAGGCCCTCCATCAACAGGGGGCTGCCTTCGCTGAAGGCTGGAACTTTGGTCCCTTCGACGCCGATGCCCGACCCGTGGCCTGGCTAGTGGAATCGCTGACCCGCACTTGGGGGGAGGGTGCCGGCTTTCGCATCGAGGCCTCCGGCGAGACCCTGCACGAGGCCCACCTGCTCAAGCTCGACATCTCCAAGGCCCGGGCGCGCCTGCACTGGCAGCCGCGCTGGGGCCTCGACACCTGTCTGGCCAGCATCGTCCAATGGCACCGGGCCCGCCTGACGGGCTCGGACCCGAAGGCCGTTACCCTCGACCAGATCGCGGCCTACCAGGCCGGCCGCCAGCCTTTCTGACCTTCCTTGAACGGTGACCCTTTGCAGACACGCGATGACCTCCGCGAACAGATCGGCCGGTTAGTGGAAGCCTATGCGGCCCTGGCCTACGCGCCGGCGCCCTTCGAGCCCGGCAGCACGCCGGTTCCCCCCGCTGGGAAGGTGCTAGGGGCCCCGGAGCTGAAGCACATGGTCGATGCCGCCCTGGATGGCTGGCTTACCACGGGGCGCTTCAACGACCAGTTCGAGCGGCGCCTGGCTGACTTCCTTGGGGTGAAGCACGTCCTCACCGTGAACAGCGGGTCCTCAGCGAACCTCGTGGCCTTCATGTCCCTGACCTCGCCCCGCCTGGGCGACCGAGCCATCCGCCCCGGGGACGAAGTCATCGGCGTGGCGGCAGGCTTCCCCACGACCGTTAACCCCATCCTCCAGGCTGGTGCGGTGCCGGTCTTCGTGGACGTCACGCTGCCCACCTACAACATCGACCCCACGCTCATCGAGGCGGCCATCACGCCGCGCACGCGGGCCATCATGCTGGCCCACACCCTGGGCAATCCCTACAACCTGGGCGTGGTCACCGCCCTCTGCAAGAAGCATGGCCTGTGGCTCATCGAGGATTGCTGCGACGCGCTGGGTTCCACCTACCAGAGCCGCAAGGTCGGCACCTTCGGCGACATCGGCACCCTGAGCTTCTACCCTGCGCACCACATGACCATGGGCGAGGGCGGGGCGGTCTTCACCCGCAGCGCCGAGCTGCGGAAGATCCTCGAGTCCTTCCGCGACTGGGGCCGCGACTGCTTCTGCCCGCCGGGCAAGGACAACACCTGCTGCAACCGCTTTGGCTGGAAGCTCGGTGACCTGCCCCAGGGTTACGATCACAAGTACATCTACTCGCACGTCGGGTACAACCTGAAGATCACGGACATGCAGGCGGCCTGCGGCCTCGCGCAGCTGGACCGGCTCGAAGGCTTCATCGCCTCCCGCAGGGCCAACTTCGCCTTCCTGCGCGAGCGCCTGCGCTCCTGCGAGGAACACCTGATCCTCCCCGAGGCCACCGAAGGCTCCGATCCCAGCTGGTTCGGCTTCCTCCTGTCGCTGCGGGAAAGTTCTCCCTTCCGCCGTCTGGATCTGCTCAATCAGCTCAACGAGCGGCGGGTCGGTACCCGGCTGCTCTTCGCGGGCAACCTCGTGCGCCAGCCCTACATGGCTGGGCAGGCCTACCGGGTGGCGGGGGAGCTCACCCACACCGACTTCGTCATGAACCAGACCTTCTGGATCGGCGTGTATCCGGGCCTCAGCGAGACGATGCTGGACTACGCGGCCACCGAGATCGAGCGCTTCCTGGAGATCCGGTGACCGCAGCGCCGGGCCCCATGGCCACCAGTCATGGGACCGGTCTCGCCGGTTGCCTGGAACTGCGGTTCCGACCACACCACGATGTCCGTGGCCTCTTCCTGAAGACCTACCACGAGACCACCTTCCGGGCCCTGGGGCTCTGCACGGACTGGCGCGAGGAGTTCGTGTCCACTTCGGCGAAGGGGGTGCTTCGTGGCCTGCACTTCCAGGTGCCGCCGGAGCAGCACACCAAGCTGGTCGTCTGCCTCGCGGGTCGCGTGCTGGATGTCGTCCTGGACCTGCGGGCGGGCTCGCCCACCTACGGAACCTGCGCGTCGGTGGAGCTGTCGCCAGGGCGGGCCAACGCGATGTACGTTCCCGCAGGCTTCGCCCACGGCTTTCAGGCCCTGGAGGATGGCTCGATCCTGCATTACAAGGTGAGCTCGATGCACGCCCCGGCCCAGGACCAGGGGCTGCGCTGGGACAGCATCGGCTTCGCCTGGCCCATCACCGCGCCCATCCTGTCGCCGCGGGATGCCACGTTCGGCGCCCTCGCCGACTTCCAGACCCCCTTCCGGAGCTGACCCATGCCGCGAGCCCTCATCACTGGCGCCGCCGGCTTCATCGGCGGGGGAGTGGTACGGAGACTGCTCGCTGGAGGCTGGGAGGTCCATGCCCTGGTGGGACGCACCTGCCGCCGAGAGACTTTGGCGGGGGTGGCCCACCAGGTGAGGATACATGACCACGATGGCTCCATGGACGGCATGCTGGCTATCCTCCAGAGCGCTCGCCCCGACGTGACCTTCCACCTCGCCTCCCTGTTCCTGTCGGACCACCGGCCCGAGGACGTGGGGGAACTGGTCGCCTCAAACATCCTCCTGTCCACCCAGCTGGCAGAGGCCATGATCGCCACAGGCGCCCGGCGCTTGGTGAACACTGGAACCTCCTGGCAGCACTTCGGCACGACCGGCTACCGTCCTGTGAACCTGTACGCCGCCACCAAGCAGGCCTTCGAGGACATCCTGGCCTACTACCATGACGCACAGGGCCTCTCCTGCCTCACTCTGAAGCTCTACGACACTTACGGCCCCGGTGACCAGCGGCGCAAGCTGATCAACATCCTGCTGGAGGCCGCTCGGACCGGCGAGCCCCTGGCCATGTCACCCGGGGATCAGGAGGTGGAGTTAACCCACCTCAGCGACGTGACTGCTGCCTTCGTGTGTGCCGCGGACTTGCTGCTGCAGTCGGAGGCGCCCCTGCTCGCGGCGTATCTGGTGCCCGGTACCCGCCTGACCGTGCGAGAGCTGGTGGCCCGGGTTATCCAGGCCACGGGTCGGCCAATCCAGGTGCAGTGGGGAGGAAGGCCCTACCGCCCACGAGAGGTCATGGTGCCGGTGGCCTCGGCCGGGCGTTGTCTTCCAGACTGGTCGCCCGAGGTCGAACTGGGGGCTGGGTTGGCGGCCTGCCTGAACTTGCGGGGGAACCCGGGCGGCTGATCCAGGCCCGGGGCCTTCCTACCAGCGGCCCTGGATCGGACCCGTGCGCCCGAGCAAGTGGTCCAACGCGCCCAAGGCCCCGGCACCCCGCAGCCGGCGGCCCCGGAGGATCCGGGCGATCAGCCCCTTGACCAAGGTTCGCCAGGCCTTCCGGGTCGTGTCCGCGAGGTGGAACTTCTTCAGGAACCGCAGCTCGTTGCGGGTGCTGTAGCGCGTCCGGAGCGGCATGGACGGGTCGTCCTTGGGGGTGACGTCGTGCCAGCCCAGGGCGTTGGGCACGACCACGACCCGCCACCCAGCGAGGCTTGCGCGGTAGGAGAGGTCCGCGTCCTCCCAGTACAGCCAGTAGGCCTCATCCATCAGGCCGACCTGGCGGAGCGCCTCGGTCCGCCAGAACATGCTGGCCCCAGTCACGTAGCTCGTATCGCGGACCGGACCAAGATCCTGGCGGATGTCCACGACATCATCGCGGCGTTCGTGAACCGCACCTATGGGGGTGAAGATCCCCCCGCCGTAGTAGAGGGTGTCGGGTTTTGCGCGGTCCAGGATGTAGAGGCCGGCCAGGCCGATCCGTTCGTCATCCCGCAGGGCGCTGACGAGGTGCTTGGCGGCATTCGGGTGGAGCTCGATGTCGTCCGTGAGCAGCCAGACGAAGGCCGGTTGCCGCTCCAGGGCGAGGGCGAGGCCCGCATTGGCCCCGCCGCTGAAGCCGCGGTTCATGTCCAGCGCGGCGACACTAACCTGCGGTTCTCCAGCGAAAATCTCCCGAATTTGGGCGGCGGAGCCGTCCCGAGAGCCATTGTCGAGGACAAGCACCTCAAGGCCGGGGGAATTCTGGGCCAGGATGGTCTGGACACAGCGGGCGACTTCTTCATAAGAGTTGAACATCACGACGATGGCCACTACCTCTGGTGGGCCTGCGAGGTTCGGCACGGGGATCCTCAGCGGTATCCGGTGCGCGGGGCTTCTGCATGGCCGGCTTCGCGCAGCACCAGTTCCTTTTGGGCCAGCCTGAGGTCGGAATCCACCATCATGGCGGCGAGGGTGCGGATGTCGGTCTTGGGTTCCCAGCCCAGGATCTTTCTCCCCTTGCTGGGGTCGCCTTCGAGGTGATCCACCTCAGCCGGCCGGAAATAGCGGGGGTCGATCTCCACATGCTTCTGCCAGTCCAGGTCCAGCCGTCCGAAGGTGAGGCCCAGGAAGTCGCGGATGCTGATGCTTTCTCCAGTGGCCACCACGTAGTCATCCGGCGTGTCCTGCTGAAGCATGCGCCACATGGCCTCCACATAGTCGCCCGCGAAGCCCCAGTCGCGCCGGGCGTCCAGGTTGCCCAGGAACAGCTTGTCCTGCAGGCCCAGCTTAATGCGCGCGGCGGCCCGGGTGATCTTGCGGGTGACGAAGGTCTCGCCGCGTCGGGGGCTCTCATGGTTGAAGAGGATCCCGTTGCAGGCGAAGAGCCCGTAGCTTTCCCGGTGGTTCACCACCTGGTAGTGGGCGTAGGCCTTGGCGCAGGCGTAGGGGCTGCGGGGCTGGAAGCGAGTACCCTCGTGCTGCCGGGGCTTGGCGCTACCGAACATCTCGGAGCTGCCCGCCTGGTAGAAGCGGATGCTCCGGCCGCTGTGCTTCATGTAGCTGCGGATGGCCTCCAGCAGGCGGATGACACCCACGCCCACCACATCCACGGTGTACTCGGGCTGATCGAAGCTCACGCGTACGTGGCTCTGGGCGCCAAGATTGTAGACCTCGTCGGGTTGTACATCATCCAGCACGTTGCGCAGGGCGCCCGCATCCGACAGGTCGCCGTAGTGGAGATAGAAGTTCGGATTGGGCGACTCCCCCACATGCAGGTGGTCGATGCGATCCGTATTGAAGAGGCTGGCCCGGCGGACAATGCCATGGACCTGGTAGTCCTTGGAGAGCAGCAGCTCCGCCAGGTAGCTGCCATCTTGACCTGTGATGCCGGTGATCAGTGCCGTGCGGGTCATGGGAACCTCTCAGGAATGGATCGCCTGCAGCATGGTGCGAAGGCTGTCGGACAGGGAATGGTTCGCAGTCCATCCTGCCACTTCGGCAAGCCGCGTGGGATCGCCGACCAGATAGGGGATGTCGTCGGTGGAATTCGGGTGCCCTTGGAACTGGATCTCGCGTTGTACACCCTGAAGGTCGAGGACGGTCTTCACCACCTCCTCGATGCTGGTGGCGCGGCCGGTGCAGACGTTGAAGGTGCTTTCTGCTGGGCCATCCAAATCCAGGATCGCCAGGTAGGCCGAGACGACATCGCGGACATCGATGAAATCCCGGACGCTGTTCCACCCCGCCATCAGGACCGGCGATTTGTCGTCAGGCGAGGCCGAGGACAGGCGGCGGAGCAGGGAAGGCACCACCAGTTCCGGCCGCTGGCCAGGCCCGAGATGATTGAAGGGACGCGCCACCCGGATATCAAGCTGTCCCTGGTAGTGCGGCACCACCTGCTCGGTGAGGTGCTTGGAAAGGCCATAACGTCCTTGCGGGATAATGGGATCAGCCTCTTTTCGTCGCAAGTTGGAAGGTGCGTAGACGTGGCAGCTGCTGACGAGGAGCACCTTGGAATCTCTCAGGTGCTCCAGCAGATTGAGCGTCAGCTCCAGGTTGAAGACCACAGGTGCGGGTGTGGCAAACAAGCTTGGGATGGACGCGCCTGCAAGGTGGACGACACCATCCCAATGGCGCGGCAGGTCCACCATCGAGGCCGGATCCTGAAGGTCCATGACCAACGCCTCGACACCCTTGGGAAGATCGAGGCCCGTGGCCCGATCCAAGGCGACCACATGATCGCCACGCTTTAGCAAGGCTTCTGCCATGTGAAACCCGACGAATCCCGAGGCTCCCGTGAGAAGGATGGATCGCTGGCTCAAGAGACAAAGCCTTCCAAAGCGCCTTGGCGGCACCGACAATCGGATTGCTTCGCGGCTGAGCAGCCAAGCAGGGACATCGTGGCTCCAAATGGATCTCCCAGTATGTCAGATCTCATCGGGGTACCCACGACAGAGGGATCCTAAAGCTGGTCTTCCGACCTGTTAAAGTCGATGCTTCCTGAGGTGTTCATGCGACTGGCCGTGTTCCATCCAGCCTTTGAATCGGTAGGCGGGGCTGAGATTCTGGCTGCGACACAGGCTGGGTTCTATCGGGATCATGGCCTCGATCTTGATCTGGTGACACTGGGCTACGACCCCGAGCGTTGGGCATCCAGGCTTTCCGGAATCCCAGTGCGAGTGGCGCAAAAGAGGCATTGGACGGATCTTCTTTTTGGCATCGGGCGGATGGGGAAGCTTCGGGTGCGAGGCAAGCGTGCAGAAGAGATGCTGAGGGACTACGACCTTGTGGTGGCCCACAACTTCCCGGCCAGCGCCTTGCTTGGGGCGGCTTCAATCAAGGGGCGCAAAGTATGGCAGTGCAATGAACCACCACGGAGCATCTACTTGCGGGAGGCGAACCCCGCACTGACGGCGCGGATTCAGGCAACGGGCAGCCAATACGCGGAGGAAGCGACAAGGCAGTTCCTGAAGAAACTGGTTCATTACGATCAGGAGATGAAGTGGCCCTCCAGCGCCATTGCCCGAAAGAACTTCGACCTGGAATCAGTCAAGGATATCGATCAGATCTATGCCATCAGCGAGTTTTCCCGGGACAATGCCCGGAGGATATACGGCCGATGCGAAGAGCGGGTGATCTACCCCATCGTGCGTTTTCCAGAGGGGGGCCGTGCCCGGAGTGGACTGGATAGGACCGTACGGCGGATCCTGGTCCACTCCAGGTTGGAGGTGCTGAAGAACATCGATACCGTCATCCGGGGATTCAGCGAATTTGTAAAGAGAAGCCCCGTCCCATGCGAGTTGCATGTAGTCGGTGAAGGACCCTCAAAGCAACTGCTTGCCTCCATGGCGCACGAGATTTGCCCTGTGAACAGTGTTTTCTTCCATGGGTATCTGCCCGAGAAGGATCTCCGCAGGGTATACGAGGCCTGCGACGTGTTCGCCTTGCTGACTCTCGATGAGCCCTTCGGCATGGTTTATCCCGAGGCTGCCGCCAAGGGACTGTTGCTGGTGGGACCGGACCACGGGGGGCCCCTCGAGATTCTGGACGGGGGGCGTCTGGGCTGGGCCATCGACGCCTTCGCGCCGGAAGCTTTGTGTGAAGCTCTTGAGCAGATCTGGTCCCTCGATGATGTCGAGGTGGATCATCGACGGGAGGTCGCAGATCGGGCCTGCCGAGGTCGTTTCAGCCTTTCAGCCCTAGGGCCACAGTTGATGGACCTGATTCGGACCATATAGGAGGATTGGGGTCTGAGTCTGGTTTGCCGCTGGGTTTGATGACCACGAACAGATTGGGAGAGAGGTCCACAGTAGTGACTAAAATAGGCGTAGCCGATGAGGCTATCGATCACGCATTTGAGGACCGATCCCACGAACGTTCTCACGGTCCGCGGCATTCGGTGCTGGGAGCCCCAGGGAGCTTCACCGGCGTGGACAATCTCAAGGTGCAGAGAGACGCACAGCTGCCAGAGTTTCTCGGATCCGTAGGTCTCCACGTGGGTCCTGTCCCCATGCTGGTAGGCCCCCCCGAAGGGAGAGTCTCCATTGGGAACCCGCAAGAGGATGGCACCTTGCGGTGAGAGTGCGCTCCGCAGGTGGGCCAGCAGCACCTCAGCATGATCGATGGGGAGATGCTCGAGGACATCGAACACAGTAGTCAAATCATAAAGTCAGGCATCGGGAAGTTCCTCGACCGATGAGAATTACGGGAGATCCCGCCGACGCCTTCCGGCTGAGCAAGGTCTTACTGGTCTAGATGCCCGTGCTTGATCACTCTTGGCTCCTGTGGTGGCCGAGGAAAGCGCCATTACTAAGATCAATCGCTCAGGACCCAGGTGGGGGGTACAGCTGGATCTAGTCAGGAACCGGGTGAAGTACCGGACATCAGAGTGGGAGCATCGGCGGAATTGATCGGCCTCCCAGTGTTTCCAATCTACATAGGCATGGTTCGGGGTTTGTCCGACCCGACATCCCCAGCCGCATTCCCGCAGAACTCTGCGATGGAACTTGGATTGAGATACTGTGGTTGAAGGTTATCCCGCGCATCAGGTTCATCCCAATCTTCCTTCATGTTGATTCTGCTTCCCTGCCTGCATCAAGGTCCATGAGGTGCTCTTGTCGTCCATGAACACAGCAGTCCGGACAATTTCAGTCGGGCTTTTGAAAAGACAACGTCGATGGACCCTGTGGGCTCTCCTGTTGGGCTGTGGGCCCTTGATGGGTCAGGCGCCCGACGGCTGGAACGCGAGGCAGATCCTGGGTTCCGACGTTCCCAAGGATATCACCTCCTGGCTGGGAGGAGGTGTCTGGGCCGCCAATCGGACCGGATCACCGGCCACCCTGATTGATTCGCTCGGAATGGGCAATAGCCTGACCGGTGGTGGTGTTTCCGTCGAAAGAGGCCTCAACCGGGAAGCCTGGTCCTTCGCCCTCAAGGCCCTGGCCTTCCGGAGTACTAATGGTGCGGACCGGTTCACAGTCCACCAGGCGCATCTCAGCTGGCAGAACCCAGGCGGCTGGAGACTGGGCCTGGAGGATGAACCGCTGGTCTGGGGCTACGGTCTCACCGGCGGTTACCTCCTGGGGGAGGCAGACCGGCCTTTTCCTAGGTTCCGAGTGGAGTCGCCCCACACCCAATTGAGCCTGTTCGGCGCATCGCTTGGGACCTGGGGCTTCCAGTGGTTCACGGGTCGTCTGGAAAACAACCGCCGGGTCCCCGACAATTCCCAGGAACCCTCCTTGCGTAATCGGATGATCCAGGTGAATGGTGAGCCTCAGTCACCCATGTTCACCGGCTACCGCATCGACGGCTCATTTCATGATGGAAAGATCGAGTGTTACGCCAATTGGACGGTTCTCTGGGGCGGGACCCTGGACGGAGTGCCCATGACCTCCGGCTACAACCTGGGGGAGTACCTCACAGCCATCACGGGGTTGAAGGATCCCCTCGCAGAATCATCGGTCAACATCTTCGATCCGAATCATCCATTCCCCCAGTACAAGAACGGTGCCCGCAGCTCCAGTAATTTCGACCTTGGGCTGAGGTTTCAGCTTGAACCTCTCGCGGACCTCTTTTCTGCGGACCGTACCTGGGGATACATCAGCCGGGGTTCCAAGGGCATGACCCTGCAGTGGGGTCTCCTCGTCCACAAGCCCTTTTACTGGATCAGCCAAGACCTCGCGAGAGATGCACGGTATGCCCTGAAGACCGATTACCGCCACGCCTGGTACGACACGCACAACACAGTGGTGCCGAACCTCATGGCGCCGGACGATACCTTCGGTCTGCTGTTCCAGTGGCCGGGGCTGCGGGTCGGAATCGAACGCCGGAGTACGTCCAACTCGCCCGCCATCGGTTACCGGTCCTTCGTGAACGACATCTACAATTCAGGCTTCTACCGGGATGGGGACCCCCTTGGGGAAGCCCTGGGGGGGGAAGCGGACTTCACGACCCTGCGGCTCGAATGCGATTTCACCTCAAGGTTGAGCAGCACCTTCTGGTTCATCCGCGGCTTCCGGCCCTTTCGAGACGAGCCCAGCTATTGGGCTACCGATCACCCCGGGGCCAAATTCTCTGAGGACCGATTCACGGATATCCAGGGAGATCTCGCCTGGAATCTTGATGGCGAGCGCAGCATCCGGGCTGGATTCGCATGGGAAGGCCGCCCTGCGGCGGATTACATCCAGGGCAACCAGAGAAATGGGTTCCGCTGGTTTGTGGAGCTCTCCGCACGGTGGGCCCGCTAGGCCCCATCCGGCCTGACTCCGCCTAAGATTCATTCCGGCAAGATCCTTCGATGACCGGGATGGATCTCTGCTTCACAATGGGAAGATGATCTTCGATTCCCCCTCCTCCTTTGGCCGCGCTTTCCGCATCGTCACCTTCGGCGAAAGCCACGGGACCGCAGTGGGCGTGGTGCTGGATGGCGTGAAGCCGGGTTTGCCCTTTGATGTCGAGGCCATCCAGCGGGAGCTGGACCGGCGGCGCCCGGGGCAGTCGGACTTGGTCACTCCCCGCAATGAAGCAGATCGAGTGCAGGTGTTGAGTGGGGTCTTCGAGGGGAAGACCACGGGCCACCCCATCGCCCTGGTGGTGTTCAACGAGAACCAGAAGAGCGGTGACTACAAGACCATCTCCGAGCTCTTCCGGCCCGGCCACGCGGATCTGACCTACGACCGCAAGTACGGCATCCGCGACCCCCGCGGCGGCGGGCGCAGCAGTGGGCGGGAGACCTTGGCCCGCGTGGCCGCCGGCGCCTGGGCCAAGCAGCAGCTGGCGGTGCTGGGTGTGACGGTGCGCGGCTTCAACCGGGAGATCGCCGGGATCGAAGGAACGGTGGTGGACTGGCCCTTCGTGGAGAAGAACCCTCTCCGCGTGGCGGATCCGGCGATCTTCCCAGCCCAGAAGGCGGCGGTGGAGTCTGCCCGCGCCGATGGAGATAGTGTGGGTGGCGTGTGTGAAGTCTGGATCGAAGGACTGCCGGTGGGGCTCGGCGATCCGGCCTTCGGCAAGCTGGATGGGCTGCTGGCCCTGGCCTGCATGTCCATCGGCGCCGTGAAGGGGGTAGAACTCGGCGCGGGTTTCGCCAGCGCCCGGCGGCGCGGCAGCGACAACAACGACCCGCTGGGACCTGAAGGTCCCATGAAGAATGATGCCGGCGGCACCCTCGGCGGCATCAGTACTGGAGCGCCCGTGGTGGTGCGCCTAGCCGTGAAACCCACCAGCTCGATCAGCAAGATCCAGAAGACCATCGATCGGGAGGGCCGACCCTCCGACATCGCCACTCATGGTCGGCACGACCCCTGCATCGCGCCTCGCATCGTTCCTGTGGCCGAGGCCATGTGCGCCCTGGTGATCTACGATGCCTGGCTCACTCAGCAGGAGTTGCGGGCGGGCGGCTCGGTCCGGTTGGGTGAATGGGACTGGGACGCCATCGAAGCTCTGTTGCCGGTCCAGGGTTGACGTTAACTGTGATGACGGCCACTTTCGGGCTGGGCATGACGAAGCGATGACTTAGCGGGACCGCGATCTGCCGATCATGGGATCCGATATGGAACCCGTTCTCATCAGTTTCCACGCCCCGGTCCATGACTTGGATCTGGTGGCGCAGCATGTGGTCCGGGATGGCCTTCCGGCCCACCTGAGGGACTGGCAGCGCCGCTCGGGCGCCCGCGAGCTCGTCTACCTCGCCACATGCCAGCGGGTGCTCTGGATGGTGTGGGAAGGAGAGGCCGAGGCCATCGATCCCGGACCGGGTGTGCGCCGTTATGATGGCGAAGAAGCGTGGGCGCATCTGCTGGCCATGTCCGCTGGATTGGAGTCGGCCAACCTCGGGGATCGGGAGATCCCGGGCCAATTGAAGGACGCCTTGATCCAGGCCCGACAGGTGGGCGTGGCCGGGGACGAGGCCCAGACGGCCATCGAGGACGTGATCCGCGAGGGGCAGAGGTTGCGGGCCCGGCTGGGGCTCGCCGATGGGAATGTCAGCGTGGCCACGGTCGCCCTCAAGCACCTGACCGAAGGCCTGGCCCAGGGCTCCTCCGTAGTGCTGGTGGGCGTGGGCCCGATGACGCAGTATCTGGCGGAGCGGCTTCCCGAGCGCGGTTTTCGGGTGAACGTGGCCAACCGCACCCGGAGCCGGGCCCATGAGCTGGCCGATCCGCTGGGGCTCCCTGTGGTCGATCTGCCCAGGCTCCAGCATGACCCGGAAGGTTTCGATGCCATCGTGACCGCCACGGCAGCCCCGGAACCGATCTTTACCCTGGATGCCTGGCAGTCGCTTCGACGGCCCATCCTGCGCATTCTCGACCTGGCCCTGCCGCCGGACTCCGAACCGGGGCTGGAGCAATTGCCCTGGGTCCACCGCATCGACCTCAATGCCTTCCTGGCCCAGACCACCACGGCCCGGGCCCAGCGCGCCGAAGCGGCCCTCAAGGCGGAACCCTACCTGATCGGCGCCGCCGGGCGGTTGCGCCACCGTGCTTTGGCCCGGGCGCGCAAGCGGCATCTGGTCTCCGCCCAGGAGCGTCTGGACGCAGCCTGGGGCGCCCTGGAAGAGGAAGTGAAGACTCTGGAGGATTCCATGGCTGGGCTCGATGAGATCCAGCGGGAAGCCCTGAAGGAGATCCTCTCCCGAGGCCGTACCCTGGCCTTCCGGGCCCTGGTCCAAACTCAACCCAAGCCCACCAAAGATGGAGAGGCGGTCAACTCATGAGAACGGAGCAGGAGCGGAGTTCCACTTTGGC
>CAIYNT010000020.1 GCA_903927605.1 uncultured Holophagaceae bacterium
TCATCGATCCTCTGGAAGTGATGGAGGAATACGGCACCGACGCCCTGCGCTTCTCCCTGGCCATCATGGCCGCACCGGGCACGGACATCGCCATGAGCACCGCCCGACTGGAGGCCTCCAGGAACTTCTGCAACAAGCTCTGGAACGCGTCACGGTTCGTTCTCATGAACCTCGATGAATCCGTCACGCTGTCGACAGAACCAGAATTCGGCGAGGCCGAATTCTGGCTAATCAAGGAGATGAGAGATACCCTCTCGGCGGTCACCAAGGCGCTGGAGGAATTCCGTTTTCATGAGGCTTCGGACTTGCTCTACCACCTGGTGTGGGACGACTTCTGCGCCACTTACATTGAGCTGGCCAAGGTTCATCTGGTGAGCGGTACAAAGGGCCAGAAGGCCGCGATCTTGCACTTCCTCGACATCCTGCTCCGGGCCCTGCATCCCTTCGTGCCCTTCCTCACAGAGGAAATTCATGAAGCGGTCATCGCAGAGCGATTACTCAGCTCAGAGCCCGCTCTGCTGGCTCTGAGAGCCTGGCCCGTGGATGAAAAGATCCTGCAGATCAGAGGCGGAGACGCCGGGATCATTCCGCGTTTTCAGGAGGTCCTTTCCGCGTTCCTGCGCCTCAAGGCCGAGCAGGGCGTGGACCCGGCCAAGCGGGTGCCCGCCTTCTGCTCAATCTCAGAGCTGGAACCCTTTGCTGAAGCCTTAAAATCCATCGCCCGGCTTGAATCCGTCACCTTCACCAAGGATGATCTGGCCGGTTCCTCTCGCGCCGTGTCCGTGGTGGCGGGCGGGGCCGTGGCTCTGGAACTGGCGGGCCTCAAGGATCCCGTGGCCGAGCAGGCCAAGCTGGAGCGGGAACGGGCCAAGCTGGAGAAGGAACTGGAGCCCCTGCGCGCCCGCCTCGCCGACGAGAGCTTCATCACCAAGGCCCCGGAGGCTGCCGTGGCCAAGCTGCGCGGTCAGGCCGAGGAGAAGGAACAGCGGCTCCTGCACATCATGGCGCTGCTGGGATGATCGCAGCGCGGCGCCTCTGGCCCCTGCTGCTCCTAGTGCTCGCCGCAGGCAGCATCTTGGCCATCCGGAGGCAACAGGTTCTCATTCCCACCCGGCCACCCCTGGAAGTGGCCGCCACCCTTGCCGAGGCGGCCGACCGGCCCGAACCTCCGGGCACCGCCCCCCTTCTGGAAGCCTTGAGAGCAGATCTCCAGGTGCACCGACAGCTCATCGTGCTGTTCTCAGACGAAGGGAAGCTCAAGGGACCGGATCTGCAGCGCGCCCTGGCCGTGGGCCATCGCCTCCACCACGAACGCCGGGATCTGGTGCACCAGCTGAACGCGGCCCTGACAGGACTGGCGCGGCAATCCGCCGTCACCAGGGATCCTGTGATCGGAGCGCTGCTGGACTGGATGGAGGCGGACCCGGATCTCCTGGCACTGGACCGACTGGCCTTCCGGGATTCCCTGAGGGTCCTCCAGAGGCCCCTGGCCGCCGACACCACTCCCACAGGCATACAGTTGAACCTGCGGCTGGCCCGGGATCTCAAGGAGGTTGACCGGGTCGAGTCCCAGGTGGATGCAGAGTACCAGCGGGTCTTCGGGGGCCCAGTCAGTCCTACCCACGGTGGACATCGAGACCTCTGGCAGGCCTATGTGACTGAACTCCAGCGGCGACTTCCGCTCGAGCCCCTCCTCAAAGGCGCAGCCATTCCCAGTCCCACTGAGACCCTCCAGGGAAGTCGCGAAATCAACGGCACGGAGCTGCCCGAGAAGGTGCTCATCCTCAGCTTCGATGATGGCCCCCACCGCATCTACACCGAGGAGATCAAGGCCATCCTCCAGAAGGAGCAGGTCCCCGCCGTGTTCTTCGAGGTGGGCCGCAACCTGGGCGCCCAGGATGCCTCAGGCCAGATCAAGCTGAGTCCGCTCTCGGCACTGACCCAGGAACTGGTCCAAGGGGGCTATGTGGTGGGCAACCACAGCTACACCCACGCCCAGCTCAGCAAGGAGACCGGCGCCCCGCTGGACCTAGAGATCCGGGAAACAGACCTGCTGCTGCGAGCCATTCCCGGCGCCCACACCCAGCTCTTCCGCTTCCCCTACGGCGCCCGCACGAAGGTGCAGCTGCAGGCCCTGGAACCCTACCACCTGCGCTCGGTCCTCTGGAACATCGACAGCCTGGACTGGGCCGATCCCGTGCCCAGTTCCGTGGCGGACCGGGTGCTGAAGGTCATCGCCCACGAGAAGCGCGGCATCATCCTCTTCCACGACATCCACGATCGCGCGGGCAAGGTGCTGCCGGTGCTCATCCCCAGGCTCCGGGTCGAAGGCTACACTTTCGCCGGGCTGGATGGGAATGGCGCTCTGGTGCA
>CAIYNT010000021.1 GCA_903927605.1 uncultured Holophagaceae bacterium
GACATCGGGGAACGTCGGACGGATGAAATCCTGCGCCGACCCACAGGGCCGGAACCATCTAGGCTATCGGAATGGCCCTGAAAGTCAACGCATCAAGTGTGATTTGATGCAGACATCACGCGGCCATCATCCCGCCAGGGGACATCCGCATCCGCCAGCGGCGCAACCGCCACCCTTGGGGGCCTCGGGCGCCGAGGCCGTGGATTCGGAGGCTGCACCCTTGTACCAACCCCCGCCCGAGAGGGCGAAGGCCGCCACGGAAACCTGGCGCTTCATTCCCTTCGCCGCCCCGCAGGCCGGACAGGCGTGGACCTCTGGCGCCGACAGGCTTTCCAGCTTCTCTTCGGGCTGGCCACAAGCTTCACAACGGTATTCGTAGAGGGGCATGGCAGACTTCTCCCTGGAATCATCCCTGAACCAGCTAGTTTATCCAGGTACTCTGATGCCGTCACCGACCCAATTCTTCCAGAGCCCTGAAGCCTTTTTCGCGGCCGTCCCCCGACCGAAGACCCTCTGCTTCACCAATGGCTGTTTCGACCTGATCCATCCAGGCCACGTGCAGTACTTGTCTGATGCCCGAGCCCTGGGCGACCTTCTAGTGGTGGGCCTCAATAGCGACGCCTCCGTCGCACGACTGAAGGGACCGAGCCGTCCCCTCCAGGACGAGGCTGCCCGCGCCGCTGTGCTACTCGGTCTGCGCAGCGTGGACGCGGTGATCCGTTTCGACGAGGACACACCACTGGAGCTGCTCCGCGTGCTGCAGCCTGATGTGCTGGTGAAGGGCGGCGACTACACGCCGGAGACGGTGGTGGGACGCGAGATTGTGGAAGGGCGGGGCGGAAGGCTGGCCCTCATTCCCTTCCTGCCCGGTCACAGTACGTCGCGCATCGAGGAACGAATCCGCTCTGGACGGGGCGTCACGCTGGAATAGCCTTCCTCCCTAGTCCGAACGGACGAAGGCGCCTTGGCGGAATCTTGCTAGGCTGAGGATAGTGCTCATAAAGGGCCTGATTTCACAGGAGTTTCCATGCGTCGCATTCTCGCAGCCACCCTTGCCCTAGCGGGCATGGCCCTTCCCGCCCAGGACATCAATGGAGGAGTCTTCACCGGCCTGTCTCTGCCCGTGGGCGATCTCAAGGATAAGACCAGCTTTGGAACCAACCAGTTCTTCGGCACTCATGTGGGCGGCCATCTCGATTTCACCCTCACCCCCCACCACGAGGTCCGGGCCATCGTGGCCTACGACGACCTTTCCGGCTCGGATTGGGGAGCTGGCTTCGGTGGTGCCCAGAATGACTTCAAGATCCTGCAGGTCGGCGCGGACTGGGTCTACCACTTCCAGAATCCAAGCCAGGGTTGGTACACCATCGCCGGTGCCTCCATCAACAGCGTCAAGGATGATTTCAGCGGGTACGGCTTCAGCGGCAGCGCCAGCCAGAGTGGCAAGATCGGTGTCCACGGAGGCGGCGGCTACACCTTCAACAAGCTGTTCTCCCTGGAAGGCACGCTCAACCAGATCTTCGTGGACAAGGGCGGAAGCGATGGCTTCGGCTTCGACACCGCCACCTGGGTCCAGGTCAGTGCCGTCTTCCGTTTCGGAAGATAGGCCTCCAATCACACGACGAAGGGGCCGCGTAGCGGCCCCTTCGTCGTTGCAGATCCTGGCCCTTTTAGACCAGCGGAGCGAGCAGCTGCCAGTACTTGGGCAGGGGCCAGAGGTCCGCATCACAGGCCTCCTCCAGGTGATCCAGGACCTCCCGCAGAGCGTGCTTGGACTGGTTCACCTTGGTGCCGAAGGCCTCCGTGCGGGCGTGGAGGTCTTCGATAGCCTCGGCCTCCACCAGCGCCTCCTTCATGGCCAACAGGCGAACCTGCGCTTCGCCAGCCAGGGTGGTTTGGGCCTGGAGGGCAACCTTCAGCGTCTCGGGCACCGAGATGCCGGCGGCCGCGAGCTTGCCAAGGCTTTCGGCGCGGGACCCGAGGTCGGCAGTGATGGAGGGCAGGATCTGGGTCTCGGCCATCTGGCGCAGAACCTGGGTCTCGATGGCGATGACCTTCTGGTACTCCTCATGGCGGATGTGGAGGCGGGATTCCTGCTCGCCTTCGGACAGGATGCCAGGCTTGGCCAGCACGGCCTTGACCGCGGGCTGCTCCCAGATGTGGAGAGCCGCCGCTGTGTCCTTGGCGTGGGGGAGGCCACGGCGCTCGGCCTCGGCTTTCCACTCCTCGGAGTAGTTGTTGCCCTCGAAGCGGATGGCCTTGGTCTCGATGATGGCCTGGCGCACCACCGCGAGGACCGCGGCCTTGTGCTCTTTGCCTGCCTTGAGCTCGGCTTCCAGCCTCGCGTTCAGGCCATCCAGGGCCTCAGCCACGGCGGCGTTGATGACCGTCAGGGGCAGGGCGATGGCCTGGCTGGAACCCACGGCGCGGAACTCGAATTTATTGCCCGTGAAGGCAAAGGGGCTGGTGCGGTTGCGGTCCGTGGCGTCCTTCTCGATGCGCGGCAAGTTGCCGATGCCGAGATCGATGATCTTCTGCACGGAGGCATCAGCGGCGCCGCCCTTCTCGATGGCGTCCAGGATGTGGTTCAGCTGGGCGCCCAGGAAAGCGGACATGATGGCGGGGGGCGCCTCGTTGGCGCCGAGGCGGTGGTCATTGCCTGCGAAGGCGATGGATGCGCGCAGGAGGCCGCCGTGGGTGTGGATGGCCTTCAGCGTGGCGCTGAGGAAGAAGAGGAACTGCAGGTTCTCCTCGGGGGTATGGCCGGGCTCCAGCAGGTTCTGCCCTTCACTCGTGGCGATGCTCCAGTTCACATGCTTGCCGCTGCCATTGACGCCGGCGAAGGGCTTCTCGTGCAGCAGGACGGCCAGGCCGTGCCGTTCGCCGACGGCCTTCAGGATCTCCATCAGCAGCTGGTTGTGGTCGCTGGCCAGGTTGGCGGCTTCATAGATGGGGGCGATCTCGAACTGGTTGGGGGCGACTTCGTTGTGGCGGGTCTTGGCGGGGATGCCCAGTTTGAAGCACTCCAGCTCCACTTCCTGCATGAAGCCCAGGACACGTGCCTTGATGCTGCCGAAGTAGTGATCCTCGAGCTCCTGGCCCTTGGGGGGCTTGGCGCCCTGAAGGGTGCGGTTCGCGAAGAGCAGGTCCGGCCGCAGCCGGGCCAGGTCCAAATCCACAGCGAAGTATTCCTGCTCCGGACCACACTGGGCGACCACGGAATCCACACTCACCCCGAAAAATTTGAGGGATGCCTTGGCGCTCGCGGACACCACGTCCATGGAGCGGAGGAGCGGCACCTTGTGGTCCAGCGCCTCACCGTGGTAGCCGATGAAGGCTGTCGGAATGCAGAGGGTCTTGCCGATGGGGCCTTCCATGATGAAGGCCGGGCTGGCGGGATCCCAGGCGGTGTAGCCGCGGGCCTCGAAGGTGGCGCGCAGGCCGCCGCTGGGGAAGGAGCTGGCGTCGGGTTCGCCCTGGATGAGCTGACCGCCGCTGAAGCGCTCGATGACTGTGCCGGGCTCGTCCCAGGCGATGAAGGCATCATGCGTCTCGGCGGTGGCGCCGGTCATGGGCAGGAACCAGTGGGTGAAGTGAGTGCAGCCCTGCTCCAGGGCCCAC
>CAIYNT010000022.1 GCA_903927605.1 uncultured Holophagaceae bacterium
CCATTCGGAGGCAGCTGGACACTCGCGCCTAGAAGCTCAAAGTGTCCATACGCCTCATTCGTCGGCCAACAGCCAGGCGGCGGCAAGAACCAGGCTGGCCATGCGCTTCACCTGCCCCACATCCAGCTTGTCCAGGGTGTCACCGGGCTTGTGGTAGTCCGGGAAGTAGTTTCCGAAGAACCGCACGAAGGGCAGGCCAAGGCGGGCAAAGTCCCGGTAGTCGCTGCCGCCATTTTTCCCATCGGTCCAGTCCAGGTGCAGGGACATGCCCGTTCCCAGCCCGGCCTGGACCAAGATCGGCCTCAGGTCCCGGTGGCCCGAGGAGACTCCAGGCTCGGCAAAATGGGCGGGATCAAGCCCCGTGAGAAACGCCTTCGAATTCGGCAGCTTCGCTTCGTCGACCAGCGACTGCAGCTCGGCGGGCGTCCAGGGATGGCCGATCATGTCGAGGTTCAGGTAGGCCTTGGTGAGCGCCAGGGGCCAGCGCGGATGGCGGGTGTAGTGGCCCGAGCCGAACTTCCCCTCCTCCTCCCCGGTCCAGAAGGCCACCAGGAGCGTGCGCTTGGGCCTGGCAGGGCTCGTGGCCGCCGAGCGGGCCAGTTCCAGGAGGGCCGCCACGCCCGAGGCGTTGTCATCCGCGCCCGGATGCAGCACGCCGTTCGGCATGCCCAGGTGATCCATGTGGGCGCCGAGGAGGACGGCCTCCCGGCGCAAGGCTGAATCCGATCCTTCGATCCGCCCCACCACGTTGAAGCCTTGGAGGTCCCGCAGCCGACCACGGATGGTCAGAGTGGCTGAGACACTGCCTCTGGTTGAGAGCAGGCTCTGGAGTTCACGGGTGAGGGTCACCCGCGCCAGGGGTGGCTCACCTGACCTGGGCATGTCGCGGGCGGCCAGAAAATAGGGGAGCGGTGGTTCCTTGCCCTCCGCAATGCGATGGTCGAGGCCAACCTCCAGCGCGATTGCCGCCTTGGCGCCCAGCTTCTCCAGCAGGGCCAGGCGGCTGTCATAGCGGTCGGCAGGCCTTGGCGGGGCGTACTTTTCGACCAGATCCGGTTTCCGCCAGGCCTCGCCCGGGGGAACGCCGCCCAGGAAGACCACCACCTTGCCATGGACGTCGAGGCCGCGAAAATCATCGTGGCCGATTGAAGGTTCCTGGATGCCGAAGCCGACGAAGACCGCAGGGCCAGAGAGTGTGCCAGGCGCGATGGGCGGCAACACGGTGTCCCGCCCGGCCTGAAATGTGAGGCTGCCGGAAGTGGAGTCGAGCTGGATGGAACTGGCGCCGGGGTGGACTTCCCGCAGGGGCACGGCTTGGAGGTAGGAACCTCCGAGCGGTGGAATGCCGGCAGCCTTCAACTGCGCGAGGAGGTAGCGGACGGTCGTTTCCAGGCCCTTGGTGCCGAGGCCGCGTCCTTCACGCTGGGGATCCGTGAGGAAGGCCAGGTGCCGGTGGATGCGGACGGCATCCAGGCTCCCCTCTGCGGCGGCCAGGGGCGCCGGCAGAGGCTCAGGGCGGGTGACCCGGATGAAATCCCCACTCGCATCCTGGGCTGGAGCCATTCCGACCACGAGAAACAGCGCGGCCAGGCAGCAGAGATGGAAATCCCTCACACGGGCCCCCAGTGGAAGAACAGGGTGGGCGGCACCAGCAGCAGAAAGGCCAGGACCACGAGGATCAGCATGAGGGGCAGGAACCAGCGGGCCCAGATCTCCCATGGGATCTTCGAGGCCCCCAGCACTCCCATGGTCACGGCGCTGGTAGGCAGGATGGGGTTGATGAGTTCCGAGAGGGCGAAGCTGTAGACGCAGGTCTGGC
>CAIYNT010000023.1 GCA_903927605.1 uncultured Holophagaceae bacterium
GAGCGGGCCAGGTCGTGCAGGAGCCTGAGCCTCCTGCATGGGGACCTTGGGCGCACCTGCCACCAGCTTTTGCAGGTCTGCAAGGGAAAAGAAGGGGGGGTGCCTGACGACAATTACACGTCCCCACTGACGACAACTACAACTCCTCAGGGAGAGTAGCGCCAGGGAGGCATCGGGGGCACGGTCGGCCTGCGTCTACGCGCAGGGTGGGCGGTGCCATGGGACGGGTGACGGATCAGCAGGTGAGGAAATTGATGGAGGAGATCACCAAGCATGGGGAGGTGGGCCTTGCATCGATGCGGGCCGGGATGGACCGTGCTACTGGCCGGAAGTATCTCCGGATGGGGAAGGCGCCCTCGGAATTGCGGCGGCCCAGAACCTGGCGGACACGGCCAGACCCGTTTGCGGAGGATTGGCCGGAGATCGAGGCCCGGCTGGCCGAGGCCCCGGAACTGGAGGGCCTGGCTCTGTTCGAGGATCTGATGAACCGGCGCCCGGGGCGCTACCAGGAGGGCCAGATCCGGACCTTCCAGCGGCGGGTGAAGGACTGGCGGGCTCGGAATGGCCCGGAGAAGGAGGTGTTCTTTCCCCAGAACCACCGACCTGGAGAGGCACTCCAGACCGACTTCACCCATGCCTCGGAACTGGGCGTCACGATCCAGGGGCAGCCCTTCCCCCACTTGCTGTGCCATGTGGTGGCGCCCTACTCGAACTGGCAGTGGGCAACGGCGTGCCACTCGGAATCGATGTTGGCCCTGCGGCGAGGAGTTCAGTCGGCCCTGTTCCAACTCGGTCGGGTTCCAGAGTTCCATCAGACGGACAATTCCACGGCGGCTACCCACGATCTCGCCACCGGGAAGCGGGGCTTCAACGAAGCCTATCTGGCGCTGATGCGCTATTTCGGGATGATGCCACGGACGACGGGCATCGGAGAGAAGGAACAGAACGGGGATGTGGAGTCGGCCAATGGCGCCCTGAAACGCCGCCTGAAGCAGCACCTGCTCCTGCGTGGCTCCAGAGACTTCGAGAGCGTCGAAGCTTACGAGGCATGGATGCAGGAGGTCTGTGCCCGTGCTAATGAACGGCGGCGGGTGAAGGTGGCTGCCGAGTTGGCCGTGATGCGGCATCTCTCGGTGGGAGCTTTCCCCGACTATGACGAGGTGATGGTGCGGGTGAGCCAGGAGAGCGCCATCCGCATCAAGCGGAACAGCTACTCAGTGCCGACGCGCCTGATCGGGGAGCAGGTCCGGGTGAGGGTATTCGAGTTGCACCTGGAGGTCTGGCATGGGCAGCAGCAGGTGCTGAGGCTGGATCGCCTTCTAGGTGAGTACCGGCACCACATCGACTACCGGCACGTGATTCATTCCATGCTGCGCAAGCCCGGAGCTTTCGCCCGCTACCGCCATCGGGAGGAGCTATTCCTGAGCCTCACCTGGCGGAAAACCTATGAAGTGCTGGTGGAGCACGAGGGGAATCGCCGGGGTGAGGTCTCCTACCTCCGGCTTCTCCATCGGGCCGCCATGGGCATGGAGATCGAGGTGGAGGCTGCCCTGGCCCTGCTGTTGGAGGCAGGCGAGGTGCCCACGCCGGAGCGGGTGAAGGTTCTGCTAGGGGACATGGAGCCGACCAAGGCGCCAGAGATGGATGCACCGGAAGTGGATCTGCATGAATACGACGCCCTGATGGGGGCAGGACTACGGGAGGCCATATGAGCCGGAAACTGATCGAGCTTCTGCGGGAGTTGAAGCTCCCGGGCTTTGCGGCCAGGCATGGTGAGCTTGCCGCGAAAGCCGAGAAGGCAGGTTGGGGCTTCGAGCGGTACCTTCAGGCCTTGGCGGAGGCCGAGCTCGACCAGCGTCATCAGAAGCGTCTGGAGCGCTTGCTCAGGGCCTCGAAGCTGCCCATGGAAAAGACCCTGGCCACCCTCGATACGGCCCGCCTGCCCACGCCTGTGCGGCGGATGCTCCCCACCCTCTGTGAGGGCGGCTTCGTCGAACGCGCCGAGAACCTGTTGGCTTTCGGCCTGCCAGGACGGGGTAAGACCCACCTAGTCTGTGCCATCGGCTTGGAACTGATCCAGCGGGGGCACACCGTCCATTTCACTCCTACTTACGCCCTTGTCCAGCGGTTGCTGGCGGCACGGAGGGACCTCGCCCTGGAGAAAGAACTGCACCGGCTGGATGCCTTCGATGTCCTGATCCTCGATGACATCGGCTACATCCAGCAGGACCGGGACGAGATGGAGGTGCTGTTCAC
>CAIYNT010000024.1 GCA_903927605.1 uncultured Holophagaceae bacterium
ATAGATGAACGAAATGCTCTGGGCGATGAGCCGGCGGGCACCCGCAAAGACCGCGGCGGCCACCAGGTTGCGGGTGCCCTCATCGCGCAGGCGGGCGTTGCGCCTGAGGCCCTCGGTCATCTGGGCGGCATCCAAGGCGTATGTCCCGCCAGATGCGGGGGGAACCTCCAGGTGTCCTTACCCCCAAAGCAGGGGAAGGTGCCCGTAAGGAGGCGGCGCGTGGAGGACGGAAAGCTGCACTTCGTCCAGAACCTGGCGAAGCATCCCCAGAGCGGGGTCTATCTATTCCGCTTCTCTCATCGGGGCCAAATACATTCGGGGTCGACCGGCTGCTATCGGGTGAACGAGGCCCGTGACTTCGTCAATGCGATGAAGGGTAAATTTGCCCTGGAGGGCGTCGGCATCAAGCAGCCCCGGATCCTGACTTTCCGGCAGTGCTTCGACGCCTGGATGGCTGAGCGGGCACCTCAGCGGACCCAGAAGTATGTCCGAACGCTCAAGTGCCTGATCACGCGACACGCCCTGCCCTTCATCGGCGGACTCCAGATCACCCAGATAGATGCCACGGCCATCAGCACGGTTCTAAACCGCTACCTCGAGACCCATGCCCGGAGTGGGACCAATACCCTCGCCCTGCACATCGGCTCGCTCCTTAGTTTCGCTGTGGAGAAGGGCTGGATCGATGAAAAGCCATCGATTCCCATCGTCCCTGTCCAACGAAAGCACCGACCTGTGGTCTCCGGCGACCTTCTGGATCAGTTCCTGGAGGCGGTGGATGCCCTGGGAAGCCTTCACGCCTCCTTCCTGGTCCGTGCTCAGATCCTCATGGGCATGCGCAACCATGAGGCCCGCCTAATGCGCTGGTCCGGTCTCCGTCTGGACGAGAAGGTGTTCATCCCGGACAAGACCAAAAACGGGGATGCCCCGGTGATGCCCATTCCGGAGGTGATGCTGCCCTGGTTTGAGAAGCTGAAGCCGGAGGGAGGGACTTTCGGACTGATCTGCCCCGGGGAGAAGGATGGAAAACCTCGCGGCCACGATTTCACCGCCCGTTACATCCGAGCGGCGGCAATTCAAGTTGGGCTGCCTCCAAACCTGACCGACCACCGCCTCAGGGCAAGTTTCGCCAACATTTTGAACAAGCGGGGCGTCCCGCTCCCGACGATCCAGAAGCTCATGCGGCACTCCAAGGTGGAGACCACCATGATCTACATCGAGACCCGTGAGGACGAGATGCGCGTGGCCATCAACCTCGTTGGCTAACGGCCACTGACGGCAATCCCACGGAGCCAGCCCGGGGGAGCTTCAACCGAAGGTCGGCCTTGATGGTGAGCTACTCGACTGGCTTCAGCGACATCTTGTGATCGCCGCCCTTGAACCCGTTACCGGCCCGACAGTTATACCTGTCCCCTTGGGCCCTATGCTCGAAGTGATCCTCTACCACCTTTGAACCCGTCCCCTTGAAATGCAGACGGATGGGACCGAGGCAATAGGGGCATCGAATATCCCCCGGCCTTCCTGGAATGTCGGAGACAGCCATTAGGACCCAGCGATATTCCTTCTTGTTGTTGCCGACATCAAATTTGCGTTTGACCTCGCAGCGCGTCTTGGTGGGCTTCAGATCAGTGTTCTCCTGGGCCTCAGGTTCTGGACTCATAGCCGCTCCTAAGAGCAAGGCTACCAAGGCGAAGGCCCGCTGTATGCCCTCTTGGGTCGTGCGATTGTGATCATGAAGATGAGGTTGGGCCTGTTGGCACCCCCTGGGCGAGGTTCCGGGCAAGGGAATCCTCGCCATCAGGGTGCTCCACACCCACCCTGGGGAGGTCAACGGCCGCCCCTCCCAAGGCCTCGCTGACAGATTCGATTACAGGCTCACAAGCTGACCCATGCCCCCGGCCGTGACCCATTCCGGCCGGATTCACCCCAAAATCAAAGGATGACGTTCACCCTCCGCCATCGTGCCCAGGCGATCCTCCGTTCCGCGGGCTGGGACCTGGCGCCGCCGCCCCTGGTCTGGTCGCCGCGCATGGCGCGCTGCGCGGGACTCTTCGTGGTGGAGAAG
>CAIYNT010000025.1 GCA_903927605.1 uncultured Holophagaceae bacterium
CCACTCCTCAGAAACTGGGTTCAGTTTTTCTGTGTAAAAATTGCTCAATCCTGACCGCCAGCCTTGGGGAGCCCCATGAAATTTGCCTATTTCCTGCCCCTTGCGCTTCTATCCGCCCTTGGTCAGGGACTGCTGGCCGAAGAATCACGGTACGGCCTCCAGGCCCACGCGGATCTGCCCCTCGGGGATCTCAAGACCTTCGTGGACAGTCACCGGGGGCTCGGTTTCGGGATCCATGAAACCATCGATTTCCTGGATGGCAACATGCTGCGGCCGCGACTGGACTACACCCGCTTCCCAGAGGCCACCCTGCCCGTGGGTCGCCAATCGGCCTCCAGCCTGAGCCTGGGTGCCGACTACCTCTATTTCTTCGAGGGCAAGCCGGAACACTTCTATCTCACCCTCGGGCTGGCCGCGACGCGCTGGTCCCTCGGCACCAAGACGGCCGCCCTGGACTCCACCCATGACACCACCCGGGTCATTACGGCCTTTGGCTTCGGCTATCAGTGGAGCGCCGCCCTGGGCACCGAGCTCCGCCTGACCAATTCCAAGGTGAGCAGCACCTTCAAGGGCAATACCTTGCAGGCTGGGGTCACTCTCCGGTTCTGAACCTCAGACCCCGTAATCCTTCCAGCGCTGCGCCACCTTGGCGAGGACATCCTCTGGAAACACCAGATCCCGGGGCCACTCGCGGGCGTAGCCATCCCAGGGGCGGTTCTTGCGGGTGGCGTCCACGCCCACCTTGGAGCCGAAGGCAAAGCGATCACTCGCATGGTCCAGCACATCCAGAGGGCCCTCGGTGAAGAGCAGGTCCCTCTTGGGATCCACGTTACTGGTGAGACGGAACAGCACCTCGCCCAGGTCATGGGGATCGATGTCCTCATCCACCACCACGATGCCCTTGGTGAACATGATCTGGCCCGTGCCCCAGATGGCGTTCATGACTTTTTGGGCATGGCCCGGGTATTCCTTGCGCATGGAGAGGATCACTAGGTTGTGGAATGCGCCCGCCGCAGGCAGGTGCATGTCGCGAATTTCGGGTAGCACCAGACGCAGCAGGGGCAGGAAGATCCGCTCCGTGGCCAGACCCAGGTAGGCATCCTCCTGGGGGGGGCGACCCACGATGGTGGCGGGGAACACCGGGTTCTTCCGCATGGTGATGGCTTCCACATGCAGCACGGGATAGTCATCGGCCAGGGAGTAGTAGCCTGTGTGGTCGCCAAAGGGGCCCTCGCGGCGCAGCTCACCGGGGTTCACATAGCCTTCGATGACCAGCTCTGAATCCGCCGGCACTTCCAGGTCGTTGGTGAGGCAGGGCACCATCTCGATGCCCTCCCCCCGCAGGAAGCCCGCGAACATGACCTCGCTGATGAAGGGTGGCAGGGGGGCGGTGGCGGCGTAGGTAAGGGCCGGGTCGCCGCCAAAGCTCACGGCCACCGGCATGCGCTCATCCCGGTCGTAGCCGTGGCGGTTCCGGGCGCCATCGTGGTGCAACTGCGTATGGAAGCCCAGGGTGCGATCGTCATAGACCTGCAGGCGGTAGAGGCCCACATTGCGATGGCCAGTCTGCTTGTTGCGCGTATGGCTCATCCCCAGGGTGATGAAGGGGCCGCCGTCCTCGGGCCAGGTGGTGAGCACCGGCAGCTCCGTGAGCCTCACCTGATCGCCCTTGAAGACCACCTCCTGGCAGATCCCCTTGCGTACGGTCTTGGGCATCCAGTTGGAGACCTCGGCCAGCACCGGCAGCTTGGCCAGCTTCTCGAAAAAGCCCGTGCCGGGCTTGGGCATTGCCTCCTGCACCAGCTTCTCGATGCGGTCCGCGATGGCGTCCAGGCCGCGGGGTTCTTGGTCCACACCCAGGGCCATCTCCATCCGCTTGAGGCTGCCGAAGGCGTTCATGGCCACGGGCATGGCCTTGCCTGTGGG
>CAIYNT010000026.1 GCA_903927605.1 uncultured Holophagaceae bacterium
AGAAACACCTCGAAAGCATTGGGCTGGGGTGAAGCGCCTTTTCACAGACGCTGTGAGGCTGGGCAGCCGGGCTTTGGCATCCTTACTGATGACATAGCTTGCCTTGAATCGAGTTAAGTCACCGAACCTCACGGATTCAGGTGCTAGGAAACAGTTATTCCACCATGGTGGCGAAACTGCGAGCTGTCGCTCAGTGGCTGGCTACAAACGGGAATTTGAATTGGGCGGACAGAGTCAAGACTGGCAAATTTCTGACTCCGGGAGAAATCGGCGAGGCGCACAAGCTTATACGAAATCAGCGTTCCAGTACCAAGAAGGAATGGCTCATAGCCATTTACGGTTTGCCTTGTTTCATAAAAACCTATTGTGAACGCTCTAAGTGATTCGATCATTTCATTTATAAGATACAATGGGATGTCTTCTCTTTGAATTATCCTAGAGTTTTTCATGCGTATGTCCTAACAATAATAACAAATATGATTGATCATAGCCTCTGGCAACAGGCAAAGGTATTAATACTGTACGACTAGAGGCTTCTCTGAATTCCGGTCCCCATGAGAATTGAGAATCAGGGCTTGGACCAACTGAACACTGGTTTTGCTATGAGGTCCTGTGGACCAACTGGACGGATCGTGAGTCCAAGCGATATTGCTAGATTAAGTTCATCTACATAGATACCAATCGGAATCTCGGTTAGGCCCTGCTGGAGCAGCCAGCGAGTTCGATGGCGTCCATTTAGAAAGCTAATGGATGGACCCATCTGCGAGGTCGAGACCCGGACATCAGCAGTACGAAAGGCTGTCGGGTTGCGATAGTCGTCGAGGCGAAACCAGTCAGAGAGTGGCTCTCCTGACCACGCCGCGACATATAGATCATCGATGGGCCAAAGCGATTCCAGCTTCTGAGGGGACACCATTGTCGGAATGTACTGTTGCCGGTTCGGAACAATATTGATCATGCCCAGTGACCTATCGGAAGAGGTCGACTGGACTGAACCCCTGAATCGGTCCGAGTCGAAGTTTGGGTTGATGAGGTTGGTAGCCTCATAGTATTTTTCTCTCACTCTACATGGTCGAAACCATGACAGAAATGATGCTTGAATCGTCTCAAGCACCGAACGAGGGACCTGTCCTTTCCTTCCTCCCGCCAGTCCATATGGGACAAGTGGGGGATTCCAGGAATTAGGACAATCCCAAAAGAAATTACATTTTGCAAGTAGCAATATTATTAACTACTTATAACATGAATATAAATCAACCACCTCGATTTCAATTCAGTCTCACGGTTAGGTGGAATTCTTATAACCAGTCTTTTCGATAAGTGTTGCCAATCTCAATACCAAGTAGAAAATCCATCGATTTTTCAGCTAACAGTCTCAATTGCTATTGGAACTATCATGCAGGCCGCCGGAGAGTCCCTCGGCGTACCCCTCGCCGATCACCTCATCCTCGGCAACGACCGCTACCACAGCTTCCGGGCGGCGGAGGGCTGGGACCAGCGACTGTAGACCCCAGGCGGGAATCGCCCACGGACCGAGGCGATGCCGCCAGCAGTCCGCTTCAGTGGCCGAGAATCTCCGTCAGGGCCCCGATCAGAATTCCGCACTGTTGATCCGTTCCCACGGTGATGCGCAGGAACTGGTCGATGCGGGGCTGGCGGAAGTGGCGGACGATGATGGCCCGTTGGCGCAGCGCCGCGGAAAGCCCGGCAGCGTCGTGGGCAGGGTGACGGGCGAAGATGAAGTTGGCGCCGGAGGGCAGCACCTCGAAGCCGAGCCCGGTCATCCGCGTGACCAGGACCTCGCGCGTGGCCATCACCTTCCGGCAGCTCTGCTGGAAATGGCCCTCATCCTGCACCGAGGCCACCGCGCCGGCTATGGCCAGCCGATCGATTGGATAGGAGTTGAAACTGTTCTTCACCCGCTCCAGGGCCTCGATCAGGTCCGCGTGACCGACGGCGAACCCCACCCGCAGGCCCGCCAGGGACCGGCTTTTCGAGAAGGTCTGCACCACCAGCAGGTTCGGATGACGATCCACCAGAGTGATCGCGCTCTCTCCGCCAAAATCCACGTAGGCTTCGTCGACCACCACCACCACGTCCGGGTTGCTGGCGACCACGCGCTCAATGTCCGCCAGCGGCAGCAGGCGGCCGGTGGGCGCGTTGGGGTTGGGGAAGATGATCCCACCCGGCCGCTGGTCGCCATGGGGCAGGTAGTCATCGGCGTGGATCGAAAAGTCCTCGGTCAGCGGCACGGTTCTCGACCGGATGCCGTAGAGGCCGCAGTAGACGGGGTAGAAGCTGTAGGTGATATCCGGGAACCACAGCGGCTGCTCCTGGTTGAGCAGGGCCATGAAGGTATGGGCCAGCACTTCATCGGAGCCGTTGCCGACGAAAACCTGGTCTGCGCGCAGGTGGCAGTACGCGGCGAGAGCGGCCTTCAGTGCCTCGGCATTCGGGTCCGGATAGAGGCGCAGGGAATCGCCCGCAGCGGCCTGGATGGCCTCCAGTGCGCGCGGCGAGGGGCCATAGGGATGCTCGTTGGTGTTCAGCTTGACGAGATGCTCCAGCTTGGGCTGCTCGCCCGGAACGTACGGGGTCAGACCGTGAACGACGGGGCTCCAGTAGCGGCTCATGGTTTCTCTGCGGTTAAAAGGGTCCGAAGGCCAGGAAACAAGGGGGGTCTTGTTGGGCGGGTGGTGCGTGCACCAACGGGAATTCCTCACCCCACAAGGACTCCGATCCGTGCTGTAAAAACGATAGCCACGAACCAACCTGAGGGCGCGAGTACTTTCCGGCTTGCCGACAGGTCCGCTCCAGCGATCCGGTGCCTTCCGACCCACGCTCGCTTTGAGCAATGAATACGCCCCGCAGTCGCGGGGCGCTGATGAGGCGGAGGGAGAGGGATTCCCTCCAGGGCCACCGCTCCGCGGCGTCCCCTCCGGCCGCACGAATCCTTGGCACGGCCCTGCTCGCGTCCGGCAGTCCCCCAGACTGCCTCCTGCGGGGCCTACCTGCCAAGGATTCTGTGACTTCGAATCCCACTCCCTCTGAGCCTGGGAAGGCGCCCCGCAGTCGCGGGGCGCTGATGTGGCGGAGGGAGAGGGATTCGAACCCCCGGTGAGCTTTCACCCACGCTAGTTTTCAAGACTAGAGCCATCAACCGCTCGGCCATCCCTCCGTGCTCCCATCTTGAAGGCTGGACGCGGGTCCGGGCAAGAAGCCTTGTGTCATCTCTCTCCCACCGGTAATCTGATAGGCCTTGGAGAGATGCCGGAGTGGCCGATCGGGCTCGCCTGCTAAGCGAGTGTATTGGGTCAACCAGTACCGGGGGTTCGAATCCCCCTCTCTCCGCCAAAAAAATGTTGGGAATAGACAACTTGAGAGCCATCGATTTCAGCAAGGCACGTCGATAGCACACTCAGACCCCCAGCGGATTCAAGAGCCACCCCAACGGTGGCTCTTGTTTCGGCAACAACGTCTCCGGCTACTCGGTGGGGCTGGGCTGCAGCTTCTGAACGGCCGGCCTGCTCAGAGGGCCGGCCCGGGGAGGTTCTGCAGCCAGGCGCCGGAGCCGGCGCCGTAGTGCTTGAGGCACTTCATGGCCTGGGTCATGGAGATGCCGGCGGGCGTCACGCGGTCCGGGCTGAAGAAGAGCAGGGTCCCGGCCCGCGGGTTGGGTGCGTCGGGCACGAAGACCGCCACGAGGGCCTGGGCCCGGTCCACCTCGAAGCCCAGCTGCCAGTTGTCGTCCGAGCGCACCAGCACCGCCGCGTAGCCACCCTCCTTCTCGAAGCCCAGCATGCTCTCGCCCATGCCCTTGAGCAGGTCGTAGCCGGGCACCTTCGAGAGCACGGCCAGCTCCAGCTTGCGGACGGTGCGCTGGGCTAGGGCCGTGCGGGCGAAGAGCCCCGCCAGGAAGCAGAACAGCACGAGGGCGAGGATGGCCAGCAGCAGGACCATGGGCAGCCCCACCGCCGCTTCGGCGGGCAGCCGAGCCGCCAGTGGCGCCACGTGCTGGGGATCAATATGCACAACACCGCGCCGCTCATGCTCCTCGGGTTCTCCAGCCTGGTCCTGGCCTTGGCTCTGAGCTACTTCCTGGTGCAGCGGGCCCACCAGGTCGCGCCGGTTGGCGCCAAGGGCCAGGAGCCAACGGGATCCTAGGCGCCGATTAGAACTGGAAGCCTGCGGAGATCAGGAGGCCCTGCAGTTGCGTGTCCCGCTCGTTCTGGGTGCGGGGCTGGCCCAGGATGCGCTTCAGGTCGGTGGCGTACTCGAGCTTGAGGGGGAAGCCAAGCTTGAAGATGAGGCCCAGACCCGGCGTGGTGCGAAGCGGCGGGAAGGGCGTGACGATCGACGAATCGGGACTCAGGGTGCGGTAGACCTGGCCCGAATCCACGAACACCTCGCCCCAGACGCTCTGGCCGAAGAGGGGGAACCGGTACTCCAGGTTCAGCACGAGGATGGCCTGCCCCCCCAGGGGAATGAGCTGCGGCGGCTGGGTGGGCGTGCCGGTGGTCCAGGTCACCTCCCCCAGCATGTCCGGCTCCACACCCCGCACAGTGAAAGAGCCCCCGCCGAAGAAGCGCTCGGTGAGGGGCAGGTCCTCGGCGGTCCTGGCGGTGGGCTTGGCCAGACCGACCCGGGCGTTAACCATCAGCACGCCGTTTTCCGCCTGGAAGCCCAGGGGCCAGTTCCACTGGTGCCGCAGGTCCAGCTTCACGAAGCTGCTGTTGGCGGAGGTGCCGAAGAACTGGGCTGCCACTTCCACCCGCCCCATGAAGTAGGTGCCCTGGGTGGGATCGTAGGAACGGTCGCGGTGGTCCACGGTCACCTGCAGGTAGGGCGCCGAGATGACACTGTAGGGCGGGGTGCGGGCCAGGAGGAAGAGATCCTCGTTCGAAAGCAGCGGGTTGCCGTCGCTGTCGGTGTTGGCCTCCACTTCGACCCGCTCGAAGCGGTAGCCGAGTTGCACGGTCTGCGAGGGGCTGAGCTTCCACTCGAGGTTCGTGGTGAAGCGCCGCCGCCTGGCGAAGTAGGCGGCCTGGGCCTCCTCGATGTAGGCGGCATCCGCATGGAAGCTGGTGCGGTAGGAGAGCAAGGAATCCAGGGAGCCCGGCAGAAACCAGGGATCGGTGTAGCCGACACCGTAGGAGTCCAGGGAGCGCTTGACGTCGCCGGTGGGAAAGAGCTTGCGCAGGGCCGGAATGTCCAGGGTCTGGTCGCCGGCGCGGATGCCGAAGTCCACGACGCGTCCCATGCCGCCCACATCGAACCGCTGGGTGTTCAGGCCGAAGTGGTAACCCTGCACATTGTCGTAGCCGAAGCCCTCGGTGAAGACCCAGGGGCTGCGCTCTTCCAGCCGCAGGGCCAGATCCCCCCGCTCCCAGGGCTGCTCTTTCTGGCCGGAAAGGTCCTTCAGGGTGAGCAGGTCCACCCGTTGGAAGGCCATCAGGCCGCCCAGTTGTAACTGGCCCTTGTCCAGCTTCACCGGGTCCAGGGGTGTCCCTGGGGGCAGCTCCACTTCGCGCAGCACGGCCTTCGCATGGGTGCGGTCGCTGCCCTGCACCACCAGGCGCTTGGCGTGATCCAGCGGCTGGGAGGGGATCTGGATGCGGACGATGGACTGGTCTGAGTTCTCTTCAAAGCTGAGCTTGACTTGGGGCTTCGCGGCGCCGGCCGACGAGAGCCGCTGGCGCAGATCCGACACGACCAGGACCAGGTCGTTTCGGATCAGAGGCAGAGGCGGCGAGAAAACCAGCCGCACGCCCTGGGGGGTGGTTTCCATCGTGCCTTTGTAGCCCTGCAGGTGGCTCCGGTCCGACATGAAATGGTGGTTTCCCGGCGCATAGACAGGGTGGTCGGAGATGGCCAACAGCAGACTCTGCGGCAGGCTCTGTCGCGGGAAGTCGGCATCCTGGGGCATATCCAGGACCAGGGCATGGATGAACCGGCGTTGCCCTTCATGAATGATCAGGCGCACTTCCACGTCGCCGTCCTTGGTCGTGTCCACGCGGCGTCGAACGCGCACATCCGGGAAACCGCGTTGAAGATACAGTCCCGTCACACGGTCTTCCAGGGACCGGACCTCATTGGCCTTGGCGTGGGGCGGCAGCACCAGGAACCGCTTGGGCAGCGAGACCACCGCCCGCACCTCGCCATCTGTCAGCTCCTTGTTGCCCTCGAACTGCACGCGACCAAGGTTGCGTTGCGGGCCATGATCCACCGTGAAGGTGAGAGTCACCGCCTCGGGGTGGTCCGCAGTGCCTCGCGTCACGACGCGGTCGAAACTGACCTTGGCTTCGGGGTAACCCTGGTTGCGGAAATAGGTCGTGATTCGGCCTGCACCTTCTTCGAGCAGGCTGGGCAAGTACCGTTCGGCCCGGGCCAGGGGCACGAATTCCGACAGGGTGGGTCGACCCCAGAGGGGAGCGAGGATGTTCAGCCCTTTGGCCTTCAGCGTCACCTTGGGGCCTGGCCGGATGTCCAGCTGCATCACGCCGGCTTCAGCCGCGGGTTCCAGCCGCACGAAGCCCTCGAGGCGGTGATCCTTCACCATGCGGCGCCGGAGGCGCCGCTGGGCATCCAGGGCGACGGAGGGCGTCCAGAGCGAGGCGTCGGGCTGAAGGCCCGCCACCTTCAGCAGCTGCTCGCGCGTATAGGGGGCAGGATCGCCTTCGATGCGAATCTCCCGGATCAGGGAGGGGATGCCGAGGGTCAGCGCCAAGCGCAAATGGCGGCCTCCCTGCTCCACGGTGGGCTCGACCTTGCCCAGGGGGTACCCGACGTCACGCAGGCGCTGCTCGGCCATCCGGGTCAGTACGGCCAGACGTTGAGGACCCAGGCGCTGACCCTTGCGGAGCTCTGGGAGCAGTGTCTTACGGAGGGCACTGGGAATGGGGTCTCCGGTCCACTGCCAAGTGGCCACAGGCGTCAGCGGATCCAGCCTCAGGATGACCTCTCCCTCTGCACTGAAGGCCCCTTCCACCAAGCGATACCGGTCCACCAGGCGCACCGCGTTCAGGGCCTGCTGGAAGTCCGTATCCTCCAAGGCCTGGCCGGGTTTCAATCCCAGGGCCGCCGCCGCGAATTGACGGTCATCCTCGGATCCGCCGTCGATGCGAACCTCCTTGACCACTCGACCGGCCTGGGCCTTCAGGCCACTGAACGAAGCCAGCGCCAAGAGGCCGATGCTCAGGACCGTGCGGAGATGGACCGTCATCAGAACCCGACCAGGGCTCCGTCCTCGGTGTTCCCTGCTTCCAAGGCGGCGTGAGGGCTGTTCTTCATGATGGGGCTCAAGCGATTGCCATCTGGGTTGAGGGCCAGCACATCGTTGTGCCTACGCGCGCTTAACATCATAGGAGCCTCGAAGGGAGGGGTCAGTGTAACAAGGGTGTTGGACCATTGGTTGCGTGCCCTGGTTGTCGATTTCGGCTTTGTGGCACTCTGGGTACTCCCATTGGAATGCTCGATGTCTGTCGCCGATCCCAGGCTGGATGAGCTGTTGAGCAGCGTCGGAGCCGAAGCCTGAGCCCTTGCTGCGCTGGCTGCTGGAGGCTTCCCCGGTGGCGTCCGCGGATGGCGAAGCCCGCCGGACGAGCCGGCTGCGACGGCTACACCAAGTCTTGACAGAACCCCAATTGATGGCGGCCCTGTCGGAGGAATGGAGCCACACTTCGGCCATCAGGCTGCTGGTGGAGACCGGCCTGCCTGATCGCACCTCCCTGCTTGGGGAAGGGTTTCTTCGGGTGGTGGACCGCATCATTCCTCGCCTCGACCAGGAGGGGGACCTCTATGCCCTGCTGGACCGGCTCGGTCTCACGGAGGCCGAGCCAGTCTGAATTGAAAGGTCTGCCCGGGGACCACGAGCGCCTGAGTGAGACTTCCCCCACGTCCAAGTGGCTTGTTCACGGCCACCGGTCCAAAGGGTCGAAGGGATCTTCTTTCCTGCAATGAAAACAGAGTTGTAACCCTTACGCTATCAATCCTGCATCCGGGAGGGGTTCGAGAGTGACGCGGTAGCCAAGGGCTTGGAGGCGGCGGGTGAGCTTGTCGGCTTTGACGGTCTTCTCGCGCTTGTCGAGGAAGGCCGCACCGAGATCTTTGTAGGGTTCCTTCCAGGAAAGCAATAGGTGGATGAGCCGGATGAGTTTGTGGGCAATGGCCATCAGGGCTCGCTTTTGGCCGATGCGTGCACGGAGGTGGTGGTACTTCGAGCGGAAGTAGCTGCCTTTGGCGCGGACGGTGGCCAGGGCACATTTTACGAGGATGGTGGTGAGGTAGGTGTTGCCCTTTCGAGTGGCCCCGCTGATGCGCTTCCCGCCTGTCTCACGATTGCCGGGGCAGACGCCCGCCCGGGCCGCCAGATAGGCGGGTGTGGGGAACACGCCCATGTCCACGCCGATCTCCGCGAGGATGATGTTCACCGCGGTGGTTCCGAGGCCATAGACTTGGAGGAGCAGGTTCCTTTCGGCATGATAGGACTCCATGCGGGTCTCGATCAAGGCCTCGATGTGATTGACTACGCGGTCGAGATCATCGTGCCGCAGCAACTGGATCGCGAGCAACTCCCGCAGATGCTCTGGCTGCGGCTGTTCGAGGGCCAGGTTCAGGCCGGTGAGCTTCCGGTGCAGGGTGCCTTTGACGAGGAGTGGAAGTTGAGCACGCACATCCTGGCCCTGCGAGAGGGACCGCAGCAGGCCAATCCCAGTCACGCCAAATACATTGCTGATGAAACTGGCGAGCTTGATACCTATTCCCTCCAGCAACTTCAGGATCTGGTTGCGGAGCATGGTCCGGGGATCGCCGACCACGAGTTGGACATGGTCTTCTAGAGCCGCGTAGATCGGCTTCCAGTAAGGACTCGTAACTTCCATTCCCACCACCTCGCACCCGGCTTCCACGCGCCAAGCGCGAAGCTGGAACAGTTCCGCCAGCACCGTTCGGAAGCGTCGGGTCTCAACCTTGGGGCGATTCCGGGTCCCCGAGGTGATCAGGCAGGCGACCACCTCTGAACGATGCACATCCAGCCCGCAGGCCAACTTTGCGACTTCCCGTATGCCACCCATGGCACCTCCCTTGAAATGTGGGGGATGCCCAGGCGCGGCTGAGACGAAATCGACACTGCGATTCGTGCTGACCCTGGCGGGCC
>CAIYNT010000027.1 GCA_903927605.1 uncultured Holophagaceae bacterium
AGCTTGCGGATGACCTGGGCATTGCCCTTGGCCCAGCGGTGCTGCTGACTCTTGAAGGCATTCACCTCGACCGGAAGTTCCGCCGGGACGACGAGGTCCTTGAGGTAGACGCCCTTCCAGCCCCTGAGCTGGGCCCGGTAGGACAGGTCCGCGTCCTCGGTGATGGTGTCGTGTTCCCAGCCACCCGCGTCGGCGATGGCGGACACCCGCCACATGCCGGCCGTGCCGCTGAAATTGAAGAAGGCCTTGGACCGGTGGCGGGCCGTGTGCTCGAAGACGAAATGCCCGTCGAGCAGGATGGCCTGGACCTGGGTCAGGAGCGAGAATTCGCGGTTGAGGTGGGCCCAGCAACCCTGGACGAAGGCCACCTTCTCGTCTGCAAAGTGGGGAACGGCCTTGCGGAGGAAATCCTCCGTGGGCAGGAAGTCGGCATCGAACATGGCCACCAGCTCGCCCTTGGCCACCTTGAGGCCCTCGGCCAGCGCCCCGGCCTTGAAGCCCGTGCGGTCCGTCCGGTGCAGGTAGTGGATGTCATAGCCCAGGGCCTTGTAGCGGTCCACCACAGCACTGGCCACCTTCACGGTGTCATCCGTGGAATCATCCAGCACCTGGATCTCGAGCTTGTCCTTGGGCCAGTCCATCCTGAGGGTGTAGGCCATGAGCCGCTCGATGACGTTGATCTCGTTGAACACGGCCAGCTGGACCGTGACCACCGGGAGGTAGTTCGCATCGCCCACGGGCTGGGGTACGTCCTTCTTGTGGCGATAATAAAGGAGAAGCATCCAGAGCCGATGGGCTCCATAGATGCTCAGGATGGTGAGCAGGATGAAGTAGGTGGCAAGCACGATGATTTTGACGGCTTCCATCACGGAATAGACTCCCCACAGCCTGCTTCGGCCGGCCTTGCTTATTGTGTCACAACTTCTTGGTAAGACCACGGAAAACCTAACAATCTACCGCCTGATTTTCAGTGGGCTGGGTAGGATGCTGACATGAGTGACCTCGACAACCTCAGCCTCCCCAGAATGATTGGCCGCTACCAGGTGCTGAATCTCCTGGGCTCCGGTGCCATGGGGAGCGTCGTGCTCGCCGAGGACCCCAGGATCAAGCGCAAGGTGGCGATCAAGCTGATGAAGCTGGATGCCGTGCGGACCGAGGCGGACCAGCACGAGTATTTGGCGCGTTTCCAGCGCGAGGCCGAGGTGTCCGGCCTCCTGAACCACCCGGGGATCGTGGCCATCTACGACGTGGGCGAGGTGGAGGGCCACGGGCCTTTCCTGGCCATGGAGTTCGTGGCGGGCAAGCCGCTGGACGGGATCATGAAGAACGGTCCAGCCCTCACCCTGAAGGAGAAGTTCCGCATTGCCGTGGGGCTGGCCGAGGCCCTGGACCATGCCCACGCCAAGGCCATCGTGCACCGGGATGTGAAGCCGGGAAACGTGATGGTGACCGAGGATGGGCGGCCCAAGCTGATGGATTTCGGCATCGCCAAGCGGGAGGATGCCAGCCTCACCCAGACGGGCACCTTTCTGGGCACGCCCAGCTATGCGAGTCCCGAGCAGATCCGGGAAGGCACGGTGGACAACCGGTCCGATATCTTCAGTTTCGGCGTACTGGTCTTCGAACTCATGAGCGGGCAGTCCCCCTTTCCGGGGACCTCCATCAACACCATCCTCTACCGGATCGTGAACGAACCCCCGGTGGAGGTGCAGCCGCCCGTGCTGGGCATGCTTCCCGAGGGCTGGCGACGGGTCTTCGACAAGGTGCTGGCCAAGCGGCCGGAAGAGCGCCATCAGTCCTGCACCTCGTTCGTCCGCGACCTCTTCGACTCCGTGACGGAACTGAGCAAGGAGGACCGTCGCGAAGTGTTGAACCTCATGGGAATGAATGGCGAGGCCCCCTTGCCAGAGATCGTGTCCACCTCCTTCGATGAGACGGTGGTGATGCCCCGGTCCGAGCCGCTGAAGGGCAGGCTGGCCTGGATCGCCGCCGTGGTCCTGGTGGCCGCCATCGGCGGGGCCTGGTTCATGGTCAAGGGCTCCAACAGGACGCGGTTGCAGATCAAGTCGGTGCCTTCAGGCGCCAGGGTCTTCGTGAACGACCTGGAGGTAGGTACGGCGCCCATGAACCAGCCTTTGTCCCCCGGGGACAGGCTGCGGCTGGAACTGAAGGGGCATCGGGCGCTGACCTACCAGGTCAAGCCCGGCGAGGTGCCACCGGAGCTCTCCCTGCAGCCCATCGTCAGCGAGGAGGTCCTGGATTCCGCACCTCAGGGCGCCACCGTGGTGCTGGATGAGAAGAAGCTGGAGGGCGTGACGCCCCTCTCGGTCCAGTGGAACCAGGGCAAGCACCACCGCCTCACCCTCACCAAGGGCAACCTCTTGTTTCCAAAGGACTTCGACCCTGGTGATGTGCCTGGCGGCCAGGTCTTCAAACTGATGGAAGGAACCACCGCCGATACCCGGCAGGAGCCGTCCCTGGACCCCCATGCCCCCGGCGCCCTGAAGCTGGCCGGCGGATTCAGCGTCCACCTCAGGGCGGATGGCCGCGACCAGGGTGAACTCAGCCCGGGCTCAAAGGTGGCGCTGCCCCCAGGCACCCATCAACTCGAGTTGACGAACCCCCGGCACTTCTACAAGGACGCCCGGGCCGTCACGGTCGTGGCCGGCCAGGTGGCGACGCTCACCGTGCCTGGCCTCGCCACCCTCACCGTGGAGACCTTCCCCGGCATCGGCAAGGTCATGGTGGATGGCCAGGACTCCGGCATCGAGAGCGATGGCAGCACGGGCATCCAGGTGGCCCTGGGTCGCCACACCATCACCGTGCGCGGGGCCAAGGGCAGCAGGACCGAGACGGTGGAGGTCACCGGGGACAAGGGACTGCGCTTCCCCCTATGACGTCCACCGCCCGGGCGGCGAAAGCCGAAAAGAACCTGGGCCAGGGAGCGTAGCCCCCCGGCCCAGGTTCCTGCCGCCCGAAAACTGTGATCGGGAGGTCAGTGCTTGGTCGAAGTGGATGCGCCGAACCCCGTCTGGGCCCGCACATACTGGTCCTCGAAGGCCTCGATCTCGGCCTTGGCGCGGGCGCTGCCATCGAGCTTGGAGAAGAGGTAGGCCAGCAGGAACGCGATCGGCATGGCAAACAGGGCCGGCTGGGTGTAGGGGAAGAGGGCCGCCTTCCGGCCGACCACGTCCACCCAGACGGATTTCGACAGCACCACGAAGATCACGGCGGAGAAGAGCCCGCCGTAGCCGCCCCAGAGGGCGCCACGGGTCGTCAGGCCCCTCCAGTACATGGAGAGAATGAGCACCGGGAAGTTCGCTGCCGCCGCCACACCGAAGGCGAGGCCGACCATGAAGGCGATGTTCTGCTTCTCGAACAGGATGCCGAGGACGATGGCAACGATGCCCAGGCAGATGGTGGCGATCTTCGACACCCGGATCTCGGTGATCTCGGAAGCCTTGCCCTTCATGATCACCCGGGCGTACAGGTCGTGGGAGATGGCCGAGGCGCCCGCCAGGGCCAGGCCGGAAACCACGGCCAGGATGGTGGCGAAGGCCACCGCCGCCAGGAAGCCGAGCAGCATGTTGCCGCCCACGGCCTTGGCCAGGTGCATGGCGACCATGTTGCCGCCGCCGATCAGCTTGCCGCCGACCTTGCCCCCCTCGAAGAAGGTGGGATCCTGGCCGACGATGATGATGCCGCAAAGCCCGATCAGGAAGATGACATTGAAGAAATAGGACACGAAACCGGAGGCGTAGAGCACGGATCTGCGGGCTTCCTTGGCGTTGCTGACCGTGAAGAACCGCATCAGGATGTGGGGCAGTCCCGCGGTCCCGAACATCAGTCCAAGGCCGAGCGAGATGGCGGTCACCGGATCCGCGAGCAGGCTGCCGGGGTACATGAGCTTGGGACCCAGCTTGTGCACGGCGGTGGCCCGCTCGACCAGGACGTGGTAGGAGAAGCCGAACTGGCTCATGGCCAGGAGCATGACCAGCGTGCCGCCGAAGAGCAGCATGCAGGCCTTGATGATCTGCACCCAGGTGGTGGCCATCATGCCGCCGAAGATGACGTAGAACATCATGAGGATGCCGACGATGAAGATCGCGACCCTGTATTCCAGGCCGAAGAGGAGCTTGATGAGCTGCCCGGCCCCGACCATCTGCGCCAGCAGGTAGAAGCAGACCACGGTCAGCGAGGAGATAGCGGCCATGGTGCGGACCTTGCCCTGGTCCAGGCGGTAGGCCGTGATGTCCGAGAAGGTGAAGCGGCCCAGGTTGCGGAGGCGCTCGGCCATCAGGAACAGGATGATGGGCCAGCCGGCGAAGAAGGCCAGCATGTAGATGTAGCCATCGTAGCCCTGGCCGTAGACCATGGCGCTGAGGCCGAGGAGCGTGGCGGCGGACATGTAGTCGCCGGCGATGGCCAGACCGTTCTGGAAGCCGGTGATGTCGCTGCCGGCCGTATAGAAATCAGAGGTGGACTTGGTCCGGCTGGCTGCCCAGTAGGTGATCCCCATGGTCAGGCCCACGAACAGGCAGAACATGATGATCGCGTGCCAGTTGGTCGGCTGCTTCTCCATGATGCCCCCCAGAGGTGGGCCAGCTATGGCCGAAGCCGAAGCGGTCAGGAGGCCCAGGGCGGTGCCAATGCGAGGGAGGCGGCTCATCACTTGTTCTCCTTCTGGGCGGCCTTGACGATTTCCTGGGTCATCTCATCGAACTCGCCATTGGCGCGTCGGACGTACACCGCCGTGAGGACCCAGAAGAAAATGAACATGAACAGTTCGACCGCGACGCCGATGGTCAGCATCCCGCCGGCCACGAGGGGGCGCCCGAGCAGGGCCGGCTTGAAGGCCACCACCAGCACGAAGCCGTAGAACATCCCCAGGACAATGAAGGCCAGGGTCCAGGCGAAACGACCCCGTCGGGCTACGAGCCGCTGGAATTTGGGATCGGTCCGCATTCGTTCGTACATTTCACTGCTCATGGCAGTACCTCCTCCTATATGGGAGTGATGGACGGACCTACCCATGGAGTGGCATGGGTATTCCGAAATGGTTTGTGGGTTTACTTGGGGTAAGCATACAGAAGAGGAACCAGGCACGGCAATAAATCCGAGCGCGGGGGCAGGAGGCCGTCTCGCCTTGGCGATGCGGGCCCGCTGGGACGAGGGGCAGCGGTCCTCGACAGCCGGCTAGAGATCCCGCGAGTTCGAAGCCTTCAGCCGCTACCCAACCAAAGGCCGCCTCGCGGCGGCCTTTGGTTGGGTAGACCAACGGACGGCCTGGAGGACGATCACACACTCCTTATCGCCAGAGAGCGTTTCGGGCGGGAAGGGGTCGAGTGGTAACACAGAGAGGGCTTTTTGCCCCCAGGGGGAGCCGAGAATCGGAGAAGCGGCTAGTCCTGGCAACTCTAGGCGGCCATCGGACCTTGCTGGGCAGCCGGAAGTCGAGAGCATGGCTTCTTTCTAAGTGCCCATGAATCATTGAAAAAGGACTGTCATACAACCCGATTGGACTGGTAACACAAGCGCCTGGCATTTCGCCAGGCGCTTTCATGGTTGGGGAGGAAGGATTCGAACCCTCGGTACGCAGGATCAAAACCTGCTGCCTTACCACTTGGCTACTCCCCAGGCGGAAACTCAAGGATAGCGCGGGTCCGCGCCAGGCCAAAGCCCCCCAGGCCCGGGGCCTAGGACCCGGCCTTGGGCGTGAAGCCGAACTCCTCGACGCCCAGGAGGTCGGGACGCACCTGGGCGGCCTCGCCGCGCTCGATCCGGCTGATGGCGCGCCGACCGGTGGCGGTCTCGTAGGCCAGGAGCACCTTCTCCTCGATCTCTTCGCGGAGGGTGTTGTTGAGCGGGTAGGCGATGTCCTTGAAACTGCCGTCCCGCTTCCGGCGGCTGGGCATGGCCACGAAGTAGCCCTCCTCGCTCTCCACGACGCGCAGGTCACCCACCAGGAAGCAGTCCTCGATGACCAGGGCGGCGAAGGCCTTGAGCTTGTCGTCGCCCTCGATCTTGTTGATGCGGATGTCGGTGATATTGAGCATGGGGCGTCCTCAGGCTTCAGTCCTCGGCCTCCGGGGGGGAGGCCGCTCTCCAGGTTATCCGATCTCGATCCAGCCCCACTGGCGGCCGGTCTTGTCGCCGCGCCGGTAGGAATAGAGCAGGTCGGGCCTGCAGACGGTGCACAGGGCCACGCTGCCGTCGCGGGTGGGGTTCAGGCCCAGGTCCAGGGCCTGGCTCCGCAGGAACCCGTGCAGGTCCAGGTGGGGGCGTCCGGCAGGCCCCCGGGTGCACAGGTGTTCGGACCAGGCGGGATCCTGCCGGGCGGCTTCGATGACTTCCTCGCCCACTTCGAAGTGGCAGGCCAGGATCGCGGGGCCAAAGGCCCACACCAGATTCCCGGGCTCCCCCCCCAGGCTGCGGTAGATGGCCACGCCGCGGCGCAGGATCCCGCCCCCGGGATCCGGATCGCCGTGCCCCGTGGCCCCCCGCCAGCCCGCGTGGAGGGCTGCCACCCAGGGCCTTCCATCCCGCAACGGTCCGGCCAGCAGCACGGGTACGCAGTCGGCCACCCGCACCCCGAGGCGAAGCCCCGGAACCGTGCTCCAGGTCCCATCCCCCTCGACGACGCTCCCGGAAGCCTCCACGATGCCGCAGCGATGCACCTGGTTCAGGCGCCGGTCCGGAAGGGCCTCCGGGGGATCCAGGCGGGTCGAGAAGCCCCAGCTCAGGGGGAACGGAGGCGGGACTGCCGGCGTCAGCACAGGCCCGCTATCGGTCGAGGCGGGCTTCCAGCCACTGCTTGATCCGGTTGGCATCGCCAAGGCGGCTGTACTTGCCCCAGGAATCCAGGAGGATGACGAGCACGGGCCGGTTCGCCAGCATGGCCTGCATCACCAGGCAGCGGCCAGCTTCCTCAATGTAGCCGGTCTTGGAAAGGCCGATGTTCCAGCGAGGATTGCGCACCAGGGCATTGGTGTTGGGGAACTGGATGCTGCGGCGGCCGCTCTGGAGGGTGGTTCCGGGGCGGGTGGTGAAATCGCGGATCTCGGGGTAGCGGTAGGCGGCCTCCAGGATCCGGGCCAGATCCCAGGCCGTGGCCACATTGCCGCTGGAGAGGCCCGTGGGATCCTCGAACCGGGAGCCACTCAGGCCCAGTTCCCGCGCCTTGGTGTTCATGGCCTCCACGAAGGTGGGCAGCCCCCCCGGGAAGGTGCGTCCCAGGGCATGGGCGGCCCTGTTCTCCGAGGCCAGCAGGGCGAGCAGAAGCGCCTGCTCCCGGGGCAGGCGGGTCCCCACGGGCAGCCGGGACCGGCTGTGGCGCAGATCATCCTTGTCGCCCTCGGTGATGGTCAACAACTCGTTGGGGTCCAGGTGGGCATCCAGCAGCACCATGGCCGTCATGAGCTTGGTCAGCGAGGCGATGGGCACCACGGCCTCGGCCTGCTTTTCCACCAGGGCCTGTCCGGTCCACTGATCCAGTACCAGCACGGAGGCGGATTTCAGGGACAGGCGGGCAGGGGAGGGGATGGCCGCAGCGAGGGCCACCCATCCTGCGCACACAAGTCCCAGCCAACGCATGGTCCTGCTCAGCTTCATGCCTACTCCAGAAGATTTCGACTGTCGCCACCTTTTCCTAGTCTATCGGATCCGGCAGGTCTTGGCTTAAGGGTTCATGGCCATAGCAGAACCAGCAGACTCAGGTCCGTGATGGCCCAGGCCCCCAGGCCCCAGTACATCCCGTTCTCGTGCTGGGGGTCTGTCCAGGACCGCCAGCCCCGCATCCAGGGGATGAGGACCGCCAGCCAGGCCGCCAGGGAGGGCAGGAGGTAGAGCGGAGGCCGTCCCTGAGCCAGGAGGCCGGCCAGGAAGAAGACATGGGCGATCAGGGAGGTCAGCAGGGCCAGGGTCAGACTGCGGCCCACCCCCAGGCGGATGGTGAGGGTCTGGTCGCCCCGGCGGCTGTCCTCGGCGACTTGGTAGATCTGGGTCATGGGATAGAGGGTGGCGAAAAGGAAGGCGAAGCCGATGGAGGCCAGCAGGACCGTGCGGCTGAAGGGGCGTCCCGTCAGGGCCCATCCCGCCAGGGGGGTGAGCAGGCCGAATCCCACACAGTTGATGACCAGATCCCAACCCGCTCGGGCCTTGAGCCGCGGGGGGGGAACCGAATAAAGCACACTCATGACCACACAGGCGAGGTTGATGAGGGCAAAGGGCAGGGGGAGCAGGAACCCCAGGACGGCCGAACTCCCCAACAGCCCGGAGGAAAAGGCCAGCAGGTGCTCCGGGGGCCTGGGTGGAGCCTTCAGGTAGCCGATGTCGCCCTCGTCCTTGTCGAATGCGCTGTTGATGGCGAGGGTGCCGCCGTTCATCAGGCCCACGAAGATGAACCATCCGAGAAAGGAGGTTCCTCCTGGCAGGCCCCAGCCGGCGGCCAGGAGGGTGCCCAGGAGGAAATGGGCCGACATGATGGGCCATTCCAGGGGGCGGAGGTGCAGCAGGTAGGGCATGGCCCGGGCGCCCACCAGCTTCTCGAAAAACCTGCGGATCGGATATCGGGTCGCCGTCATGCGATGCCTTCTCGGCGGAGCGGCTGGACTTCCCCGGAGGGGCGGCGGGGTTCGACCAGCTCCTCCATGGCTGCAAAGAGGTGGGGCAGGCTGAAGTCGGTGTCGACACACATGCCGTGGGGCAGGGACAGTGGGATCACATAGGACGGGACCTCCGGCATCTTGGTGAGTCCCTTGAGCAGACGGTCTGTGCAGCTCACGGCCACGATGAGGTCCGGGTTGTACTCCCGCGCCTCGCGGTAGGCCTTGTGGCTCCGGTTGAAGATCCGGCCCTCCCAGCGGTTCAGGAGGGCCGCGTTCATGTAGTCGCCCACGGCGCAGAGGCCGCAGTCGTAGCAGGCCTGGAGGTCATCGAGGACGCCGGCCTTGCAGCGGGCCATCTGGATGCAGTGGGGCAGCAGGATGAGGGCCCGCCGGGCCCGGCGGGTGGCGAAGGCCTCCCTGACCCGTCGGTTGTTGTGGCCGCAGAAGGAGAGAATCCAGGTGTCCTCCTGGCCCAGCCACCGGGCCAGGGGTCGCAAGGCATGGGCCCAGAGGGTGTCCTGGCGCATGATGGCCGTCCGGTTGCGGAGGAAGGCCTTGCCCCGGAGAAAGCTGGGCCAGGCGGCGGCCAGCGCGGCAACGCCGGCCAGCATCCACCAGCCGCGCACGGCGCCATGCAGGGTCGACTCGACCAGGGCGGTGGCCGCCAGGCCCAGGGGCAGGCCCCGGCGCACCCAAAGGAACAGCGCGCCGCCCTCCTCAGGCAGGGGCCCCGGGGCAGGCAGGGTCCGGGGCGCCTTCATTTGGCCGATCCTGCCAGCCCGACCATCTTCCTCTTCGCCTGCGCTGCAGGCTCAGGCCGCGCGGGTCGGCGGTTGCGAAGAAGCCAGGTGGGTTGCGTCATTTGGCCGATCCTGCCAGTCCGACCATCTTCCTCTTCGCCTGCGCTGCAGGCTCAGGCCGCGCGGGTCGGCGGTTGCCAAGAAGCCAGGTGGGTTGCGTCATTTGGCCGATCCTGCCAGTCCGACCATCTTCTTCAGGTCATCATCCTTCCAGCGCAGTCCGGCGCCGAAGAAGACCGTGCGCAGGTCCTTGTTGTCGATGTCCTGGATGCCGGCCTGGATATAGGCGCCCTTCCAGAACTGGTAGCTGCTGGTGAAGCGGTAACGCGGATTCGGCTTGTCGTCGCGCTTCATGAAATCGTAGGCGAGAAGCCCGAACCTCAGTCGGTCGTCCAGGGCGCGCAGTTCCACGCCGCCTCCACCCGTATTCTCGACGATGCCCGCGGTGAAGACGGCGGGGCCCAGGCGCTTGGCGAACTGGGCCGACATGGTGAAGGCCCGGTCCGTGGTGACCCACTTGACGTTCTGCGGGGTGGAAAGGGGCTGGCCCGTGATGGGATCCACCTGGGTGAAGGTCTGGGTGCTCTGGTTGATCTTGCCGTCCGGAGTCGAATTGAAGCCGAGTGCGTACCAGTAGTCCGGGCGGGGCGCGATTTCGAGACCGAGGCCGGCCATGCTGTCGCCGCGCTTGGACCACTGGGCCGCCCCCATGTCCAGGCGGAAATCCATCTTGTTGAAGCCGCCCAGCAGGTTGTTCACATTGTCCACGGCATCATTGATCTTCTTGACGGTCGTCTCGTCGTTGAGCAGCTTGCCGATGGTGCCCTGGCCACTGTTGAGGCGGTCGGTGAGGACCTTGATGTTGTCGGCTGACCCCTGGAAGCTCTGGGCCAGCTTGCGGATGTCGCCGACGACGCCCTTCAGCTCGGGGCGGTTCTCCTCCAGGATCGCGTTGAGGTTCTTGCCGATCGTCTCGAACTGCTGGGCCATTCGAGGCAGGCGCTCCCGCAGGTCGCTGGAGAGGGCCTCCACGTTCGCCATGGTGTGGTCGATGGCACCGTGGTTCTCCTGCGCCATGGAGCGGAATTCTCCAGTCAGCACGCGGATGTTGTCCACGATCTCGTCAAGTTTCTGGCGCCCCTGCTCGCCGCCGATGGACTCGTTCAGGGCGAAGGTCACGCCCTTCACGTTTTTGCTGATCTCAGAGAGCGACTCCATGAGGTTGTCGAGACTGACGCCGGGCTTGCTGGGCAGCGGCGAGCCTTCTGGAAACGGACCCTTGGCACTGTGGCCCGGGTCCAGGTCGACGAATTTCTCCCCCAGGATGCCGATGGACCCCAGGGAGACGGTGGCATCCCCGTAGATCGGGACCTCGTTCGAGATGCCCAGTGCCACGCGGGCCCTGCCGTTCTCGAGGGAGATGGTGCGGACGGACCCCACGGACACGCCGGCGATGCGCACGGCGCTCTGGATGTTCAGGCCCGCCACGGAATCGAAGAAGGTGAACCGTTCCGACTGGTTGCGTTTTCCACCGACCTCCAGCTTTTCGGCACGGAAGATCAGCACGGCCAGCAGGACGATGGCGCCCGTGAAGAAGAGACCGACCTTGGTTTCGAGCTTCATTGCGACCTCGTGGGGGGTTGGTTAGGCACTCTTGCGCTTGGGCGGCGGCGGATCCTGCAGGAAGGGGCCGTCCGCATCCCCCCGCAGGAACTGCTGAATCACCGGATGCGGATTCGCCTTGAAGTCTGCCGGCGCCTGGCAGGCCAGGCACTCCCCCCGGAAGAGCAGGGCGATGCGGTCGGCAATCTCGAAGGCTGATTTCAGGTCGTGGGTGATGGTGATGGTGGTGACTCCCAGTTCATGCTTGAGGTCCAGGATCACGCGGCCGATGACATCCGTCATCACGGGATCCAGGCCCGTCGTGGGCTCGTCGAAGAGCAGGATCTTGGGCTTGAGGGCGATAGCCCTGGCGAAGCCCACGCGGCGCTTCATGCCTCCCGACAGCTCTGCGGGTTTCAGCTTGTCCGTGTCCTTCATGCCCACCAGCGACAGACACTCCTCCACCCGGGCCCGGACCTGGGCTTCCGTCATCTTGTGGTGCCGCCTCAACCCGAAGGCCACGTTCTCGAACACGGTCATGGAATCGAACAGGGCCGCCATCTGGAAGCACATGCCGATGCTCTGACGGACCTGGAAGAGTTCCTCGCGGTCCAGCTGGGCGATGATCTTGCCCTCGACGGACACGTGGCCCGAGTCCGGGGTGAGCAGGCCCATGATGTTGCGGAGCAGCACGGTCTTCCCGGTGCCGGACCCGCCCAGCACCACCAGGCTCTCGCCCTCCTCCACCTGGAGGTTCACATTTGAGAGCACGACCTTTGGACCGAAGGCCTTGGAGAGGTTGACGACGTCGATCAGGGGCATGTCGTCAGACCAGCAGCAGCTTGGTGAGGAAGAAGTCGGAAATCAGGATCCACAGGCTGCTCGTCACCACGCTGCTGGTGGGCGCGTTGCCCACGCCCTCGGCCCCCCCGTAGGTGCGGTAACCCTTCCAGCAGCCCACCAGGGCGATGATCATCCCGAACACGATGCTCTTGTAGATGGCGATGCGGAGATCCCGGAAGGCCAGCAGCTTGTAGAATTCGTTGCCGTAGACGTAGGCGCTCTGGCCTTCCACGCCCACCAGGATCAGGTAGCCACCCCAGAATCCGACATAGATGGACACGACCGTCAGGAGAGGGACCACCAGCATGGAGGCCAGCAGGCGCGGCACGAACAGGTAGTGGATCGGATCCGTGGCCAGACATTCGAGGGCGTCGATCTGCTCCGTGACCTGCATGGTGCCAAGTTCCGCAGCCATGGCGGAGCCGATGCGGCCCGAGAGCATGAGGCCCGTGATGACCGGGGCGAGCTCCCGCATCACGGCCAGGCCCTCGACCTGGGAGGCCAGCCCTTCGGCCTGGAACTGGCGGAAACCAAAGGCCAGCTGGACGGCGAACACCATGCTGACGGCCAGGCTCGTGAGGACCACCACGGGGATCGAGTTCACGCCCACGGAGTTGAACTGGTTCAGGAGGTTCTTGCCATCGAAGGGGCGCTTGAAGACGGCGGCGAAACTCCGGCCCGAGAGAACAGCGAAGTCCCCGAACGTATCCATGGCCCCCAGAACGGCTGTGCCAATCTTGTCGAATACCGCCAGGGCCATGGGACTCCGAACCGAAAGCACTAGCTTAGCGCAGTCCCCTTCTTCTGCCTGGACCGGAGGCTCGAGGCGCCCCCGTCCCGGGCCGTCTGCGGCACCCGGCTGAGGGCCAGCGCGTCAGCGGGCACGTCCTTGGTGATGGTGCTCCCGGCCCCGATGAGCGCGCCGTCCCCGATGGTCACGGGAGCGACCAGCTGGGTGTCAGATCCCACGAAGACATTCCGGCCGATGGTGGTCCGGTGCTTGTTCACGCCGTCGTAGTTGCAGGTGATGACGCCGGCGCCGATGTTTGTGCCCTCGCCGATCTCGGTGTCGCCGAGGTAGGCCAGGTGGTTGGCCTTGGCGCCGCGGTGAAGTTTCGCCTTCTTGGTTTCCACAAAATTGCCGATGTGAACCCCTTCGGCCAGCTCCGTGCCTTCCCGCAGCCGGGCGAAGGGGCCGATCTTGGAACCGGCAGCCACCCGGGCCTGCTCGATGACGCAGTAGGGACGCACTTCCACGCCTTCGCCCAGGACCGAATCCGTGATCACCGTGCCCTGTCCGATCCGGCAACCCTCACCGATCTGGACCGAGCCCTCGATCCGCACGCCTGGTTCCAGGAGGACATCCCGCTGGAGGGTGACCCGGGGCCCCACCAGCGTGCTTTCGGGATGAAGGAAGGACACCCCCGCAGTCATCCAGTGCTGCTGGATCCTGCGCTGGGCCGCCGCCTGGAGGGCCGCCTGGTCCTGGCGTGAATTCATGCCCGCCAGTTCCTCCGGATCGCACAACTCCACGGTCACGGGGATCTCCTGGGCCACCGCCACCACGGCATCCGTCAGGTAGTACTCCTTCTGGGCATTGTGGTTGGTCAGTCCCAAAAGGGCCCTGCGCAGGGTTGGCCAGGGCAGGGCGTAGGCTCCGCCATTCACGCGCCGGACCTCCAGCTGCTCCGGGGTGGCGTCCTTCGCCTCGACCATCCCGGCGAGGCGCCCGTCCGGGTGCTGGAGCACCCGGCCGTAGGCACCGGGGTTGGGCATATCCATGGCCAGCAGGAGGTTCTCGGCCCCACAGAGGTGCGAGGCCGTGGCCGCCGTCGTGAGGGGCACATCCCCGCAGAGGATGGCCACGCGCGTGGCGCCGAGACGATCCAGTTCAGGGATGCAGACCTGGAGCGCATGACCGGTGCCCAGGGGCTCGCCCTGGTCCACGGCGGAGACCGGGCAGGGGAGGAGGCCGGCCCTGTGCCAGGCTTCCAGGGCCGCCAGGACCGCTTCTTTCCCGTGGTGGACGACCAGGATGGCGCCGCCGAGTCCAGAGGGCAGGGCGCGCAGGACCCAGAGCAGCGAGGGATCCCCGAGGATCGGGTGCAGGACCTTCGGAAGTTTAGATTTCATGCGAGTTCCGAGGCCCGCCGCCAGAATCACCGCCACCGTGGACATGCCGCCTCCTTGAACCAGCCTACAACAGCCCCCGGGTCGGAGAGCCGCCCGACGTTCACCCTCCTGCCCCGGGGGCCGGTCCGGACGGGCGGGTCTCCTGGGACAGCCGAACGGCCAGGGCTGTGGCCTCGAGGAAGTTCTCCCCGTCGGCGATCCATCTCCCGGCCTTGTCGAAGGCGGTCCCGTGGTCCGGGCTTGTGCGGACGAAGGGCAGTCCCAGGGTCAGGTTCACGGCCTTGGCGGGCTCCAGGAGCTTGACCGGAATGAGCCCCTGGTCGTGGTAGAGCGCCACCACCAGGTCGAACTCGCCGCGCGCCGCCCGCTGGAACAGGCTGTCCGAGGGCCACGGCCCCGTAAGCACGGGCGAGATGAGCGGCTCGGGGCGGAGGGCGGCTTCAGCCCTTGCGAGGGCCGCCTCGAGAAGGCGCTCCTCGCCGCCGAACGCACCCTCTTCTCCGGCATGGGGGTTCAAGGCGCAGAGGGCCACCCTGAGGTCGGATTTTCCCGTCAGCTGGATGAATTGGCGGGTGGAGAAGACGAGGGTCTCGGCGACGGCGTCGGCGTCCAGGCCTTCCACTACCGAGCGCAAGCTCTGGTGGACCGTGTGGAGGACCACGTTCAGCCGGGGACTGACGAAGGCCATGCGGGTGATGGAGGCCCCGGAGAGGTCCCGGAGGAATTCCGTGTGTCCTGGTATGGGGTAGCCGGCCAGATGGGCGGCGGACTTGGCCATGGGCAGGGTGACCAGGGCGTCGGCGGTGCCATCCAGGGCCATCAAGGCCGCGACCCGGATGGCCTCGACCGTGGCCCGGCCCGAGGCGGCGGAACCCGTCCCCATCACCAGTTGATCGACCCCGATGTCCGGGGTGGGATCCAGCCACAGGGCCTCCCCCAGGATCTGGTCAGGCCGCTCCCCTATTGCGTAAACCTGAAGCCCGCAGGCCCGGCCCGAGAAGGTCGCGGGCGGCTCCCTGGGGGGCTCGACCCAGCGCCAGGCCACCCTTGCGCCCGGGAGATCCGTGAGCAGGTCCACGCCGGCGCTGGCTCCCACCACCGTCACCTCGGCCCAGGAATGGATGACCGCCAGGCTCCCCAGGAGGAGCTCCGGACCGATGCCGCAGGGATCCCCCAGGCTGATGGCGATCTTCGGACGGCGGGTCATGGAATCCCCTGCAGGGTATCGCCGGGGCTCAGTCGTAGGCTGGTACCTCGATCTCGTTGGAAAGGGGCTCTTCCTTCTTGGTCGCGCGGCTGCGGCGGATCCTGGGTTCCTCATCCTGCTTGTAGATGTATTTGATGTTGTGTTTCGGGACGAGGACATTGGGTTCCTTGACCCGGTTGATCTTGAGGCAGTGCTTGTCGTACCACTCGATGACCCCCCGCACCTTTTCGTTGTCCTGGAGCACGATCACCATGGGCGTCTTGGACTGCATCTGCTTGAGGTAGTAGAAACTTTCAGCGTTGGTCTGCTCTGGTGGGGCGATCTTGCGCCTGGGTCCGCCGAGTCCCTGGGGAGCGGTGGCCGCCGCTGGGTTGACCGCGGGGTTGGCTTCCCCCCCGGGAGTCACCGCCGAGGGAACCGGGGTCAGGCCCTCCCCTCCGCCGCCTTTCGCTGGGATGCCGAGTTTGTCTTTCAATTCACTGAGGTTTGGTCGGATGAGCTTCCGGTTCATGGAGGATCCTGGCCCAGTGGGCGATGCAGGGATGTCAAAGGCATCGGCCAAATGGCCGAACCCCATCCGGACCTGGACAGCCAAGCCTTCACGGGATGACTGAGCGCGCTGGAGAGGGATGAACCACTTTGGCAGGAGCCTAGTGTTTCCTGCAAGGGTGGATGCCTGATTGGATGCTTGAATGCTTGAAAAAGATTACATCCGATTGCACCCCGATGCCATGACCTTTCAGTCCGGGTGGACCGGCAGGAAGATCTGGACTTGGGTGCCACATCCCGGCGTGCTTTCCACCTTGATCTGCCATCCCATGGCCTCGATGAACTTATAGACCAGGCTCATGCCCAGGCCCGAGCCCTCCTCGAAGCCGCCGGCAAAGGGCACGAACAGTCGATCCAACTGCTCCCCGGTCATGCCACAACCGTTGTCTGAGACGGTCAGGCGGATCGTACCATCGGTGACGAGGCAGGCCAGCCGCACGAGGGGCATCGGCACATTCTTGAGGGCCTTTCGGGCATTGCTGAGGAGGTTCATCAACGCCCGGTGGAGGCCCGAGGCATCCGAGCGCAGATGGACCGGAGGGACGGACTCCAAAATGAGGGGAAGGCCCGTGGTCCGGAGGTCCATCTCCCAGCTGGAACGGACCTCTTCCAGGACACTGGGCAGGAAGAGGATGGCTCCGCCGGGTGGTTCCGGGCGGGCGAAGTCCAGGAAATCAGACACGATGGCGCCCACCCGCTGGGTCTCCCGCTCCAGGATTCCCAGGACCCGGGTCCGAACCTCCTCGGGGGACTCATCGTGCTGGAGCAGCTGCACGCATCCACTGATGGAAGCCAGAGGGTTCCGGAGTTCGTGGGCGAGTCCGGCGGCGAGCTGGCCGATGGCGGCCAGCCGTTCGCTGATGCGGGTGCGCTCCTCCAGCGCCTTGAGGTCTGTGAGGTCCTGGAACAGCAGGAGCTGGCCGGATTCCCGTCCCGAGGCACCCCGCAGGGTCGCCAGATGGCCGCCAAGAATCCGCCGGCCACCGGAGCCGGGGTCGGGGATGACCACCTCGAACCGGTGCTCCCGACCCCGGCGCGACGGGAGGGGGAGCTCGGGCGGGAAGACATCCCGGATGGACACACCGAGTGAGACTGCGCCTCCCAGGATCGATTCGGCGGCCGGGTTGGCGGAAGTCACATGGCCTTGCATATCCAGCGTGATCAGCCCGGAGTGCATGGACTCGACCACCCGCTGGTGGAGGGCGGACAGCTCGTCGACGGCAGCCTCGCTGACAGTTAGGTCCGAGCGGAGGCGGTCCAAATTCCTTCGGATGAGCACCAGGATGAGGGTGGTCGCAAAGACCTGCAGGGAGGCGATTCCCAGCAGGAAGGAGAGGCGGCCAGGATCGGGATCCGAAAGGGGTACCGACAGACCGAAGGCGGGGAGAGGTCCGAAGGTGAATCCCAACACCAAGGCAATGTGGGCAAGGGAGGACAGGACTCCGACGAAGACGATCTCCACGGTGCCCAGATAGAATGCGGAGGCCAGCACCGGGAAGATGTAAAGGGTCGCAAACCGTTCCTGCATCACGCCCTGGAAGGCGATGACCAGGGTGACCAGGGCCAGATCCAGACCGAGGTTCCACCGGATCCAGCCGGTCCTGGGAGTCGGGAAGAGCTGATCCAGGGACATCAGGCCGCGGCCGGATTCCCACGCGGCCTCGGCAAACATCAGACCGAGCGCGACCAGATAAAAAGACTCTCCTGGACCCGTGGCCCGGACGTCCCCGGGGAGCGCGGCATGCAGCACCAGCAGGCCGAAGCTGGCGAATAGGCGGAATGAGAGCGGCAGGAAGGAGGCGCTTGTATCGGACGCACCCAGCCTGCCCCAGGTGCGGTGCAGCATGACACCCATGGTGCCCGATATGCCATCCTAGAGCCATGGCTGACTCCGCCACCACGCCCCACCCATCCCTTCGCGCCGCAGGCATGCGCCAGACGCCGCAGCGGGAGGGCATCCTCCGCGTACTGAGGGAATCGGACCGTCCCTTGACCGTAGAGGAAATCTGGGAGCGGATGCCGGAACGCAGGTCCGGCCTGCCCACGGTCTACCGGAACCTGGAGCGGTTCGTCCGCGAAGGGTGGGCGGAGAGCATCCTCGGCAGTGACCAGGTCCTGCGGTTCGTCCGGTGCGACTCACGCCACCACCATCACCATCTCCAGTGCGAACGCTGCGGGCGCACCGCGGAGGTGGATGCCTGCGGCCTCGAGGAATCCCTCCGGAACCTGGAGTCCCTTTCAGGGTTCCGGATTACGCGTCATCAGCTCCTGCTGTTCGGCCTCTGTGGAGCCTGCCGCAGGGAGGGCGGCCCACAGGAGGTGCCGTGAGACCGCAGCAGGAGCGGAGGACCACCGGCCAGAGGCCGGCCTGAAGGGCGGCCCACAAGAAGGTGCCGTGAGACCGCAGCAGGAGCGGAGGACCACCGGCCAGAGGCCGGCCCGAAGGGCGGCCCACAAGAAGGTGCCGTGAGACCGCAGCAGGAGCGGAGGACCACCGGCCAGAGGCCGGCCCGGAGGGCGGCCCACAGGAGGTGGGCCGTGAAATTGACCGTTGACCGAATGCCCCGCCATTGCTAGTCTTGGTCTCTCACGCGGGTGTAACTCAGTGGTAGAGTGCAACCTTGCCAAGGTTGAAGTCGTGGGTTCAAATCCCATCACCCGCTCCACCGCCCGGGCCGCGAAAGCGGCCCGTATCGTATAAAAGGTCATTGCATCAACGCAAGGCGCCGTAGCCAAGTGGTAAGGCCCGGGACTGCAAATCCTGTATCCATCGGTTCGATTCCGATCGGCGCCTCCAGACGAGCCCCCGAAAGGGGGCTTTTTCGTGCCGGACGAGATTGGACTCTCGAATGGGGCGTAGTTGGGCACCTGGCTTGTGGGATGAGCCTATTCAATTCCGCTGCATCAGCTGAGGGGAGAAGCAGAGGGCCTGCTGTCGATCCATCCCCCGCCCAGCACCTCCCCATCCCGATAGAACACCACTGCCTGTCCGGGTGCGATGGCCCGTTGAGGTGCGGCGAAGGCCACCTTGACACGCCCATCGGGGAGGGGAATGACCAGCGCCTCCGCCTCCGGGCTCCGGCTCCGGATGCGGGCCTCGCAGGCAAGGGGGCCAGCCGGGACGTCCCCGACCCAGCTCAGTTCTCTCGCCACCAGGTCCTTGGCCATCAGGTCCATTTCAGACCCAACCCAGACCGTGTTTGAAAGAGGTTCAATCCGTATCACATAGAGTGGCTCAACATAGGCAACCCCAAGACCCCGCCGCTGCCCCACGGTATGTCGCCAATAGCCCCGATGGCGGCCGAGAATTCTTCCATCCAGATGCCGGATGGGTCCCTCGCCGGTGCCTGGATCGCGTCCTTCCACATCCAGGAACTGGTCATAGCGGTCCTGGACGACGAAGCAGATCTCCTGGCTTTCAGCCTTCTCGGCGAGATGCAGTCCCAGTTCAGTCCCCAGCAGACGCACTTCAGGCTTGCTGAGGGTCGCCAGAGGAAAGAGGGTGCGGGGCAGGGTCGCTTGATTGTGGTGAAAGAGGAAGTAGCTCTGGTCCTTCACCGGATCGATGGCTTTTCGGAGATGCCAAGTCCCTTCTGTGTGGGTGATGGAAGCATAGTGGCCTGTCGCAACGAAGGATGCCCCCAGGGATTCTGCTCGAATCATCAGGGAATGGAACTTTAAATATTGGTTGCATCGAATGCAAGGGCTGGGTGTTTCACCATCCAGGTAACCTTGAATGAATTCCTCTATGACCTTCGCGCGGAACTGAGCCTCGAAGTCCATGACGTAGTGGGCAAAGCCGAACTGGTGGGCGACCCGCCTGGCATCCTGAAAATCATCTAGAGTGCAGCATTTAGCGCTAGATCCTTGAATACCGTTTTTGTCGAACAGCTGCATGGAAATGCCGACCACCTCGTACCCGGCCCGATGGAGGAGGGCGGCCGAGACCGAGCTGTCCACGCCCCCGGACATGCCCACGAGGACCCGATCACCTTTTCGGAGGGTCGGGTGGTGCCACAGAGGGGCGATCGCTCGATCAAGAAGCCCTCGCGCCATCACGTCCTCAGGCGTCTCAGGCGCAGGAGTGACAGCGCCAGCAGCAGCAGCAAGGGGGCGATAACCCCCCAATAGGCAGGTATTTCAGAGGCCCGGGCGGCACCTCCAAAGAGGGTCTGCAACCCCAAGAAGAGGATGCCTGCCACCAGACCCGCACCCAGGGCCTGGCCACGTCCTTGGCGGGGACCTGGAAACGCGAAGGAAAGCATGGCGAGCAACAGGCAGGGCCCGGCCAGCCAGCCGAAGATCCGACCCCAAAGCATGTAGGCGCGCTCTGGATCTGGTGCCCAGGACTGCCACTGCAGCAATTCGGTGGTGCTGGCCTCTTCGGCGCTGGCGCTGCTGCGCAGGGCCTTTGAAGGGAACAGTTGATCCGCGGGAGGTCCTTGCACGAGGTGCAAGCCTCCCCAGGCGAGGGCCTCGGAGTGGGTCTGGCCCAGTTGCCAGTGCAGAAGGATCGGTGCCACGCCTGGTGCCTTGAGCGGGAATCCCCAGCGATCATTGGGCTGCAGGTGCCAGAGAACACCGGTGGACCCGAGATTAAGCCAGGGGCGGGTCGCCGGGTTGACCTGATGGCGGTTGATAATTCGCATGTAAAGATTGTTGGATCTGCTAATGGCTCTTGGGGCGAGCCCGATTTGCAGGAGAAGCGTGAGGAAGATCACCAGCCCCCAGGCCCATCGACTGCTCCACAACCACCGGAGAAGACTCACCCCCCCAGCCCTGAGGGCAAGCCACTCCCGATTGAGGGCAGCCTCCGAAAGTGTGAGCAGGGTTCCCAGGAGAAAGGCGATGGGCAGGGCGATGACCATGAATGGGGGCAAATTCCACAGCCAATACTGAATAAAAACAATGATATGGACGTCATTCTTAGACAGATCCCCTGCCAGGCTTGCAAACTCGATCAGTAGATTCAGGACCAACAGGCTCCCCAGGACCGAGGCCCAGTTTCTCCACCAGGCGATGGTGGCCCAATGCCTCAGGATCCCGTGCCGCGTCCCCTTTCCATGGATCCAGCACATGAGGGCATCCCGGCCACGCCCCATCCGGGTGAGGAGCGGGGCAAAGTGGGACCGGAAAGGTAGCAGAAGGGGAGCCAGGACTCCTCCCACCCGACTGGAGTGGTGGGGCCGCAGGCGCCGATTGAGCAGCCACCAGCCACCCGCGAAAAAGGGGAAGGGTACGAAAAGGAGCGGATAGATGGATTTAATCTTTTCACCTATCAACATGTTTTCAAAGTATTTCATTACCAAATAATAGAGGATGATGACGCCGAGACTCTTGAGGATGGCGCCGCCCCGGTAGAACCGGGGGTGCCCAAACCCCAAGGCGATTCCCAGCAGCAGCAGTGCCGCGGCCGCCAGAGGAAGCGTGGTTCTTCGGCTGAATTCCATGGCTGCCTTGAGGCGCAAATCCCTGGCCTCGGGGGTGGTGGTTGCCAATGGAGACGGATCTCGGAGTATACGAAGGAGGGTCGAAGAGCTTTCATACCGCAGCGGCGTCGGGGGCAACAGCTGGGTACCCGATGGGATGACAAACCTGAGCACTTGCTGCTCCTGGTTCAAATGGACAGCGTTCCCCCCTCCGGAGCTCTGGTAGAGAACTCCCTGGAGACCCGATAGATGAAGCTTCAGCTCCGAGGACCCGTCCGGTTTGGCCTCGAGGGCATAGGTCATGGCCGAGGCCGTAAGGTGCTGCACGCCCTGTGGGGTGGATTCCATGATGTGAATCTGCCCTTCGGGGGACACCCAGAAGGCCCGATCAGGCGCGCTGGGGGGAAACCAGGGGGGTGCTCCGGGTCGGAGAAACCTGGCCTTGGCCTCCTCGGCCATCCGGACGCGCACGCGCTGCTGCACTCGGGCCGCGTAGGGCACCACCAGATGGGCATTCACCGCAGCTAGTACCACGAGCAGAAGGGCCATGAGGTACCAGGGGGCAGTCCAGGTTCGTTTGCCGGCGCCCAGTCCCTGCGCGGCCACGAGCTCGGACCCCTCCATGAGTTGCTGGGTCCCGAGAAGGCCTCCCAGGACGGCCGCCATGGGAAGGACTAGACCCAGGTTCTCGGGCATCGAGGTCAGCAACAGGGGCAGCAGCCAGCGAAGGGGGGCTCCCTCGGAGAAGATCTCTTTGGATATGCGAACCATCTCCCAGGAAAGAAGGAGGAACCCATAGAACAGCAGGGCCCCCAAGAATGGGGTCGCCCAGCGCCGGAGGACGTATCGCGTGAGAAGGGTTGGCACCTTGAAAGTCCGTATTTAGCTTTCGATAATGTATATTATGTAACCTTACAATGTCTAGATCCTGCGAAACCCGGGATCATAAGACCTTGGATGCCAGAAGATCGTGAATGTGGACTACCCCACAGGGGGTCCCCTGCTGGGTCACGATCAGGAAGGTGATCTTCCGGACTTCCATTTGGCTGGCCGCATCGAGCGCAAGGGCATCGGCCTCGATGGTGACTGGATTCCTGGACATGAACTGGGCGGCAGACAAGCGCAGGGGATTTGCCCCCGCCTGTTCAGCCCTCTCAATGGCTCGACGGATGTCCCCGTCGGTGATGACACCGGCCAATCCCGGGCCGTCCATGACCGTCGTCATCCCAAGATGTCCTTCAGTCATGGCCTTGAGTGCTTCCGTCAGCGTGGCTTCAGGGGACACTCTGGGCCAGGATTCGTGCATCAATGTCCTTACTTTCATCAACTTGACGCCGAGACTTCCAGCAGGATGATTCAAGGCGAACAGGTCCCGCGTGAATCCCCTGCGAGCCATCAGACTGCCCGCAAGGAGGTCCCCCCACACCAACTGAAGGGTCGTGCTGGCCATCGGGGCCAAGTCCAGGGGGCAACCCTCCCCCTGGGACAGTCGGTAGCTGAATGTCCAGGTTGCGGCCTGTCCCAGGCTGCTCTCGGGTCTTGAGGTGATCGCTGCGATGGGAATGCCCAGGCGCAGGAGGCTCGGGAGAAGGCGCACCACCTCCTCGCTCTCACCGCTGTTCGAAAGCGCCAGGATGGAATCCTGGGGTGTAACCATGCCCAGATCGCCATGCAGGGCCTCCGCGGGGTGAAGGAAGAGGCTCGGGCACCCCGTCGAGGCGAGCGTAGCCACGATCTTCTGGGCCACGAGGCCCGACTTCCCCATGCCCGTGAGCACCACGCGACCGCTCCGGCCCATGACCATGTCGGCCCAGTCGTCCACGGACTGCGGATCCCAGGTCTCCCTCAGGTCGCCAAGGGCCATCCTGGCCGCGTCCAACACAGCATTTCCGACCTCTCTCGCTCCAGGCCCCTGGTTCTCATCCTTCACTGCTCAGACTCCGATGTGGTGGCGAACAAGGTGTCCATGCTACCAGCCATTCTCCCCCTCTTCCCCCTGCCCCAGGTCGTGCTCTTCCCGCAGACCTTCCTGCCGCTCCATGTCTTCGAGCCCAGGTACCAGGAACTGACCGTCGAGGTTCTCAATTCCCACCACCACCTGGTCCTCACGCTCATGAGGGAGGATCCCGGCCCCGGTTCCCTCGGCGAGGCGGCCCCCGTCTTCCAGACAGCCTGCATGGCGGAAGTCGTGCGCGCTGAGCCCCTCACCGCCGGCCGGTGGAATCTGCTGGTCCAGGGAAAGGATGTCGTCCGCATCGTTCAGGAAATGCCCGGGAAGGTGTTCCGCCAGGCGCAAATCGAGGTGATGCCCTTTGATTCATCGGTGCTTTGGCCCTGGCCCCATCGCCAACGACTCATGGACTCGCTCCACGCCTACGCGGCCTCCGAGGGCATCGAGTCCCAGTTGAAGGAACTCCTGGACCTCCCCCTGGAGGATGCGGACCGCCTCAACACCCTGGCCATGGCCCTTGACTTCAAGCCTCCCGAACGCCAGTTCCTCCTGGAGTCCAGGGACCTGCCCACCCTCGCCGAGCGCATGGTTCAGTTGCTGGACTTCGCATTGGGAGGGCGAGCCATCCCGGGGCTGTGACCAACCCAGGCCCGGCCGCTTTGCTACACTGGCCACGGCCCTGTAGCTCAGCGGTCAGAGCTGGCGGCTCATAACCGCTTGGTCGTGGGTTCGAACCCCACCGGGGCCACCATTTGCCAGGATAGGCAAATAGGACGGCATCGACGAAGACGATGGCCGCCCGAAGGGCGAGGGCACAGGATGTGCCCTCGTCACCATTCACCAGGATAGGCAAATAGGACGGCATCGACGAAGACGATGGCCGCCCGAAGGGCGAGGGCACAGGATGTGCCCTCGTCACCATTCACCAGGATAGGCAGGAAGGGCGGCATCGACGGGTTTGATGGCCGCCCGCAGGGCGAGGGCGCAGGAGGTGCCCCGCCGCCCCCTGCCAGGACTACAGCGGATCCCTGCCTAGACGATCCACTTCCGCATCTCCCCCTCGGCAAAGAGCAGGTGCTCCAGCATGGCCTTGGAGGCCGCCAGGGGAGAACGGGAGCGGATGGCTTCGAAGATCTCCGAGTGCTGGTCGATGATCCGCTGGGCGTTATGGGCGCTGTCGTGGTAGAGCCGACGCCGCGCGGCGGAGTTGGCCTTGACGAACTCCTCCGACACGGTCTTGAACAGCTTGATCAGCAGACTGTTGTGCGTGGCTTCGGCCACCGCGTAGTGGAAAGCGGCGTCGAATTCCTGGCCCTTCTCCGGGTCCTGCACATTGAGCCGTTCCTTCATGCTCTCCAGGGTGGCGTGGATCTGGTCGATTTCCTCGCTGCTCGCCCGCTCGGCGGCCAGCCCTGCCGTGGCGGTCTCGAAGACCCGGCGCATCTCGAACATGTCGAGGATCGAACTGCGTTCCACGGCCAGGAACATGGCCAGGGGGCGGATGATGTCGTCGGCCCCGCTGCTCCGGACAAAGGTCCCCTCCCCCGGTCGGATGTCGATCACGCCCAGCATCTCCAGCGTCCGGATGGCTTCGCGGACCGAGGCCCGGCTGACCTGGAACTGGTCTGCAAGTTCGCGCTCCCCCAGCAGCTTGTCCCCGGGCTTCAGCTTCCCGTCGGTGATGAGCTGCTTGATCTGCTCCACGATTTCCTCGTAGAGGCGCTTGGTCTTGATGGGCGTGAATTCCATGGCTATACCCTAATCAAAAAATATAAATGCAGCAAAATTACATAGATAAAAAGTGTGATCAAAATGTGTCACTCAAGTGTGGTCTGACCACTAGACCTATTGTAGTCTTCGCCCCAGGTTCTTTCCTAAACATCTCAAGCCAACAACACCCTCTTCCTTCAGGAGGCTCCATGACTCCATGGACCCAAGTCTATTCCCCCGTCATGGGGAATATCTTTCTTTCGGCCCTGGTGGCCGCCTTGCCGGTCTTCGTGCTGCTGGGCCTCCTGGCCAAGCATGTGAAGGCGCACTATGCAGCCATCCTTGGGCTGGTCGCCTCTCTGGCCGTGGCCATCTTCGTCTACCGGATGCCAGCTGGTTTGGCGGGAATGTCGGCCGTCCAGGGAGCCCTCGTGGGCCTGGTGCCCATCGGCTGGATCGTGCTGAACGCCATCTTCATCTATGACATCACCGTGAAATCAGGTGATTTTGAGGTGGTGAAGCACTCCATCGCCGGTCTGGCCTCGGACCGCCGCATCCAGGCCCTGCTCATCGCCTTCAGCTTTGGGGCCTTCATCGAGGGCGCCGCGGGATTCGGCACTCCGGTGGCGATTTCGGCCGCCATGCTCATCGGCCTCGGCTTCCGTCCCCTGCAGGCCGCCGGCATTGCCCTTATCGGTAACACCGCCCCCGTCGCCTACGGCGCCCTGGGCACACCCATCATCGCGCTGGCCGGCGTGACGGGGCTCCCCTTGGATCACCTCAGTGCTGCCGTCGGACGGATCCTGCCCATCTTCTCGCTGATCGTGCCCTTCTGGATCATCTGGACCATGGCCGGTCGCAAGGCCATGTTGGAAGTCTGGCCGGCCTGCCTCACCGCCGGTGCCAGCTTCGCCATCACCCAGTTCCTCGTGAGCAACTACCACGGCCCCTGGCTGGTGGACATCATCGGTGCCATCGTCTCCATGGTTGCCACCGTCATCTTGCTCAAGTTCTGGCAGCCCAGGAACATCTGGCGCTATGAGCACGATGAGGCCGTGGGCGCGAAGGTGGAGCAGGGCAGCGGCAAGGTCGTGAAGGCCTGGATGCCCTGGGTCTTCCTGTCGGTGTTCGTGTTCGCCTGGGGCACCCCTCACGTCAAGGCCTTCCTGAATGGCGGCCCCAAGAACCAGCCCAATCTCCTCATGGGAATCACGGTCAAGTCCTATGAGATGCCCCTGATCCACAAGAACATCATCAAAGCCCCCCCAGTGGTCTCCAAAGCCACCCCTGAGGTGGCGGTCTACACCTTCAACTGGCTCTCCACCACGGGCACCAGTCTGTTCCTCGCGGGCATCTGCAGTGGCCTGCTCCTCGGTTTCGGCCCCCTGGAGCTGCTCAAGATCTTTGGCCACACCATCTACCGGGTGCGGATCTCGCTGCTGACCATTGCCGCCATGCTCGCCCTGGGCTACACCACCAAGGGGGCGGGTCTGGATGCCACCATGGGTCTGGCCTTCGCCGCCACCGGCGCCCTCTTCCCCTTCTTCAGTGCCATGCTGGGCTGGCTGGGGGTGGCCCTCACCGGCAGCGACACCTCCTCGAACGTGCTGTTCGGGGGCCTCCAGAAGGTCACCGCCCAGCAGCTGGGCCTGAACCCGATTCTCACGGCGGCCGCCAACAGTGCCGGCGGCGTGATGGGCAAGATGATCGACGCCCAGAGCATCGTGGTCGCTTCGGTGGCCACCAACCAGCAGGGTGAAGAGGGCACCATCCTCCGCTATGTGTTCTTCCATAGCCTTGCCTTGGCCGCCCTCGTGGGCGTCGTCATCTTCTTCTATGCGAAGATCCTTCCCGCCAGCTGGATGCCGGCACCCCCGGCGCCCGCCCCGGCGGTGGTCACGACGGTCCCCGCGCCTGTTGTTCCAGCCGCTCCCAACGCCGCCCCTGCCCCGGCCAAGTAGCCAGGGAAATCTTGACTTGCAACCGGTCCCGCCGACATTCCTGAGGTCGGCGGGACCTCCGGCTGCCGCCCTTAGGGAGAGAATGTTCCCATGACCACCACCACCTCCTCCCTCAAGGATTCCCTCGTGGCGATCGTGGGCCCTGACCGTGTCCTCGACCGCCCCGTGGATCTGATCGCCTTCGCCTCGGATGCCAGCTTCTACAGGCTCATTCCGAAGGCGGTGGCCTTTGCCGGGAGCGTCGAGGACATCCGGGGCCTCTTCCGGCTCAGCCACGAGCGGAACCTCCCCATGACCTTCCGGGCCGCGGGCACCAGCCTGTCGGGCCAGTCCGTCTCGGACGGCATCCTGGTGGAGGTTGCGCGCAACTGGCGCGGCATCCAGGTGCTGGACGGCGGCGCCAAGGTGAAGGTCCAGCCCGGCGTCATCGGCGCCCATGTGAACCATGCCCTCAAATTCTTCAAGGCCAAGATGGGCCCCGATCCGGCTTCCATCAACACCTGCACCGTGGGCGGCATCCTGTCCAACAATTCCAGCGGCATGTGCTGCGGTGTCTCGCAGAATGCCTACCATACGCTGGAATCCCTGACCTTCGTGCTTCCTTCCGGCACGGTCATCGATACGGCGGCGCCCGATGCGGATGAGCGCTTCCGCGCGGCCGAACCCGCCCTGGCGGAGGGACTCCTGAGGCTGAAGGCGGACCTGCAGTCGAATCCGGCCCTGGCGGCGCGCATCCGGTCGAAATACTTGACCAAGAACACCACGGGCTACTCGCTGAACGCCTTCATCGATTTCGACCGGCCCGTGGACATCTTCCGCAACCTGCTGGTGGGTTCTGAGGGCACCTTGGCCTTCATTGCCGAGGCCGTCCTGAAGTCCGTGCCTGACCTGCCGGTGAAGGTGACCGCCTTCCTCCTCTTCCCCGACCTCCATGCCGCCTGCGCGTCCATCGTTCCCCTCCGGGACGCCGGCGCCGCGGCCCTGGAGCTGCTGGACCGCGCGTCCCTGAGGTCCGTCGAGAACCAGCCGGGCATTCCCCCCAGCATCAAGGCTCTGCCCGAAGGGGCCGCCGGACTGCTGGTGGAGTTCCAGGGCCGGGACGAATCCGTCCGCGCCGAGCTGGAACGCACCGCGCTCGCCACGACGGCCGGGCTCAAGCTGATGGAACCCGCCCGGTTCACCCACGATCCCATCGAGCAGGCCCTGTTCTGGAAAATCCGGTCGGGCACGTTCCCATCCGTGGGGGCTGTCCGGAAGCGTGGCACCACCGTGCTCATCGAGGATGTGGCCTTCCCCATCGCGAGCCTGGCCGATGCCGCCGTGGACCTCACGAAGCTCTTCGCCAAGCACGGCTACGACGAGGGCATTATCTTCGGCCACGCGAAGGACGGGAACCTCCACTTCGTCATCACCCAGTCCTTCAACGACCAGACGGCCGTGGACCGCTACGCCCGGTTCATCGATGACGTCGTCGAACTGGTCGTGAAGAAATACGACGGGGCGCTGAAGGCCGAGCACGGGACGGGCCGCAACATGGCGCCCTTCGTGGAGGCCGAGTGGGGGCCCGAAGCCAAGGCCGTCATGGAGCAGCTCAAGGATCTGGTGGATCCCAGGCGTCTCCTGAATCCGGGAGTCATCCTCAATGCCGATCCCATGTGCCACCTGGCCGACCTCAAGCCCATGCCCGGCGTGGAAGAGGAGGTCGACAAGTGCATCGAGTGCGGCTACTGCGAGCCCAAGTGCCCCAGCCGCGAGCTCTCGCTGACACCCCGGCAGCGCATCGTCGTGCGCCGGGAGATGGCACGCCTCGAGGCCAACCATGAGGACCCTGCCCTGCTCTCCTCCCTGCGGGAAGCCTTCCCCTACATGGCTCTCGATACCTGTGCCGTGGATGGCCTGTGCGCCACGGCCTGTCCCGTCAGCATCGACACGGGCCAGCTCACCAAGCGCTTCCGCCGCGCCAGCCATGGCCGCCGTGCGCAGAAGCTCGCGCTGACGGTGGCCCGCAACTTCGCCACCCTCGAGCCGGTCATGCGCGTGGCCCTCCGGGCCGGACACCTGGTCCAGAGCATCTTCGGCCCCAAGGTGCTGCCCTTCATCACCCGGCTCCTCAAGCCCATCGGTTCGGGGCACCAGTGGAGCCCCGAGATGCCGAAGGCCGCCAAGGCCCCACTGCCCAGGACCTCCCTGGAGGGGGCGCAGGCCATCTACTTCCCGGCCTGCATCTCCCGCATGATGGGCCACCTGCCGGGCGAGCCCACGGAGCTGAGCCTGGTGGAGGCCCTGGTGAGGGTTGCCGAGCGGGCCGGCGTTCCGGTCCACATCCCCCTGGACGTCGAGGGGACCTGCTGCGGCGTGCCCTTTTCCTCCAAGGGGTTCGACCTGGCGCACAAGTTCACGGTGAACCGCGCCATCGAGAAATTCTGGGAGTGGAGCCAGGAGGGCCGCCTGCCCATCGTCATGGACACCAGCCCCTGCACCCATGGGGTGATCACCAGCCGCGCCTACCTCACGTCCGAGAACCAGGCCAAATTCGACAGGTTGAAGATCCTCGACAGCACGGCCTTCGCCCACGAAGTGCTCCTGCCACGGCTGAAGGTGAACCGCAAGGTCGGCTCGGTGGTGCTCCATCCGGTCTGTTCCGTGACCAAGATGAACCTGCTGCCGCAGCTGGAAGGCGTGGCCGCGGCCTGCGCCGACAAGGTCGTGGTGCCCCGGGATGCCGGCTGCTGCGGGTTCGCGGGCGACCGGGGGTTCATGCTTCCCGAACTGACAGCTTCCGCGACGAAGCACGAAGCCGATGAAGTGAAGACCCAAACCTTTGATGGCCACTACGCCAGCAGCCGCACCTGCGAAGTGGGCATGACCCGCTCCACGGGCGAGGTCTACCGCAGCTTCCTCTACCTGCTGGAATTGGCCACACGGTGAAAGGAGTCCCGATGAGTTCCCATTTCGAGGCTTTCAAGACCCGGGCGGAGGCCGTCAGTGCCGAAGTCCATCGCTTCGTAGGCAAGGAAGAGGCGCTGGCCTTTGTGCTGGCCTTCCTGAAGGAGGCGGGAGTGTCCGATGCGCCTCAGTGCGGCGCGGTCTGGTCGGCGGGCAGCTTCCTGGATTGGGCTGGAACCGACAAACTCCGGGCCGAGGTGCCGGGCCTCAGCTTCGAAGTCAGCCGGGAGGGATCGGCGGCCGCCAGGGTGGGACTCAGCCAGATGGACTGGGCCATCGCCGGAACGGGCACTCTGGTCCAGGATGCCACGGCCGTCGAGACGCGCCTGGTCTCCACCCTGCCCCCCATCCACGTGGCGATCATCGGCGGCGACCGGATCCTGGAGGACATGGGGTCGGTGCTCGAGCGTCTCCGCCCGGACCAGCTCAATTACATCTCCTTCATCTCTGGCCCCAGCCGCACGGCCGACATCGAGCGAGTGCTCACCATCGGGGTCCATGGACCGGGGCGGCTCGTCATCGTCGTGATCGACGGATTCGAACAGGTGGCGTCATGACAACCCAATTCCGGGAATCCATCGAGACCGCCCTCCACAACCCGAACCTCGCGGGCGCCCTGGGCCGCTTCTCCGAGGCCTACCGGACCAGCCGTGCCAAGGCCTACGAGGGCATCGACTTCGAGGCAGTGCGAGACCAGATCGTGGAGATCAAGGCCAGCGCCTCCTCCAACTTCGAAGTTCTGGCCGAGCGGTTCAAGGCCAGCGCGGAGGCCCGGGGCGCCAAGGTCTTCCGGACCTCCGATCCAGCGCAGGTGAAGAAATACATCCTCGACCTGGCCAAGGAAAAAGGGGTCAAACGGGTGGTCAAGTCCAAGTCCATGGCCTCCGAAGAGATCCACCTCAACAAGGCCTTCGAGCAGGCCGGCATCGTGGTGGATGAGACAGACCTGGGCGAGTGGATCATCCAGCTGGCCCACCAGACCCCGTCGCACATGGTGATGCCCGCCATCCACATGACCAAGGAGGAAGTCACGGAGGTCTTCAATCAGGAAGTCGAGGAAGGCCAGGCCCCCGACATCCCCAAGCTGGTGAAATTCGCCCGGGCCAAGCTCCGCCCCAAGTTCCTGCAGGCGGACATGGGCATCACGGGCGCCAACATCGCCGTGGCCGAGACCGGCAGCCTCGTGCTGATCACCAACGAGGGCAACGCGCGCCTCGTCACCACCCTGCCCAAGATCCACGTGGCCATCGTCGGCATCGAGAAGCTGGTGGCCGGCTTCAAGGACATCCAGCCCATCCTCACCGCGCTGCCCCGCAACGCCACGGGCCAGCTGCTCACCAGCTACGTCTCCATCATCACGGGCCAGACGCCCAACACCGACGGC